>NZ_JBDOQS010000012.1:0-252904 GCF_039839285.1 Mucilaginibacter sp. CAU 1740 | reverse complement strand
GATATTTACTCAGATAATTCCGCTTTAAGGTTAGATCATTATTGATGTTCCGCATAATTGAATTAACGTTTTTTATTGCTTGTTAATTCTGTTACCGAATTATCTAACCTTTACAATTGCGAGTAATAAAAGCGTTCGCCTCTGAAGGATATTTGACATTTGGCGGGCCTGTCACTCTGAGCTTGTCGAAGAGTCGCGCGTAGAGGCCTACCCACCATGCTTCGATAGGCTCAGCATGACCCACTTTTAATGTATGTCATCATAAGGTACGAAACAATCGCACGGAGGCATGTCCGCCCTGTATAGCATGCGATTGCCACGTCGCACCCTACGCTTTTGCCCTCGGTGCTCCTCGCAATGACATGGTTTTGTTTATCAGTATGGCCAGACTTACGAAGTTTCAAAAACTTCGTAAGTTTTTAAAGGCGCATTACTTCACCACCTCAACCCATTGCCCTTTCAGCAATCCGCTGATCTGGTTATTATACATCGCCTCGCAATACACGGCTGGCAAATAATATTTGCCCGTGTAAGCAGCATTCAGCATTACATAATAAGTTGATTCCTGGCCTTCATTCAGGCTGAAGTAGGTGTTCACTCTGTCATCACGGATATCGCGGTAATCAGACGGTGACGATTTAAACACCTCATCGCCCAGCATACGGCTGTTCAATATTTCCCATCCCGACGGGAAGATCTGCGTAAGCGCCAGGTTATCATACCTGCCGCGTTTACCCGGATTTTTAACGTTTACCTGGGCAACAAAATCGGTGCCTTGTTTTAAGCTTGATGGATCAACCGGTTGCCCTTTCAGGTTGAAATAACCAACACGAATCTGCAATACATCTGGATTGATAATGCTTTGAGTATCCTGACCGGATGACGGCTGGCCACGTTGTATCAACCGCACATACAGTTTATTATTGCTGCTGTTTTTAAGATAGATTTTACCTCCGTTACCGGCCAGCGCGCCTTGCCATAAATATGATGATGTACTGATATCGCCTTTGGCACTGCCAGATTGATAGCTGAATTGCAGTTTACCATTCGGTTTGTTTTGTCCGTAAAACTGTGCCAGCGAGATCAATGAATAAGCAGTGGTTTGCGTACTGTACCAATCATCCTGCGATAGGCGTGCGGCAACAGTATGCACCAGTCCGGCTGCTTTTTGTTTTTGTTCCAGTAGGGTAAGTGTTTCGAGGATCATGGCCTGGTCGCGCAGATCAGATCCGTAAGTTCCCCATAAGCTGTTGTAAGGTTTAACCGTTGTAGATAGCCCTGCTATTAGTTTTAAACCAACTTCGGGTTGGCCCGCAAGTTTGTATGCGGCTGCCAATCGCCATTTAGCTGCATCGCTTAATAAAGCAAATTCGCGCAGGCGGTTCATTGAACCTAACTCCGGCGAGCGGGCGAGAGCCAGCAGGTACAGGCGGTAGGCCTGGGTTAGGTCATCTTCATAGTAGTAAGGCTGTGTGCGGGGAACCCAGCTCAAGGCCTTTTGTTTTTGGAACTTCTTCCACCTGTCAATAAAGCCCAGCGGCATGCTGTAACCTTTAGCCTGCGCAGCCAGCATAAAGTGGCCGGCATAGTTTGTGCCCCATTCGTCGGCATCGCCGCCGTAAGGCCAGTAACTTAGGCCGCCGCCCTGTACCTGGAAGCCGTTAAGCCTGTTAATGGTAGCTTTGATATTGCGGTCGGTTTCGGCGCGTTGCCTTGGCGACAGGTCAAGCAGTTGGGTTAAATACAACTGCGGGAACGCCGATGAAGTGGTTTGCTCCACACAACCGTGCGGGTACTCGATCAGGTAATCTAACCGTTTCGATAAGTTCAATGGTGGGATGTAGGCTACCTCGAGTGTTGCCTTGTTAGTACCATTGATGCCCACAGGTTGATAATTTGCATTCCAAACCTCGCCCGGTGCCAGTTCTTTTTGGATGATGCGGGTAACCGGAGGGTTAGGGTTGCGAATGTTCAGCTCAACATCGTAAGCCGCAGTTTCAGAACCGCTTTTGGCTATTATTTTTACTTTGCCTACGCCTACGAAATCTTTAACATTCAGGTCGAAGGTCACCAACTGGTCGCCTGGCTTAGCGAAGGTTAATGTTTTTTGATTATTACCGCCGAGGTTACTGAAAGCGTTGCTTTGCACCTGCAGGGTCACCGTTTTGATATTGTTCTCCATCGCGAACACGGTAACCGGCAGTTGAATAGTTTCTGATGGGCCAAGTACACGTGGCAGGGTAGCCAATATCATCAATGGCTTTTTAACGGCTACAGCTTTTTCGGCAATACCGTAAGCACCATTATGCCCGGCTACTACCATGGCTTTTACTGAGCCAATGTATTGTGGTAATGTAAAGCGCTGTGTTTGCTTTTCGCCTGCATCCAGATGGAATGGCCCCAAGTATTTTACAACCGATTTAAAGCGGTTTACCTGTACATTTTTATTGTTGCCCAGGTTGCCGTCGCCACCTATGCTTAAAATACGCTCCAGTCCGCCGCCAAAGGCACCTATTACATAATCAAACAGATCCCAGGTTTTTACGCCTAATGCCTCGTGAGCGTAGAAGGTATCGTGCGGATCAGGCAATTTGTAATTGGTAATATCCAGCAAGCCTTCATCAACAATGGCAATCGTATAGGTCATTTCCTTGCCCGATGCTTCGGAAATCGTAATAGCCGATTGTGTTTCGGGCCTGATCTTATCTGGCATCGTGATCACAGGTTTCAGGATGGTTTCGGGGTTATTAACCGTTAACGGGATAGCGCCGTACATCCTGATAGGCAGATCATTCACCGTTTGCGAATGTTTTTGCAGTAGCGTAACGTTCACAAAAACATTAGGTGCCATGGTTTCATCAACCTTGAAACTGTACTGGGTTTGGCCTTTTTTAGTATCTACCCAAACGGTTTTTAAAACCTTGCTGCCGTTTTCAAAGCTGATCAAAGCGCGTCCACCTTCGCCAGTAGGGATAGTCAGCGTGGCTTCTTCTCCAACTTTATACGCCTGCTTATCCGAAGTAAAGGAAAGCATCGCCGCCTCGGTAGGGTTGGTTGATTGCAACCTTTCCGACCAGTTTGGCCAATCAACATAAATGATCTTCCCGGTTGAGTGCCCGGTTTGTTCATCTTTTACCTTGATGAGGTAGCGGCCCCAATCGGCTTTGTTAATGTGCAGGTTCCATTTGCCTGCGCCGTTGGTGAGTTTTACGGTTTCGGCTTTGATGAGTTTGTTGTACTTATCCTGCGTGAAGTTGCTCATTTCATCGCCGGTTTGGTCCCACCACCAGCGCCATTGCACCTTATACAATTCAACCTGTACATCGCGACTGCCGGGCAGCGCGTTGCCGTTCACATCTACATCGGCAATATCAATACTATGGTCCTTATCGGTAACCAGCATACCCGATAGATCGCTACCCTCAGGTGTTTTAATACCCACATAAGCCGGGTAAACATTATAAGGCATACTCACCTGGTTAATGCTGAAGTTACCTCCCGGTTCAAATACTTTTACCAGGAAATTGGCCCGAAGCTGACCGGGAGCCTGTTTCTCTACATTTACATTGGCATCCACATCGGCAGTACCGATTTCGCTTAGCTTGCCATCAAAAACGGTTTGTACCTGTGTGTTGAAAGCCAGGGTAGGATCGTCAAAAACATAATCCTTATATTTTTTAAAGCTGGTGTTTTGTGCCGATAAAAAGGCATCAACCTTAGCTTTCAGATTTTGTGCCGCGCCGCCAAATAGCCATGTAGCACTTAGTTTACCGTTCGCGTTGTTGCCTTTTGTCAATTCCGCCGCACCGCCGAAAGTTAGGTTAAGCTTAAGGCGGTTAGGCATTATGGTTTCCACCTTTATCTTTTTCTCGAAGATAGCACCGCCTACTTTTACCTTGGCTGTCCAGTTGCCGGTAGGGGACGAGGTTTCGGTAGCTGTATGGAAGCTGTAAAAGCCATCTACAGCCTTGGTTTGGGTGATGCGCCTGTATAATTTATCGCTTGGATCATACAATTCAAACTCAACCGGGTGATCGGCCGGTAAGGTTTTCAACTTATCCTCCAAAATAAACGAAGTATAAATAGAATCGCCGGGACGCCAAACGCCGCGCTCGCCATAAATAAAACCTTTAAGGCCGTTTTGCACTTCTTCGCCGCCTACATTGAAGCGGGAAAGCGGGAGCGAACTGCCATCATCCAGCTTCAAATAGCCGCGTTGCGGGCCTTTCTTGGCTACCAGGAGGTAAGGCTTACGTTTCAGATCGAATTTAGCCAGACCGTCGCCGTCGGTAGTGGTTTTATAGATCACCTGTTTCTGATAATCCAACAGCTCTATCTCCACGGCATCCATCGGCTTCGCAGTTAAAATATCGGTAACAGCAACCAACATGCTGTTATCATTACCGCGTTTGGCTATCAGACCAATGTTTGATGCAATGATGTTACGTGTTGCCCAACGCTGTTTGTTGTAATAGGATGGGGTACAGGCATCGTCACGTTCCTGCCAGTTATAACCTTCGGGATAGTAATTATCGTAGCGTTGCCAAAACTCATCGTCTTCATCGCTTACTTTTGATGAGTTGTTGCCATAGTCGCCGCCCTCATAATACTCGTCGCCATCTTCATCCCCGTTATCCTTGCGCTCTTTACCACCATGCAGTTTACAGTTAAATAAGGAGTACGATTGCCTGAAGCCGATAACTACCCGATAAATCGCGCCCGGCTCGGTGCGTACCATCTGGTCGATATCCAGCATGAAGCGGTTTTTCTTGGTTAGGTTTAAACCTTTATCTACATCCAGACGGATGGTTTTTTGTACGATAGGCTTGCCAACCTGCCTTAATTCGGCACTGCCATCAAAACCATTGTTTTGAAAATATTGCGGTACGTTGCTTTCGTAAATTTTAATAATGGTAACGTCAACAGCGTTAAGATTTACAGCTTCAAAAGGCATCATTAACCTGCCCGAATCTGGTAGGATCACACCTTTACCCGGAATGGTTACAGCAGGCAACCGGTTTTCGAAAAATACGTTTGCTGTGTAGCCTTTAGTTATCCTTTTTAAGGCGATATTCCTGACACCTTCGTTTACAAATACGCTGTAGTTGCCCTGCATCCGCTCGGGCGCGTAAACTTTAACCAGGCTGCCATCAATACTGTAGGCCGCATCGGCAAGGTTATTAATGCCGATAAGTCCGTTCAATTCCTGGCCAACCATAATGTTATCCGAAAACTGAACTTCAACATATTGGTCGTTATCCTGCACAGCGCGGATGTTCAGTACCTTAAAATCGCCAATGGCAGGCACATCAAACTGTTGACTGCCTTTTTTATCAACGCCAATTTCGCTGCCATCCCAGTTGATGGTTAACGGATTCGCTTTACCTGCAAGGCGGGTAAGGCCGGTTATAGTAAAATGGTGATTTTTATGGGCCGCGTCATGCTCCCAGTTAATTTTTATAGGCGTTTCATAATTCGGTACAATAAGCTTATCAACCGCGGATGGATCTTCAGAATCGGCGGTCTGGATATCGCCGCTTAGTTTCATTTCTGTGGTTGAGGTGCTGTTGGCCGTTTGCATCCCCACAAACGAAACCGTAAAATCGGGCTGCATGACCTGGAAACTGAACCTGAAGTGCTCAAAATGATTCGGCACTTCAATCAGCTTGCTCAGCTTAAAATCGGCAGTATAGGTTTTTCCGGGATCAAGTTTTTCGGCAGGCTTAAACTCAATGGTACGGGCATCCAGCCAAACGGCTTTGCCTTTTATAGATGGCGAGAAGTTGAAAATATCTTCGTCAATTGCTTCATTTTGACTATGCGTTACCTGCACATCGCTGGCAAGCCGGATAATTACAGGACTGGTTTTTGAAACAACACCCGTTGTGTACGACTCGATATACTTGCTAAAAGCCGGATCAACAGCAGTTTTTTTCCGGCTGTTCACCACCAGGTAAACAATCAGTAAAGCAAGAACAACAGTTGTAGCTACGGTAATTAAAGTTCGGCGGCGGCGGAATTGGCTGTATCCGTTTTCCATGGGTTAGGCTTATTTATTGTCACGAAATTTAGAAAAATTATGACAATAAATAACCTCACACGAAAATTATTTTATCATAACACCAGGCTTATTTAACACCGGAATTTTGATAAAATTCATCTCTACGATACTTTCCGGGAGGAAAATAAATTTCTTATCGTAGATATCTTTACCTATATAATAGCTTATCCAATACTCATTATTAAGGCCGAAAGTTTGCTCATCAATAGGCTCGATAAGCTTGTAAGCTTTACCCTCAACAACTGGCATCATGTGCCTCAACGTTGAGGTTTTTACCTGTTCACCATCTTTTTCGCCATAACCTTTCGAGGTGATGAGCACATTTTCAATAGGCTCATTTTTTAGGTTAATGAGGTAAACGTACCATACCTTACTCTCCACACTCTCGCTCTCCAGCGCTACCGCTACAGCAATATCTTTTACATCATTTTCGGGCAGGTCTTTTTTCATGTTTTTGAGATGTTATAAAGCTGTAAGGTTGAAATGTTGTAAAGTTTTGATTCTAACCTTCAAACTTTGCAACATTTCAACCTTACAACAAATTTTAACTATTTCTTCTTAGCAGGCGCTTTCTTTTTAGCAGGTGCCTTAGCCTTAGTAGCAGCTGGTTTTGCTGCTGCTGCGGTTTTGCCAAAGCGGCCTTTCTTGGCATCTTTAGGGGTTGCATCGGCTAAAGCTTTGCATTCCTCATAAGTAAGTGTTTTGGGGTCTTTATCTTTAGGGATCTTAACGTTTAGCTTACCAAACTCTATGTATGGACCCCAGCGGCCGTTCAATACTTTTACATCCGGATCTTCGTCAAACGCTTTGATCAACTTTTCGGCATCTTTTTTACGTTTGGCTTCAATCAGCTCGATAGCCTGGGCTTCGGTAACATCGTGCGGGTCGATCTCTTTTGGTAAAGAAACAAACGCGCTGTTGTGGCTAATGTATGGTCCGAAACGACCGATAGCCACTTTCATTACCTTGCCTTCGTATTCGCCAACTACTTTGGGCAGCTTGAAAAGTTCAAGGGCTTCTTCAATGCTGATGGTTTCGATGCTTTGTCCGCTGCGCAGGCTTGCATATAGCGGTTTTTCTTCGCTCTCATCGGTAGCGCTTTCACCTATCTGTACAAACGGCCCGAAACGACCTATACGTACTGATATCTTTTTTCCATTTTCCGGGTGAACGCCTAATTCGCGCTCGCCGGTAGCTTTGTCGGCTTTTTCGATGGTGTTTTCAACCTCTTTATGGAAGGGGTTATAAAAGTCGTGAAGCATATCTGTCCACTCTTTCAAGCCCTGTGCTATCTCGTCAAATTGTTTTTCAACGCTGGCGGTGAAGTTAAAATCAACAATATCTTTAAAATACTGTACCAGAAAATCGTTCACTACGGCACCAATATCGGTTGGGAATAATTTGCCACGCTCGGCACCGGTGTTTTCGGTTTTTTCTTCTTTGATGATACCGCCGGCTTTCAATGTCATCACCCTGAAGTTACGTTGCTTGCCTTCGCGCTCTTCCTTAACCACATAACCGCGGTTTTGCACGGTAGAAATGGTAGGGGCATAGGTAGACGGGCGACCGATACCTAACTCTTCCAGCTTTTTAACCAAACTTGCCTCTGTATAACGTGCAGGCGGGCGAGAGAACCTTTCGGTAGCCGACATTTCCTGCAAAGCCAAACGCTGGCCTTGAGTTAGCGGTGGGAGCATGCTGTTTTCGCCGTCTTGCTGAGCATCATCCTCATCATCGTTCGATTCGAGGTATACTTTCAAAAAGCCGTCGAATTTCATTACTTCACCATTGGCAACCAGATCCTCACTACGGGTTGAGATGCTGATTTTGGCGGTAGTTTTTTCAAACTGCGCCTCGCTCATTTGCGAAGCGATGGCACGTTTCCAGATCAGCTCATATAAACGCTTCTCTGCCGATTCGCCATCGATAGTATGGTTATTAAAATATGTTGGCCTTATCGCCTCGTGCGCTTCCTGTGCGCTGGCGTTTTTGGTTTTGTATCTTCTTTGCTGGTGATATTTTTCGCCGTATGCGGATACGATCTCGTTAGCAGCCGAATTTAATGCCAGTTCCGACAGGTTTACCGAGTCGGTACGCATATAAGTAATATAACCGGCTTCGTAAAGCCTTTGCGCTACCTGCATGGTACGCGCAACCGAATAACCTAATTTACGGCTGGCTTCCTGTTGTAATGTAGAGGTGGTAAATGGCGCGGCTGGCGAACGTTTGGTTGGCCTTGTATCTAATGATCTTACATCAAAGTTGGCTGCAATACAATCCTGCAAAAACTTCTCGGCATCTTCCTGCTTAGCAAAACGCTCTGGCAGTTCGGCTTTAAATGCTTCTTTGCCCTTGCCAAATATGGCTACTATTTTAAAAGCAGCTTCAGATTTAAATTTATTGATCTCGCGTTCGCGGTCAACTATTAAACGTACAGCTACAGATTGTACACGACCAGCCGAGAGTGATGGTTTTACCTTTTTCCATAAAACAGGGGAAAGCTCAAAACCTACCAGCCTATCCAAAACGCGGCGTGCCTGTTGAGCGTTCACCAAGTTGTAATCTATTTTACGTGGCGTGTCTATCGCTTTTAAAATAGCAGGTTTAGTGATCTCGTGAAAAACAATGCGTTTGGTGCTTACATCTTTCAAATCAAGCGTTTCAAACAAGTGCCATGATATGGCCTCACCCTCGCGGTCCTCATCGGATGCGAGCCAAACCATCTCGGCCTCCTTCGCTAACTTCTTTAATTCGCTTACTACCTGCTTTTTATCAGCGGGTACTTCGTACTTCTGTTTAAAGTTATTAGCTATGTCAATCGCGTCTTCCGATTTAACCAGGTCGCGGATATGCCCGTAGCTCGACTTTACGGTAAAGTCTTTGCCCAAGTACCCTTCAATGGTCTTCGCTTTTGCCGGTGATTCAACTATTAGTAGGTTTTTGGCCATTTACGCAGTGTTAGTTTTTGCAAATAAAACATAAAGTAAGCGAAACACCAATTAGTTTTTTAATTGGAGGGGTATTAAAAAGCTAAATGATTGAAAAAATCGCAGAAAATTAAGGCTATGTTGCCAGAGTGTTGCAATACAGTGTTACTAATTTTAATAAATTAATAACACTGTGAAAAATAAGGGTTAACGAAATAATATCGGAAGAAGTGATTACATCAGGAAGCCACCACCCAAAAGGTCATTTCCTTCATAAAATACAGCCGACTGTCCCGGAGCTATGCCCGATACATTATGATGGAAATCAACCTTCATATGCTCGCCCATTTGCAGGATAGTGCTTTGCATACCTGCATCTTTATAACGTATTTTGGTAACGGCCTCCAACGGCTCGTTTATGTTTTCGTATTTTATCAGGTTGAGATTTTTTACCCAAGCCTGTTTGCGTTCCAGTTCTTCGGCCGTACCCAATACTACAGTATTAGTGTGCGGATCGATCTTGGTTACAAACATAGGGTGGCCCAATGCTATACCCAAACCTTTACGCTGACCAATGGTATAAAAAGGATATCCCTGGTGTTTGCCTACAACGCGGCCATCGGTCAATACAAAATTGCCGGGGCCAACACGCTCGTCAAGGTCTTCAACCTTATGCCTTAAAAAGGCGCGGTAATCGTTATCGGGCACAAAACAAATCTCGTAGCTTTCGCTTTTTCCTGCAAGCTCGATCTGGCCCATATCCAAAGCCATCTGCCTGATCTCCGGTTTTGAGAAACTGCCCAAAGGGAATTTGGTACGCGCAAGGTTTTTTTGCGATACGCCCCAAAGTACATATGATTGATCTTTGTTTTCGTCTTTACCTTTTGAGATCACGTAACGGCCATTATCCTGCAAACGGATATTGGCGTAGTGACCGGTAGCGATAAATTCGCAATCGAGTTTATCGGCACGTTTTAATAATGCCTCCCATTTAATGTGGGTGTTGCATAAAACGCATGGGTTAGGGGTACGGCCGGCCAGGTATTCGTCTACAAAGTTATCGATCACAAAATCGCCAAATTCGTTACGGATATCGAGGATATAATGCGGGAAACCATAGCCTACTGCCAAAGCCCGTGCATCATTGATACTATCAAGGCTGCAGCAACCGGTTTCTTTAGAACTACCGCCGGATGAGGCATAGTCCCAGGTTTTCATGGTTAGGCCGATAACTTCATAGCCCTGCTCATGCAGCATCACTGCTGCTACCGAACTATCAACTCCGCCACTCATGGCCACTAAGATCCTACCGTGCTTACTCATAATTTTGCAAAGATACCTAATTGATCGCTATGTTAACGAATGGTTAGTCAGGTTAGGGTAAAATGAATACCTGCAAATATAAAGGTATTAGTGGTTCGCAGCTGTTTCCTCAATATCACTTAAATGTTTAAACCGCAATAAGCTTAACATTATATTAATATGTGATAATAAGTCTTTTTTAACGGGGCAAAACCGATACTTTTTTAACAAAAGAAACTTAGAAAAACGCTTTGTGAAGCGGGTGAGAAAAAAATGTGATAATCGCGCTTTTTCGTAGAGATTTTAGCTATAAGATAATGGTTTGCACATGTGTAACTGCTACACTAATTTCAACGTACAAACCATTTTATTGTTAAAATTTTAATTTATAAATGTTGAGTTGACTATTATAAAAACCTACAACATTATTTATTAAAAATAACGTAAAAGTGAACGTAACTATTGTAACAGACCTATTACATTATAAATTTGCTTTATCCTAATTAATAAAACGATGTTAACTCAATTGACTTTAGAACAAAAATTACAGGGCGTTATTTTAGTGCTTATTTGCTTTATTGCCGCAGCGAACTACTTGATAAAGTAACGCCTAACAATATAGGATAACACGTTTCAGGTGCCTGCAACTCACAGCAGGCACCTTTTTTATGCAGTAAATTTTAAAAAAAAGACGTCGCCGCTGAAGGTTTATATGACATCAGGTGAGTCGGCCTGTCACCCTGAGCTTGTCGAAGGGTCGCGCGCAGAGGCCAGCCCGCCATGCTTCGACAAGCTCAGCATGACACCCATTTTTAAACATGTCATGGGTAGGCACAAGGCAATCTCAAACTATACAGGGCGGATCTGCTAATTGGGGATTGCTTCGTGCCTCGCAATGACGAGGTGGTAGGGGAGTTTTTACGGGTTTCTGGTTTGCCCGTCTCCCTTAACCAACCATTTATAGCTGGTAAGTTCTTCAAGCCCCATTGGCCCGCGGGCGTGGAGTTTTTGGGTGCTGATGCCTATCTCTGCACCAAGGCCAAACTGTGCACCATCTGTAAAGGCTGTTGATACATTGGCATAAACTGCGGCGGCATCCACATCATTTAAAAATTGGGCGATATTATCAGCGTCCTCAGAGATGATAGCTTCGCTGTGTTTTGAACTGTTCGCGGCAATATATTCCAACGCTTCAGCAAAAGAACCTACTGTTTTAATAGCCATTTTCATGGATAAAAACTCGGTACCGAAATGTTCGGGTTTAGCCTGGTGAAGTTGGGCAGCGGGATAATCTGCCTCAAGGGCTTTAAACGCTTGCTCATCGGCGAAAATCTCTACTTCTTTTTGTTTGAGAATATGGGCCAGTCGTGGTAGGTCGTCTAAGCGCGAGGAATGAACGATCAAACAATCCAAGGCGTTACATACACTCACACGGCGTGTTTTGGCATTGGCGATGATCTCGGCACCTTTTTCCAGGTCGCCGCTTTCATCAAAATAAGTATGTACAATGCCCGCACCTGTTTCAATAACCGGAACCTTGCTGTTGTCCCGCACAAAATCAATAAGTGATTGGCTTCCCCTTGGGATCAGCACATCAATATAGCCAATAGCATTTAACAACGCTGCGGTTGCCTCACGTTCGGGAGGGAGCAAGGTTGCCACATTGATATCAACACCATGTTTTTCCAATATTTGATGGATAACCGAAATGATGGCTCTATTTGAAAAATCGGCATCGCTGCCACCTTTCAATACACTTATATTGCCTGTTTTAAAACAAAGCGCGAAAACATCAAAAGTAACATTTGGCCTTGCCTCATATATAACACCAACTACACCAAGCGGCACCCTGATCTTTGATATGGATAAACCATTAGGCATTTCTGAAGACGAAAGCTGTTTGCCAAGCGGGCTGTCGAGTTTAGCTACGCTGATCATATCCTCGGCTATACCTTTAATACGATCGGCAGTGAGTTTCAGACGATCGTATTTTGGATCGGCCGAATCCATGCGGTCGAGGTCTTTTTGGTTTTCGGCCAATATATAATCGGTTTGAGCTATGGCTTCAGCTGCCACATCTTCAAGTACCTGGTTTATCAAAGCGGTGGCAAGGGTAGGCTTGCGGCTGGCTTCGCGGGCTTTATCAAAATAGCTGTTATATTTCATGGTGTTTTAGCCTTGTAAGTAAAGATAATCATAATGTACCAGCGCCTTTTGGTTTTTATGGCCAACGCGCTCGCGGGCCTTGTCCGATCCGTATTCGGCAACGCCAAGGCCTATCAGTTTATCAGTATCGTCAATAATTTTAATAACGTCGCCTTTTTTAAAATCGGTAATTACGCCAACTATGCCAATGGGTAACAGACTGGTTGCTTTATTGGATAGGAGGGCTTCCCTGGCACCGGCATTGATCAGCACGCTGCCTGTGGCCGATTTTTCGGAATGGGCAATCCATTTCTTTTTGCCCGAGGCTGTTTTACTCGGCACAAAGCGGGTATGAATAACGCTCTTATCTAAAAGATCGGTAATTACGTTATCTCTTGTACCATTAGCTATGTGAACGTTGATGCCTAACTGTGCAGTTTTTTGCGCCATGGTTGATTTGGTGATCATCCCGCCACGGCCAAATTGTGACCGGCCCGACGAAACAAATGCCGAAAAATCAATTTCCTTGCCGCTAACCTCATCAATTACTGCCGAACCTTCTGCTTTAGGATCACCGTTAAAAATACCATCAACATTGGTTAAAATAATGAGGGCATTGGCGTTGAGCATAGAGGCCAGCAAACCGGCCAGTTCATCATTATCGGTAAACATCAGTTCGGTTACTGATACTACGTCGTTCTCGTTAACCACCGGGATCACCTCGTGCTGTAATAAAGCTTCAAGGCAGTTCTTCATGTTGAGGTAGTGTTTCCTGTCGCGAAAATCCTCGGCAGTAACCAATACCTGCGAACATAATATATTATGCTTTTCAAAAAGCTGCGAATATGTATTGATCAGTTTTACCTGTCCGATAGAGGCAAGTAGCTGGCGTGCGGCTACAGCATCGGCTTTCTCAGATACGGTAATAAGGCTTCGGCCCGAAGCTACCGCTCCGGATGATACCAATATTACCTCTTTCCCTTGTTTTTTGATAGCCGAGATCTGATCAACCAGGTGCGCTATCCGCTGCTGATCGGGGAGGCCATTTTTTTGCGTTAATACGTTCGAGCCAATTTTTATAATAATACGCTGGTAGTTGAAGGCCATTATAATTGTAGAAGGTTGAAGGGCAATATTACAAATTTGGAAGAAATTTGACCCCGTTTATTTCAAATTATCCACTAAAATGATGGATTTTATAGTGAAATGATGCGAAAATCATCAAAAAAGTAAAAAAACATACCAATACCCTTGACAGTCAGCTTTTAATTTATATTTTTGTCGACTAATTCTATAGACAATGTATCGTATTAATGCAATTGCCATTCATTCCATGTTTAAAATGCAGCGCCTAACTGCCATGTGTTGTTGTTGAATCCAATCTTCATCAATCAATAACACAACAAACCAAATCACTTTTTTACCACCACACAAAATCACTTCATGAAAATTTTTACAAACTCAATTAAAATAATTGTGCTTTTCCTGGTACTGTTACCAGGCCTAAGTTATGCGCAATTAAATGGCTCATACATTTTGAGCGGAAAGGTAAACGACGACCAGGGGAAGCCGCTGGTAGGGGCAACCGTATCCATAAAAGGTACAACCAATAAAACGTCAACAGATACAACCGGTAAATTTTCGTTAACAACCAGCGCCAAATTACCATACACTTTGGTTTTTAGTGCGATAGGTTACCAACCACAGGAATTTACTATCAGAAACGCCAACAGCGCGGTAAATATAACTTTAACTACACAGTCGTTATTGGTTAACGAGGTAGTAGTGACAGCATCGCGTAAAGAAGAAAAATTACTCCGTTCGCCGGTAGCTATCGAAAAGCTGAGCATCACCGCATTGAAACAATCGCCTGGCCCAAGCTTTTATGATGCTTTGGAAAATGTGAAAGGCGTGCAGATGACCACCACCAGTATCACCCTTAAAGTGCCCAATACCCGCGGTTTTAACAGTCCAAACAACTTTAGGTTTATGCAACTGGTTGATGGTGTAGATATGCAATCGGCCACTTTAGGCGTACCGCTGGGTAATGCTATTGGCCCAACCGAGTTGGATATTGCCAGTTTGGAGATTACTCCTGGTGCTGCTGCGGCACTTTATGGTACAAACGCTATTAATGGTTTATCAAACCTTTTTACTAAAGATCCTTTTAAATATCAAGGCTTAAGTGTTTATCATCGCCAGGGATTGAACCACGTGGGTAAAGACAGGTTAGGAGCAAGCTCATTAACCGAAGACGCATTCAGATATGCTAAAGCTTTCAACGATAAATTCGCGTTTAAGGTGAACTTTAGCTATATGCAAGGTCAGGATTGGCAATCAGATACCCGCAATGATCAAAACCCAACCAACCTGAAATCGGCTAACCCTGCTTATCCTGAATTGACCGGAACAAGCAATGCTGCTTATGATGGCTGGAACAAATACGGTGATGACGCGCTCGCGGGTAGCAACACAGTAACTGTTAAAGGTATTACTGTTGATGGCAAAGCCCGTCCGAACTTGTTAGTGGCCCGTACTGGCTACAATGAGGTTGACTTGGTTGATCCTCATGTTAAAAACTTAAAATTGGATGGTACTTTGGCTTATAAACTTACACCTAATACTACGTTATCATATACTTACCGTTATGGTAAACTGGATGGTGTATTTCAACGCGGTAACAAAATTTCGTTACAGGGTGCTACCGTACAAAACCATAAAGTGGAGTTAAAAGGTAAAGATTTCCTGGTTCGCGGTTATGAATCTATCGAAAATACAGGCAACTCTTTCAATGTAAAACCACTGGCTGATAACCTTGACCTTAACCATGCCAGCAACTCAGCCTGGGGGACTTTATATGGCAATGCTTTAAAAGCGTATAACGGCGGCGTGTTAACATCTGCCAATTTAGCTGCTGCGGAGCAAGCTGCCCGTGCCGCTGCCGATAAAGGCCGTGTTGAACCGGGAACGCCAGAGTTTGATGCTTTGCGTAAAACCATTATCGGTATCAATAACTGGGATATTAAATCGAGCCTGATCCCTAATGCTCCCGTTACAGGTGGCGCTGCTTTGGTACAAAAAAGTCATATGTATAATGGCGAGGCACAATGGGACCTGAGCGATAAAGTAAAAGTGGTTGACCTGTTGGTTGGTGCCGATGTGCGTGTTTACAGTATCACCCCGGACGGAAACAACTTCGTAGATTTTACCCGTTCTATTGCCGATAGGAACACTCCACTTGCTGATGGTTCTTTTGGTAAAGATGTCATCTACAAAAAATATGGTGCCTTTACACAGGTTACTAAAACCTTCTTCGATGATAAATTGAAATTATTCGGTTCTATCCGTTGGGACCGTAATCCATACTTCGATCCTAAATTTACTCCTCGTTTGGCTGCTGTGTACACCGTTAATCAAAATCATAACTTTAGGTTTACCTTCCAAAATGGTTACCGCTTCCCATCGTTGTTTGAAGCTTTATCATATGTAAATAACGGTCGTGTAAAACGTGTGGGTAGTTTGCCATTTATTAACGAAGGTTTGGGTTACTTGGGTAATAGCTATACTCAAACTTCGGTTGTAGCTTTCAACGCTGCTGTAACGGCTGCGGGTGGTAGCGACCAGGCAGCTTTGGCTAACCGCAATTTACTACAGGTAGCTAACTTGCCGCCGGCACGCCCTGAGCAGATCACCTCTTATGAAGTCGGTTATAAAGGTATCGTTGCTGATAACAAAGTATTTATCGATATAGATGCTTATACCAACCGTTACAATGGTTTCCTTGGTCAGGTGCAGGTATTTGTGCCTAATAGTGCTACTGTAGGCTCTGATGCAGCCGTATTGGCTATGCTTGATGTTAACCGCGACCCAACAACAGGTAGCTCAACTAACGCTGCAAGTCAGGGCCAGGCCAGGTATCGTGTTTATACCAATGCTAAAAATATCTATAATAACTATGGTTCATCTGCCGGTGTTACTTATAACTTTTATCAGCACTACACGGTTTCGGGTAACGTAAGCTTCAACAAGCTGAAGGCTCAAAAAGCTTCAGATATCTTCGTTACAGGTTTCAATACACCAGAATGGTCTGGCAACGTATCGTTTGGTAACCGTGAGGTGGTTAAAAACTTTGGCTTCAACGTGGTTTATAAGTGGCAGCAGTCATACTTGTGGGAAAGCCCGCTGGTTACCGGTACTGTACCATCAATCAAAACGGTTGACGCGCAGGTTACCTACCGCGTACCGCAATACTACGCAACATTTAAAGTTGGTGCTACCGATATCTTTAACAAAAGATATTATCAATATGCAGGCGGTCCAACCATCGGCGGTTTATACTATGTATCGGTTACGCTTGATGGCTTGTTAGCCGGAAATAACAAATAAGAGCTTTTATTACGTTTTATATTAGTTTGTAAGGGATGGGGCGATAAGCTTCATCCCTTTTACTTTTATACGCTCCGTCATTGCGAGGTACGAAGCAATCCCCGACTATACAGGGCGGATTTGCATAGCGCCTCTGCCTCTTTGGGATTGCTTCGTACCTCGCAATAACGTAATGGATAGGCGATTCAGAATGAAAACAAAAAGGCCAACCGGTTTTTCAACCAATTGACCTACGTATAAAAAAAAGCATCGTTAACTCGTCGTTTTATGAATTGTACTTGCCGATTTCATCAACGAAATCAGCGTAATCAAATCAATCAGCGGTTTTACTTAGCGGCTACCTCATGCAATCCACATTCTTTTTTGGATTGATCTTCCCACCACCAACGGCCTGCTCTAAAATCCTCACCCTCGGCTACAGGACGGGTGCATGGCATACAGCCAATGCTCGGGAAGCCTTTATCATGAAGTGAGTTGTAGGGGATGTTATATTGCTTGATATAGGCTTTCACTTCATCTAATGTCCAGCTGAAAATAGGGTGGAACTTTACCAGTTGGTTTTGCTCGTCCCATTCGGTATCGTGCATATCATGGCGGTTAACAGATTGCTCGGCACGGATACCGGTTATCCAGATCTTGTTGCCTTTTAGCGCACGTTTAAGTGGTTCTATTTTACGGATGCCGCAGCATTCTTTACGGTTCTCTACCGATTCGTAAAAGCTGTTAGGGCCTTTTTTGCTTACCATTTCCTCTAACAGATCATTGTTAGGGTAGTAGGCATGAATTGGTTTCTGGTACCGGTTCATGGTAGCAGCCCAAACGGAATAGGTTTCGCGGAAAAGCCTGCCGGTTTCGAGTGTGAATACTTTAATGGGTATATTATTGGCAAAGATCATGTGACTGATCACCTGGTCTTCCCAGCCAAAACTGGTAGAAAAGATCACTTCGCCCGGAAATGATTCGGCCAGTTTGGTAAGTGCATCGACAGGAGTAAGACCGCCGATTAATTGTTGTATATTTTCTAAAGCTAAGCTCATGGTATCTTAACGAAGAATTTAAGGATAGAACGAACGCTGATGAGGATAACGATAACGGAAACAGCAACCATAATAGTTTTTGCCGAGATCTTGTTAGAGATCTTAGCAGCGATAGGTGATGCCAAAGCACTACCCAACACCAGGCCAACCACAGCATGCCAATTGTTGCCGTTAACCATGGCCACAAAGGTTATAGAGCCAACCATCGCCACAAAAAAGCGGGAAAGCTTAACGGTGCCCAACGAAAAACGTGGACTGCGACCGCCTGCAATTAAAGTAGACAATACGATAGACCCCCAACCGCCACCGCCAACAGCATCTATAAAACCACCTCCCAAACCAAGCAGGGAAATGCGTTTTACTTTATCTGCCGATTTTTTCTTTTGTGTGCTGAATGCTTTTCTAAATATCACTATACCCAGTATCAAAGTATATAGCGATACAACTGGTTTGGTATACATGGCATAATGCTCGAGCGATGAAAGGATATAAGCTCCTAAAAACGCGCCTACTATACCGGGAACCACTAACAGTTTAAATAATTTCCAGTTGATATTGCCCATGCGGTAATGCATCCAACCAGCAATGCCGCAACTTAAAACCTCAGATAAATGCACGCCCATACTTGCAGCGGCAGGAGGGATGCCCATGGTTAATGAGAATGATGTTGAAGTTACACCGTACGACATGCCTATGGCACCATCAATCATCGCAAACAAAAAACCAGCTCCTAAAAAGTAGTAAAATATTGGATCTATGCCACCTACAAACGCCTTGAAATTTGGCTCTTTAAAATAAAGCGCGGTTATGCCGATAGCTAAAGCCGCGATAATTGTTAACCAGATGAGCCAGATGAAGTTTTTCCGGCTGGCTGCTTTGGGTTCAACCAATACGGCGGTTACATTATTTAGTTTTTTAACCTTGTCGGCAAAGTCGCCTTCAAGGGTGTTTCTTAGTTCGCTCATTTGCTGTAAGGTAGTGTCAAGTTCAGCAGGAAGGCTTTGGTTTAGTACTTCTTTTAACCGTTTGGCTACGGTTGGCGATTTTCCGTTGGTTGATATGGCCAGTTTCAGGTCGCCTTTTTGCACTATCGATCCTAAGTAGAAATCACATAGTTCGGGTTTATCGGCTACGTTGATCAGTAGTTTACGATCGTGCGCGGCATTGCGAATGTATTGGTTGAGCTCGCTATCGTTGGTAGCCGCAATTACTATATCGGCATCGTTCAGGTCATCATCAGTAAATGATTTTTGTACAATACGGATGCCGGGATATTGTGCCGCAAGAGTATGAATATCGGGCAGAAACTCGCGCGAAATAACGGTTACCCTCGCGTGGTTGCTGTTGTTAAGCACCGCGGTGAGTTTTTCCAAACCCACATTGCCGCCGCCAATAAGCACGGTATGCAGGTTATTCAGTTTCAAAAAAACAGGGAAAAGCTGGTTGCCTTCCTGTTTCTGGTCCTGAATATTGGTTAAACTTTTATCCTTGGGCAACAACGTCATATACCTCTTTTATCAATTGAAATTTAGGGTGAAGCGATACCACTTCGCCCAAAACAATAATAGCCGGCGATGAAATTTTGCTTTCTTCAACCGCACCAACAATAGTATCTACAGTTGCAATAGCAATTTTTTCGCTCGCGGTGCTGCCACTTTGGATAACGGCTACCGGTAGTTTGTTCTTGCCTTGTAACTTAAATATTTCGGTTATCTCGGCCAGTTTATGGATACCCATCAAAACTACCACGGTAGCGTTTGAACGTGAGGCTTCGATCAGATCATTTGAGATTTTTCCATTAGCTGTTGTACCGGTAACTACCCAAAAGCTTTCGCTCAGGCCTCGGTG
Source organism: Mucilaginibacter sp. CAU 1740 (assembly GCF_039839285.1). NCBI lineage: Bacteria > Pseudomonadati > Bacteroidota > Sphingobacteriia > Sphingobacteriales > Sphingobacteriaceae > Mucilaginibacter > Mucilaginibacter sp. CAU 1740. The sequence goes on along the minus strand of NZ_JBDOQS010000012.1, from coordinate 233,198 downwards.
GGTAACGGGGATATTCTGCAATTCGGCAACTGCAATAGAGCTTGAAATGCCAGGTACAACCGAAGCCGGAATGTTATGTTCTGCAGCTATGATCAATTCTTCGTATCCGCGACCGAATACAAATGGATCGCCGCCTTTTAACCTCACCACGTGCCCGTAGTTCAGGGCGTAATCAACCATTAAATTGTTTATGGCTTCCTGCGAAAAGGAGTGCTCGCCCGAACGTTTGCCTACATAAACTTTAGTAGCGGTTTTGGGGGCGTAGTCCAGTATTTCTTCATTAACCAATGCATCGTATAAAACCACATCGGCAGTTTTTAATGCTTTGATTGCTTTTACGGTTATCAGATCGGCATCGCCTGGACCTGCGCCCACTAAAGTGATGCGTGGTTCTTTTATATTTTTATTAGCGTCGGTCATTATTGTACAAGCGCCTCTCTCTTATCCTTACTTCTGCTTAAAAAATCTGTGGCCTGTGCCAGGTATGCTGTTGCAAATTCCTGCGTTGGCTCGTTTTGGTTGAGTTGTAAAACCAGGTCGTTAAAAGTACCATTCAGTTCAAATTCGCCTTTTTCAACGTATTGAGCATCAAACTCGCGGATCACACCAATTTGTGTACTGCTGTTAACTCCTTTATCCAACAATAATGCTTTTGCCGAACTTACAAATACATTGTAAGCATGATAAATAGCATCAGCCCAACGGCCATCGGCATAAGCCTCGTTAGACCAGCCCATTTTTTCTTCCGATTCGAACAACAGGGTAGCAACCAGGTCGATCACTACACCGGCACACTCACCAACGCCAATGGCGGTTACGAAAGTTTCCTGGTGTCCCCAGTCAATGTATTCATCATCGGTTAGGGTGGTCAGATCGGCCAATGGTTTCAACAAACGGTAGAAATAATCTTTACCCTGCCTGTCGTAATATTGGTGGTAAGTTTCACCCTCTGGCGAAAACTCTTTGTAATCGTTTAACAACGAGCGAAGCACATCTGTAGCACGTTTGGTAGGCACTTTGATCACACGCTCGGCAGCACGGCCTTCGCCATCGCCTACAGTACCGCCGCCTAACATTACCTGTACAGATGGCAATACTTTGGTACCTGCTTTTAATGAACTGCCGTGGAAACCGATATGCGCCAAACCATGTTGTCCGCATGAGTTCATACAGCCGCTAATTTTGATCTTGATCTCACGGTTGTAGATAAAATCTTCGTATTCGTTGTAGATCAGGTCTTCCAGTACGCGGGCCATGGTCATACTGTTCGAGATACCCAGGTTACAGGTATCCGTACCCGGACAAGTGGTAACATCGGCAATGCTATCAAAGCCCGGAGCAGCCAGTTCTAACTTAGCCAGGCCTTCGTACAAAGCAGGTAATGCTTCTTTACGAACGTATTTTAATAGTAACCCCTGGTTTTGGGTAATGCGGATCTCATTGCCAACCAGTGGCTCCAGCGTTTTAACCAGTGCGCGGGCTGTATCTGATGAGATATCACCTACAGGCACTTTAATATATACGCCATAAAAATCTTTTTGCTTTTGTTCAAACACGTTGGTAGCCAGCCATTGCTCGTAGCGTAACGGGTTGCCGATGGTTACCTCCGGATAGGTATCGGTAGGAGGCAGGGCAGGGGCATCAACGGCATCGCGGTTGATTGGGTATGATTTTACTTTGTTGGCGGTACGCTCAATTTGGGTTAAGCGAAGCACTTCTTCCAATCCAAGTTTTTGGATCAGGTATTTCATACGTGCCTTGTTGCGGTTGTTGCGTTCGCCGTAGCGATCAAATACCCTGATCACCGATTCGATGTATGGGATCAGCTGGTCTTCAGGTAAAAACTCCTCAACAATATTGGCAAGGATAGGCTGCGCGCCTAAACCACCACCCAGCATAATTTTAAAGCCACGCTCGCCGGCAGCATTTACCTTAGGGATAGCGCCGATATCATGGATGTAAGAAAAAGCTGTATCCTCATCGCTTGATGAAAACGAGATCTTGAATTTACGACCCATTTCTTGGCAAATAGGATTGCGCAGAAAATAATCGAAAGTTGCATAAGCATATGGAGAAACATCAAATGGTTCTTTAGGATCGATACCCGCGGTAGGTGATGCAGTTACATTACGTACAGTATTGCCGCATGCTTCGCGCAGGGTAATATCATCCTGCTCCAATTTAGCCCAAAGCTGTGGGGTGCGATCTAAACTTACATAGTGGATCTGGATATCCTGGCGGGTGGTAAGGTGTAGGTTGCTGCTGCCAAACTCGTCAGAGATTTCGGCAATTTTCAGTAATTGCTTAAAGCTAACTTTACCGAACGGGAGTTTAATACGTACCATTTGTACGCCCGGCTGACGTTGCCCGTAAACTCCGCGCGCTAATCGCAGGCTCCTGAACTTTTCGTCGTGAATTTTTCCTTCACGAAAAGCACGGATCTTTTTTTCAAGATCGATAATATCCTTCTCAACAATGGGGTTCTCCAGTTCCGTTCTGAAGCTCTGCATACTTTAAGTATTAATGTTTTATAAAAAAGCCTCTTTGGCAATAGCTAAAGAGGCGTATATGGTTAAATGTTACGTTTATAGCCTCGATATTCCGTTGCACATATAGCAACAGATCAGCTGGTTATCGTAAATTTTATGAATTCTCTCACTATTCATTTCCCAAATATATATATAGTATAGGGAAATGGTAGCATTTAATTAAAAAAAACTGCGTTATGACAGTTTTATGAAGGTTGAAAAATTAAACGCTGATGAGGGTAGTTTCGCGTTTGATGATATCGGCGATGCTGGTTTCGCTTAATATTTTGAGTGTGGCATCCCTTACATCAACAAACACATCCCTTATGCCGCAAGTGCTTTCCTGGTGGCACTCATCACATTTGTGGTAAAAATTTAAGCTTGCGCAAGGCACCATGGCAATAGGGCCATCGGTGATACGCATAATGCTTACCAGGTAAATATCTTTTGGGTCGCGGTTAAGACTATAGCCGCCGCCCGCGCCTTTTTTACTATAAAGGAAACCGGCGTTACGAAGATCGAGCAGGATCTGTTCGAGGAATTTTTTCGGGATGCGCTCTAATTCAGCGATCTTAGATATTTGCATAGGCGGCTGATCCATGTTTTTACCCAACACCACAAGCGCCTTTATTGCATACTTAGTTTTTTTCGAAAGCATTTTCTATAATAAAACTTACAAAGTTAAATAAAGATATTACTAAATTAACGATTTTTTCGAGTAATATTATAGATTATATAGAAAGCATATTTTATACAGACTTAATTTTATCAAAATGATAAAATTAACGGTCGGAGTGACCAAGGCTTTTACCTGGTGCAATGTGGTCACGTACAGTCTGTTTCAATTCTTTTATCTCCGGGAAACGGCCTTCACGTTTTCTATCGAATAATATTTCATCATTAATGCTGATGGTATATCTGCCGCTTACTTCGCTGGGTACAAGGGTAATGCCGTGCACCTCATCGGTAAACGTGGTAAGCAGTTCCTGCGCCATGTATGCGGCCCGCATCATCCAGTTACATTTGGGGCAGTATTCAATTATTATGGTAGGTTTCATGCGGTTTTCGCTGGTTTATATTCAATTATAAATCGCTCTTCGGTATGGGTGCTTAGTACTTTTAGTTCGTCGCCAACCGAAATAGTGCCGGTATTTTCATGCACCAGGTTTTGGCCAAACATGATCTTATTGTTCTTCATCCGGTACGAAGCGAGGGTTTTTAAAGGTTCTTTGGCTTTTGCAGCCGTTTGCTGATCGATAGTGGTCAGCACGCAACGGGCACAAAGCTTGGCTCCATAAAAAGTGATTCCCGATATTTCAACTTGATTCATCAAGTCTTCACTGTAAGCTTCACCTCCTGTAAATACAATGTTTGGCCTGAACCTGTCCATTGGTAAAGGCAATGCCATGCGTTTGTTAAGGTCATCTAACGAACTCTGGCCAATTAACAAAAAAGGATAGGCATCGGCAAAAGAGGTGATCATACCCGGTTTGGCATAACGTTGATCTACTTCACGTTCGCTATCATCGGGCATATAAACCAAGCGACATTTGATATCGAGGGTTTGGGTAAACCACTCATCGATAGCATCATTAATATATTGCCCCATGCAGGTATCATCCCAAACAGCAAATTGATGTAATGGTTGTTTATCGATATCAAAAGGGATCAACACACTATTGCCATTTTGATTGCTAACCCGTATGCCATTACCCTCGATAATGGTTTTCAGCAAAGCCATTTTAGCAAACTCGCGCTGGGTCATGAAGTGGCCGTATTCGTTAACTAACATCAGTCGCCTGTCGTGCTTAAAACCGCGGCTGGTGACCTCGGCGCTTTGTACGGATATACCTCCGAGGGATTTGATGGGGTAGATGAAGAGTTGGCTTAGCTGGAGCATATACAAAAATAATAAACCTGAACGGTGATTTTGTCTGAACCGGGATTTTATGAGATTAGTGAGATTAATGGGATTTTTTGTCCTGCTGTTTGTCTGAATCAGAATTTACAAAATTTAAGAATTAACAGAATCTCATCATGCCAGGCAAATTCTAAAAATCCTATAATTCTGTAAATTCTGATTCTGACAAAATCAAAATAATTCTACTCATCCGATAAATCCCCCCAATCCCGGTTCAGACAAAATCAGAATTTTACACAATCGATTGCATTAATTAATTTTAATTGATATACTTGTTTTAACCAATTCCTACAAACCGATCTTTTTAATCAACTAAACTAACCAATAGTAACATTATGCCATTAACTAATATAAACGGCAAGGCTAAGGAGAACAACACTTACGACGCGATCGTGATTGGCTCGGGCATCAGCGGCGGCTGGGCGGCAAAAGAACTTACCGAACAGGGCCTCAAAACTATTATGCTCGAACGCGGCCGAAACTTTGAGCACATCAAAGATTACAAAACCGCCAATCAGGATCCATGGGATCGTCACCACGCCGGTTCGCCAACTCAGGCAGAACGCAAGCAACGCCCGGTAATCTCACGCGGGTGGGGCGCTACCGAACCCATTATGGATTATTGGACAGATGAGCAGGCCGCACCGTACACCGAGATCAAGCCGTTTAACTGGTGGCGATCATACCAATTGGGTGGTCGTTCTATTTTATGGGGAAGGCAAAGTTACCGTTGGAGTGATTTTGACTTTGAAGCTAACGCGAAGGATGGCTGGGCTATTGATTGGCCTATCCGCTATAAAGACCTCGCGCCATGGTATGATCATGTGGAGAAGTTTGCAGGAATCAGCGGTTCGCTGGAAGGCTTACCGCAACTACCAGATGGCCATTACCTGCCGCCAATGGATATGAACGCAGTGGAGAAAGATGTAGCTGCCCGCATCAAGAAAAATTATAACGGCACAAGGCATATGATCATCGGAAGGTCGGCTAATTTAACGGCAGCTATCCCAGGGCGTACGGCTTGCCAGTTCAGGAACAGGTGTTGGGAAGGGTGCCCGTTTGGCGGGTATTTCAGTACGCAATCGTCAACTTTACCAGCTGCTTTAGCTACCGGTAATTTAACGGTGAGGCCATATTCTATCGTTACTAAAATTTTGTACGATAAGGACACCAAAAAAGCCAAAGGGGTAGAGGTGTTGGATGCCGAAACCAACCAAACATATGAGTATTATTCAAAAATAGTATTTGTAAATGCATCGGCGCTAAATAGTGCCTGGGTGTTGATGAATTCCGCTACCGAGATCTGGCCGGATGGCTTAGGAAGCAGCAGCGGGGAACTGGGTCACAATATTATGGATCATCACTACAACCTCGGCGCAAGCGGGCTGGTTGAAGGTTTTGAAGATAAATATTACTACGGCCGCCGCGCTAACGGTATCTATGTGCCTCGTTTTGCCAACCTGTTTGGTGATAAACGCGATTACCTGCGTGGCTTCGGCTACCAGGGTGCGGCAAGCCGCATGGGTTGGAGTAGGGAAATTGCCGAGCTAAATATCGGCGCCAATTATAAAGATGCCCTTACCGAACCCGGTCCGTGGACTATCGGTATTGGCGGCTTTGGCGAGTTGCTACCTTACCACGAAAACAAGATCACCCTCGATAAAACCCGAAAAGATAAATGGGGGCTAACAATATTGGCCATGGATGCCGAGATCAAAGAAAACGAAAAGAAAATGCGTTTTGATATCGTTCGCGAAGCCAAAGCCATGCTGGAAAGTTCAGGCGTTAAAAACGTAGAAACGCACGATAGGGGCCACAACGTAGGCGACGGCATCCACGAAATGGGTACTGCACGTATGGGCCGCGATCCAAAAACTTCAGTATTGAACGGCAATAACCAGGTTTGGGATGCCCAAAACGTTTTCGTTACCGATGGCGCCGCCATGACCTCAGCGGCTTGTCAAAACCCATCATTAACTTATATGGCGATGACTGCCCGTGCAGCTCATTTTGCTGTAGGTGAATTGAAGAAAGGGAATTTATAGTTGGTTGATTAGGTGAGTGGTTGATTGGGTGAATGGTTCTGTTTCGTTCTCCTTAAAAACTACTCACTTAATCAACTCAATCAACCGCTCACCATTATAAAACAATCAACCATGAAAAAACTACTAACCATTTGCCTCCTAATAGGCACAGCCTTAAGCCAGGCAATAGCGAAAGATAAAGTACTGCTATTTTATAAAACGGCGCAGTTTCACCACAACTCGATAGCCGTAGGTGTACCCGCCATTATAAAAATGGGACAAGAGAACAATTTTGATGTGGATACTACCATCAATGCCGAAAAGTTTACCACCGATAATTTAAAGCAATACAAAGCAGTGATATTTTTAAGCACCACTGGCGATGTGTTAAACGATACCCAGCAAGCCGCGTTTGAACAATACATTAAGCACGGCGGAGGCTTTGTTGGCGTACATGCTGCCACAGATACTGAATACGACTGGCCATGGTACGGTAAACTGGTTGGCGCTTACTTTAAAAGTCACCCAAGCAAACAACAGGAAGCTGTATTAAATGTGGTTGACAGAAATTTCATCGCCACCAAACACCTGCCCGAAACCTGGAAACGCCTCGACGAATGGTATAACTATAAATGGATCGGTGATGATTTACACGTACTGATCAAAATAGATGAGAAAAGCTACGAAGGCGGCGAGAATGGTGAAAATCACCCGATGAGCTGGTATCACAATTTTGATGGAGGCAGGGCTTTTTACACAGCACTTGGCCATACCGATGCATCTTATTCAGAGCCTTTGTATTTGGAACACCTTTTGGGTGGGATTAAATATGCGATGGGGAGGAAAAAATAGTCTGAATCAGAATTTACAGGATTTTAGAATTAACAGAATAAGTTGAAGTGAAAAAGCCTTGCTAAGTTGAACTTGGCAAGGCTTTTTTATTCTGAAAATTTTCAAATTCTGTAAATTCTGATTCAGAAATTATACATGCTTAATTGCTTCTTCCAAAGCTTTATTGTGCTTATATCTAAACACAAAAGGGAATATAATGGCAATTACCAACGCGTAGCCGGCAAAGGTTAGCCAGATGCCATGCCAATCCTTGCTTCCATCGGCATGGATAAAAAATTTATCGATAATAAAACCGCTGGCGATACTTCCAAAAAACGCACCGAAGCCGTTTACCATCATCATGAATAAGCCCTGCGCGCTGCCCCTGATCTCGGGTGTGGTTTGTGTTTCTACAAATAATGAGCCTGATATGTTAAAGAAATCGAAGGCCATACCATAAACAATACACGAAAGGATGATCATCCACAAGCCATTAACGGGATCTCCAAAAGCGAATAAACCAAAACGAAGCACCCAGGCAAGCATACTGAACAACATCACATTTTTGATGCCGAATTTGCGTAAAAAGAAAGGGATAGCTAAAATGAAAAGTGTTTCGGATACCTGCGAAATAGAAATAACAGCTCCTGAATGCTCAACTGCAAATGAACCCTTGTAGCTTGGATTTTTGGCGAAATCCAATATATAGGTAGTACCATAAGCATTGGTAAGCTGTAACGCTGCACCTAAAAGCAATGAAAACGCAAAGAAAATAGCGAATTTGGGTGTTTTGAATAATTCGAACGCGTTAAGTCCGAGGGCGTCTTTCAGCGTTTTTGTTCCTCCCTTACCCAGCAAAGGTGGGCATTTTGGTAATGTGAACGAAAATAAACCCAGTGCTAATGCCACACCAGATGCTATATAAAATTGATTGGCGCTTGTTTCGCTTTTGGTTGCATCAACAACTAATAGCGCGGCAATAAACCCTACTGTACCCCACACACGGATCGGCGGATATACCTTAACAACATCTTTACCTTGTTCTTTTAAAGCTGAGTAAGCAACTTTTATTGATAACGATAATGTTGGCATATAGCACAACATGTTCAGTAATATCACCCAAAAAAATACTGTTGGACTTGTTACCAACGGTACGCAGAAAAGTACCACTGAGCCAATAATATGTAATGTGCCGTATAGTTTTTCTGCGTGGATCCACCTATCTGAAATAATACCTGCAAGTGCCGGCATAAAAATGGACGAAATGCCCATAGTAGAGAAAATTGCCCCGAACTGAGCTCCCGACCAACCTTTGTTTTGAAACCAGTAAGCACCTACGGTTAACAACCAGGCCCCCCAGATAAAAAACTGCATAAAATTCATCAGTATTAAGCGGAACTTAATATTCATATGGTACCGGAATTAAATAATTTTGATCAGTGTTAAATTAAAAGCGGAAAGTAGTGAAATAAATGTAAATCAGAAAACTACCCTTGCAGAAATTACGCTTATTAAACAGAAACCCCGTTTAGGGTTCCTGTTATTTTATTTATGGAGAATGCTAAATAATAGATAATATTGAGGAGGATAACCAAAACTTCTAAATTACGAAGCTTTGCGTTTGTTCAGTTCGTCGCGGATCTTGGCCGCTTTTTCGTAAGATTCTTCGGCGAGGGCTTCCTGTAGTTTGGTTTTCAGTTCTTCGGTGCTGATAGACGCATATCCGCTTACTGATGAGGCTACCGATTTTTCCTCAGGGGCTGCTTCGTTAATGTTTTCTAAATAAACAAAATCGTTGCCTTCAATCACAATACCCGCGGTTGAAAGGATAAACTCGTAAGTAAAAATAGGGCAATCAAAACGTACAGCTACGGCGATAGCATCAGATGTGCGGGCATCAATCTCAATATTGCGTTTGCCGTCGCTGCAAATTAGTTTGGCGTAAAATATACCATCTACCAGGTTGTAAATGATCACTTCCTGCACTTCTATTTGGTAAGCCTGGGCAAAGCTTTTAAACAGATCGTGCGTAAGCGGGCGGCTCGGTGTCATCTTTTCTATCTCGATAGCAATAGCCTGGGCTTCAAAACTACCGATAATGATAGGCAACCGGCGACGGCCGCTAACCTCACCTAATACAAGCGCATACGCGCCAGATTGGGTTTGGCTGTATGATAAACCTACAATATCCAGCTTAATTTTTTTCATGTTATTCCCCATCACCCTGTATTTATGCCGAAGCTTTATATTGTTTAACGGCTGCAATTAATTGTGGCAATACTTCAAACGCGTCGCCCACAATCCCGTAATCAGCTACCTTGAAAAACGGCGCTTCGGGATCTTTGTTTATCACTACAATAACTTTTGATGAACTTACTCCGGCCAGGTGCTGAATAGCACCTGAAATTCCGACTGCAATATACAAATTTGGACTGACAGCTATACCGGTTTGTCCAACGTGTTCGCTATGCGGTCTCCAACCAGCATCTGATACCGGTTTTGAGCATGCTGTAGCCGCGCCTAATAAGGATGCCAACTCTTCGATCAATCCCCAGTTTTCAGGGCCTTTTAAACCGCGACCACCCGAAACAACGATCTCAGCATCAGGCAATGAAACCTTGTCACTTGCTCGGACGATATCTTTAATAATGGCTTTAAAGTCTGAATCTTTGGTTTCTGGTTTAAAATCAACCACCTCGGCAGTACCACCGGTTTCTACAACTTTATAAGAGTTAGGCACAAGCGAGATCACTTTAATTGCCGAGGTAAGCTCGACAGTAGCAAAAGCCTTGCCCGAGAAGGCAGTCTTTTTTACTTTGAATGAGCCACCATCCTGAACCGGCAGCGCGACAACACCATCGGCAACGCCAGCCTCCAGCTTAACGCCAATGCGAGGTGCTAAACCACGGCCAGAAAAAGTATTGGATAAAACAACAATAGCCGAACCTTCGCTTTTAGCTGCCTCGGCAATAACCGATGCATAGGCCTGGTTCACAAAATCTTTCAGCTTATCGCCAGATACATTGAGCACTTTATTAGCGCCGTATTTACCTAAAGCGGCAAGCTCGGCAGCATCAACGTTGCCTATTGATACGGCGGTGAGGGTAGTATTATTTTGATCGGCAATGGCGCGGGCGTAAGAAACGGCTTCGAAAACCGATTTTTTGAATTTGCCCCCGGCATTTTCCGCATATATTAAAACTGACATAGTTATCTGTTTATTTAGATTGATGTATTATATAACACGCGCTTCGTAATGCAGCAAATCAACCAATTGGGCTGTTTCGGCAGCGGCAACCAATTTTACCTGTCCGCGAGGTGCAGGCGTTTCATAACTTACAATTTCCGAAAAAGTTTTTACTTCAACAGGCTCAACAACGGTTAAGGGCTTAGTACGTGCCGACATGATGCCGCGCATGTTTGGGATCTTAGGTTCGGCAACGCCTTCGGCAGCACCTGCTACAAAAGGATAGGGGATGGTTAACACCTCTTTACCGCCCTCAATCTCACGTTCAACCGTAGCGTCACTGTCACCCGCGTCTAATTTTTTAATGATAGATACCGATGGCAGATCAAGCAGTTCGCCCAGCATCCCGGCAACTTTCGATCCGTTATAATCTATCGATTCACGACCGGTAAGGATCAGATCGAATGGATTGGCTTTTACATATTGCGCTATCTGATATGCTACATACCAGGCATCGTGCGGTTTAGCGTTTATACGCACCGCGTCGGTTGCACCAATGGCCAGGGCCTTGCGGATAGTTGCTTCTGTACTTGCGTCACCAACATTGATAACTGTAACCGTACCTTTGCCGCCATCAGTTAGTTCAATAGCGCGGGCAAGAGCAATTTCATCATAAGGATTAAGTATAAACTGAACTCCGTTTGTATTAAATTGCGTGTTATTATCGGTAAAAGTTATTTTTGTGGTGGTATCAGGAACATTACTTATACATACCAGGATTTTCATATTCAATAGGTTTTTGCAAATTTAGTTAAAAAAGAGAGAGTTTAAAATGGAGTTGAACAGATTGAATAAGCTGTTGGAGTTTATAAAAAATGAACCGAATGATGAGTTTCTGAAATACGCGCTGGCCACTGAGTATCTGCGTTTAAATGAGACAGATAAGGCACTGGAATACTATGAAGACCTGATCAATAACCACCCCAACTACGTAGGCACTTACTATCACCTCGGCAAGCTTTACGAAGCCCTGAACCGTAAAGACGATGCCATTAAAACCTACGAAACCGGCATGAAAGTAACCAAAGAGAAGCGTGATAACCACGCGTTTTCGGAGTTGCAGGCTGTTTATCGCCAGGCGATGGGTTTTGAAGAGGATGACGACGATTATTAGTCTTTAAGTTCATGTTTAGTTCATTTTCTATGAACAATATTGTTAAATGAAAAAACGGGAACTACTATTCCTGAGGGATGTTTTTATCTATACGTTTACAGCCTTTGGTGGGCCACAAGCGCATATAGCTGTTTTGCTGCGCGAATTTGTGGAGAAGCGAGGCTATGTAACCGAAGATGAACTGATGGAACTTAACGCCCTTTCGCAAGTGTTACCCGGGCCGTCATCTACACAAACACTGGTAGGGGTAGCTTGGAAGGTTGGCGGCTTGAGGTTGGCCATTATTACCTTTTTGATCTGGATCTTACCATCGGCAGCTATCATGTGTGCGGCTGCTATCAGCTATAATATGTTTGCCAATAAGGCCAAATTTGCGCACGTTATCAGTTACGTGCAACCTATAGCGGTGGGTATAGTTGCGTATGCCACTTATAACTTTGCCAACAAGTTTTTAAAAACAAAGGTAAGCCGGATGCTGGCCATAGGATCATTGCTGGTTACGCTGATATTACAAAATGCCTATGCTTTCCCGATATTGATTTTGCTTGGTGGCATTATATCATCTGCCATGGAAACGCAGCAGCAGGAAAATGAGCTGCGGGTTAAACTTTATGCTAATGTAAACCCCAATAAGGTGGGTTACTTTATAGGCATATTGTTGTTTTTTGCTGCTTTGGGCGCAGTGGTTAATCAAACTTCACCTTTCAGTTTACCTATCCGTTTGTTTGAGAATTTTTACCGTAATGGTATCCTTATTTTTGGTGGCGGGCAGGTGCTGGTTCCGTTGATGTACACTGAGTTTGTTGAGGTTAAGCACTATTTGGGTCGATCTGAATTTCTTTCAGGATATGCTTTGCAACAAGCCTTGCCAGGGCCAACTTTTTCCTTTACTTCGTTTTTAGGGGGCATCACACTTGGTAACAAGGGCTATAATGTTTGGGGGCAGGTAGTAGGAAGTTTGGTTGCCGTGATCGGCATTAATACACCCGGACTTATCCTTATTTTGTTCATTGTTCCTTTTTGGGAGGATTTGAAGAAGATCACCCGAATAAAAAACTCTTTGAGTGGTATCAATGCCGTAGCGGTAGGATTTATGGCGACAGCGCTTATTTTGTTGGTGCGCCCATTTGGCTTGAACTGGATAGCTTACCTGTTGATGGCCGGAACTTTTCTGTTGTTGCACTTCACCAAAATAAAAACACCGATAGTGATCATAATTGGCGTGGTGTTGGGGTTGATTTTTTGATTTGGGGTTGATAAGTGAAAGTCAATCGTTATCTAACTTTCCCACTTGCGCTCGTTTTTAACGAGTGCTTAAAGTGGGCTCGCGTTTGTAACGCGACTGGCGATGCAATCGCCCAACCATATGAAACGCTCGTTACAAACGAGCGCAAAGAGCGTACATTAAATAAGAAAAGCTTTCCATTTGAGGAAAGCTTTTCTTATTTAATGTTTTAAATCAACTCGCATAAAAACTCCCCCTCAGGGGGCCGGGGGGGTTAAAACGGCGCTTCATCATCCATATCATCCATCCTTGACGGGCGGATAATAAAGTTGCTTTGCTTCTCAAAATCCTGCGAAGGGGCGAGGCCTGCAAATGCATTGCCCGCTGCAGGCGGCGGGAAGCCCGCCATATCCTCTTCAAGGTTGGCGAATTTTACGTATTTACCTACGAATTTGAGCCTCACTGTACCCGTTTCACCGTTACGGTGTTTGGCAATAATTACCTCACCTACACCTTGGGTTGGGTTACCATCCTCATCTTCGGTTAGGCCGTAGTATTCTGGGCGGTATAGGAACAATACCATATCCGCGTCCTGCTCAATCGCGCCCGATTCACGTAAATCCGAAAGCATTGGCCTTTTTGAGTTACCCGGCCTGCTCTCAACCGCACGACTTAACTGCGACAGCGCGATTACCGGCACACTCAACTCTTTTGCAACCGACTTAAGCGCGCGGGAGATACTACTGATCTCCTGCTCACGGTTACCGCCCTTACCGTCAGATTTACCATGCATCAGCTGCAAGTAATCGATGATGATGAGCTGAATATCATACTGTGATTTTAAACGTCGGCATTTTGCCCTAAACTCAAAGATGTTAAGTGCCGGGGTATCATCGATAATGAAAGTAGCTTTTTCCAGGCGGCCAATTTTAGAGTGAACCTGCTGCCATTCCCACTCTTCCAAAGTGCCCTTACGGATCTTCTCCTGCTCAATTTCGGCTTCACCGGCAATCAAACGATTAACCAACTGTACCGACGACATCTCGAGCGAGAATACCACAACCGGCTTATCGAAATCAACGGCTGCGTTACGTGCACAGCTCAATACGAAAGCCGTTTTACCCATCGCCGGACGAGCAGCGATGATCACCAGATCGGATTTTTGCCAGCCCGAGGTCATCCTGTCAAGACCGGTAAAGCCGGATGCAACACCCGTTAAACCGTCTTTTTTATCTTTCAGGGCTTCAATATCGCGTAAAGCTTCATGCACCAGATCGTCCATGTTACGGGCATCACGGCGGAGGTTACTTTGGGCAATCTCGAACAGGTTTTTTTCGGCCATATCCAGCAAGTCGAACACGTCGCTGGTTTCTTCGTAGGCGTTATTGATCACCTCGGTAGAGATACGGATCAATTCGCGTTGGATGAACTTTTGGATAATGATACGCGAGTGAAACTCGATGTTGGCCGCAGATGCTACACGGCTGGTAAGCTCAGTGATAAAATATGCGCCACCTACCATTTCAAGGTCGCCAGATCTGCGCAGCTCGGCTGTAACGGTAAGAATATCTACGGGGTTTGTTTTTTCAAACAGCGTTTTAATGGCCGTGAAGATCTTTTGGTGATGAGTATGATAAAAAACCTCAGGCTTTAAAACGTCAATAACTGACGACAGGGCATCCTTCTCCAACATAAGCGCACCTAATACAGCTTCTTCCAAATCGGTTGCTTGAGGGGGAAGTTTGCTTCCTGCCGCGAAAGGAGTTGGGTTTCCAATTCGGTTTCGGCGTTCAAAGGTGTTGGGCTTGTTGTTATTATCAAAACTCATAAGGGTACAAAAATATACAAAAAAAGTTTTGAAGGGCGAAGTAAACACCTAACATAGTGTACCGGCTATTTAAAATAATCATACACAGGGTGATAATTTAAGGCTTTTTAACTAACACCGATGTGTGGATAACTTGTTGATAATGGCTTGCTTTGTTTGATTATCAACCTGTTGTAATTATGTTAATAAAGTTTTGGGATGTTGATAGCAATGCAGGCTTGTTGATTGTAAACCGATTAGGGTTATCAGTTCAATAAGTGCTTAATCAATTAATATAGCTACTTTTGCTAAAATTTAATTAGTAAATGGCATTTAATTCAAGACCTCAGCGCGAGAGTAACCAAATGGTTTTCGGCATCAGGGCGGTAGTGGAAGCTATCCGTTCGGGCAAAGAGATTGAGGCATTATTTATACAACGAGGCATAAGTGGCGGCCTGATCCTGGAGCTTAAAGAACTGATGAACGAGTATCAGATAACCGCCCAACAAGTACCGGTTGAAAAGCTGAACCGCATCACCCAGAAAAACCATCAGGGGGTGATAGCAGTGATTTCGCCTATTGTTTATCAAAAGATAGAGAACATTATTCCCGAAGTATTTGAAAAGGGCGAGGTGCCATTGATTTTGGTGTTGGATAGCATTACCGATGTACGTAACATGGGCGCTATTGCCCGTACGGCCGAGTGTGCCGGTGTACATGCCATTGTGATCCCGGCTAAAGGCTCGGCACAGATCAACCCTGATGCTATCAAAACATCAGCAGGGGCACTATATAAGATCCCGGTTTGCCGTCATGATAACTTTATGCAAACTGTAAGATTTTTACAGGAATCGGGCTTACAGCTGGTTTGCTGCACCGAAAAAACTCAGGATGATATTTACAAGCCTGATTATACCGCACCTACGGCTGTAATTATGGGATCGGAAGAGGATGGAATCCGTAACGAGATAATCCGCATCTCCGATCATTTAGCCAAGATCCCTATGTTTGGCGAGATCGAATCCTTGAATGTATCGGTATCTACAGGGATTATTTTGTATGAGGCGATAAGGCAACGCTCCGCGTTGAGTTAATCAGAGATTGGAGGTTAGAGATTAGTTGAGATTTGTTTATCCTAACCTCTAATCTCCAACCTCTAATCACTAAACTTAAATATACTTCGATCCAAATTTACTCTTCACATCAGCTACAACCTGCTTAATGTTTTGCTCCTGATCGCGTGGGCAAATTAGCAGGGAGTTGTTTGATTCTACTACGATAAAATCGTGCAGGCCTTGTAGTATCACCAGTTTCTCGCCAGGTACGTTTACCATACAGTTCGACGAATCATACATGATCACTTTTTCGGCAGGGATAACGGCGTTGCCTACATAATCCTTATCGGCCAGGTCATATATCGAGGCCCAGGTGCCAAGGTCGCTCCAGCCAAAATCCGAAGGCAAAACGTAAACGTTATCAGCTTTTTCCATAATGCCATAATCAATAGAGATGTTGATGCATTGCTGATAAGCGGTATGGATATGTGGTTTTTCTTCGCTCGAATTATAAACCGAACGGGCATCGGCAAAAATCTCGTGCATATCTGGCAGGTACTGGCCAAAAGCCTTAACAATAGCCTGCGCCGACCAAACGAAGATGCCTGCGTTCCATAAAAAGTCGCCGCTTTGGATGAATGTTTTGGCTATCTCAAGCGTTGGTTTTTCGGTAAAGGTTTTTACTTTATGAAAATCCTCGTTAATTACGTTATCGGTATATTGAATGTACCCGTAACCTGTATCTGGCCTTGATGGTTTTATGCCAAGGGTAATGAGATAATCATTTGCCGCTGCGGTTTCTAACGATTTTTCGATAGCTACGATAAAAGCATCTTCATCAAGGATCTGCTGATCTGAAGGGGCAACAACAATGGCGGCATTAGGGTTAAGGCTTTCAATTTTAAAACAACCGTAGGCCACGCAAGGGGCGGTATTACGCATTACCGGCTCGGTGAGGATCTGCTGATCTTCCATATCCGGCAACTGTTGTTTTACCAGTTTTGTATAATTTTCGTTGGTAACAACGTATATATTTTCTTTAGGACAAACTTTCAGGAAACGTTCGTAGGTATTTTGGATTAAGGTTTTACCGGTGCCTAATATGTCAATAAACTGTTTAGGATGTGAAGTTCGGCTAATTGGCCAAAAACGGCTCCCGATTCCACCTGCCATAATTATAGCATAATAGTTTTTATTCATGGGGATATAGAAGAATTTTAATTTGGTATGACGTCCGTAAAAATGAACAATTATCTGTTAATTATCCATTAAATAAAACTAAATAATTAATCTAATTAAACAAGCATTCTTGCCCGGTTTATATAATGACTTTGTAAACAAATTGTTTTTCATTTAATAATCATTTTTGCATAAAATTTAAAAGTAAATCCATCGTTTATTCTTAAAATTTTGTTACTTTAAACTTTTAAATACAATTTAAGAATTTGTTAAAATAATGATAGAAACAAAGAAATCGCTATTTGACAATCTCCAGAATTTTTTCGGGTTTGATAATTTTAAGGGGGAGCAAGAAGCGATAATCACCAACATCCTGGCCGGTAATGATACTTTCGTTATTATGCCTACCGGTGGTGGCAAATCGATGTGTTATCAATTACCCGCGCTAATGAGCGATGGCACAGCAATAGTAATTTCACCACTGATAGCCCTGATGAAAAATCAGGTAGATCAGTTAAGGGCTTTCGGTGGATCAGATAGTATAGCCCACTTTTTAAATTCATCACTTACAAAATCAGAAATAGCCAGGGTTAAGGAAGATGTGTTGGGCGGCAAAACCAAATTATTGTACGTTGCACCCGAATCATTAACCAAACAGGAAAATATCGATTTTCTGCGTCTCAATCATGTATCATTTGTAGCGGTTGATGAGGCGCACTGTATTTCGGAATGGGGACATGATTTCAGGCCCGAGTACCGTAAAATTCGCCAGGTGATCAGCAATATTGGCGAAAACATTCCTATCATTGCTTTAACAGCTACAGCTACTCCAAAAGTTCAGCAGGATATTCAAAAAAACCTGCAAATGAACAATGCTACGGTTTTCAAATCATCATTTAACAGGGCCAACCTGTTTTATGAAGTGCGTGCTAAACGCCACGTGATCAAAGAAATTGTAAAGTTTGTAAAGCAAAACCAGGGTAAATCGGGCATTATATATTGCCTTAGCCGTAAAAAGGTTGAGGAAGTGGCTGAGGCGCTTAATCTTAACGGTGTAAAAGCATTGCCATATCACGCAGGCCTGGATCCGAAAGTAAGGGCCGATACACAAGACAAATTCCTGATGGAAGATGTTGATGTGATCGTTGCTACCATAGCCTTTGGTATGGGTATCGATAAGCCGGATGTTCGTTACGTGATCCATCACGATGTGCCTAAAAGTATGGAAGGTTACTACCAGGAAACCGGTAGGGCTGGCCGTGACGGTGGCGAGGGTGTTTGCGTGGCCTTCTACTCGGAAAAGGATATCGATAAGCTTCAGAAATTTATGAAGGATAAGCCTGTTTCCGAACGTGAAATAGGCACCCAAATATTAAAAGAAGTTATTGACTATTGCGAATCGTCGGTTTGTCGCCGTAAACAGTTATTGCACTACTTTGGCGAAAACTTTAACGAGGCAGGTTGTAATAACATGTGTGATAACTGCTGTGGTCATAAAGAGCACTTTGATGGCGAAGAACATCTGCATAAAGTTTTAAGCCTGATTAAACACACAGGAGAGAAATTTGATGATCATCACATCATTAGCATTTTGATGGGTGTAGAAAACGCTCAGATCAAAAACTACGAACATGATCAGTTAGATTACTTCGGATCGGGCAAGGAGCAGGGTGAAAATCTGTGGAACTCGCTATTGCGCCAGGCGTTGCTCAATAACTACGTTTCGAAAGATATTGATCAGTACGGTTTATTACGCTTAACTAAATCCGGTAATTCTTTTATAGATAATCCTCACGGCATCCGCTTTGTACTGAACAAGGTAATGGAAGTTACTGATGATGATCATGATGATGAGGGGCCGAAACAAAGCGGTGGCGCGCTGGATACCCAGTTGCTGCAAATGCTTAAGGAACTGCGTAAAAAGCTGGCCAAGCAAAAAGGCTTACCGCCGTTTGTGATCTTCCAAGATCCATCGTTAGAGGAAATGTGTACGCATTATCCTATCAATACCGAAGAGCTGAAACAGATCTCGGGCGTTGGTGCTGGCAAGGCTTTGAAGTTTGGTAAACCATTTACCGATCTGATCCAGAAATACGTTGAGGATAATGATATCGATCGCCCTATTGACATGGTGATCAGGAGCGCGGCCAATAAATCGGCACTTAAGGTATTCATTATCCAGAACATTGATAGGCACCTTAACCTTGATGATATCGCAGCCTCAAAGGGCCTTACTTATGAGGAGATATTAAAAGAGGTAGAAACCATTGTAAACTCGGGTACCAAACTTAACCTTAACTATTATATTGATGAGGTTATTGACGAGGATAAGCAGGAAGAGGTATTCGATTATTTCCGCACAGCAGAAGCCGATTCGATTGATGAGGCCTTAGCTGAGTTAGGAAGCGACGATTACACACGTGAGGAAGTGCAATTGATGCGCATCAAATTCATGTCGGAATTAGGAAACTAAGGCCATTTGAAATAATTAAAACGTCATTGCGAGGTACGAAGCAATCGCACGAAAGCAGGTTCGCCCTGTATAGTTCGCGATTGCTTCGTACCTCGCAATGACGTTTTTGTTTGGCCGGTTTTTTATTTTATAACCTTGCCAAAATCCAGATAATCCAGGTTCATGTTACCATTGCTTACAATATGCAGTGTGATAACGTGAGTTCCTTTTTTAAGTGATATAGCGCCGATAGAATCCGAAGCGTTCCAATGGTGCCATTGTCGCCACTGAACGGTATCGCGGTCATCATGCGTAGATGTTATTGGCATTGGCCCGGTAGCATCTTTGCCATCAACATCAAGCGAAATTGATCCGTTACCATTTGAGGTATAAAGCACCCCAATGGGATAGGTGCCGCTTTTGGTTACTTTAACACTATAATTTATCCATTCGCCGGGCTGTGTCCATCCAACATAAAGTTTATTAATATCGCGAGGCGCTTTGTTAAATGGATTATTATCTATGTTGCCGGTTTTAGTGTAGGATAGATCTACGCCTTCCTTCATCCTGAACTCGTTTAAAAACGTGCCGTTAGCAGGGTTCAGTTTGCCGCTGCCGTTGTTGGTGCTGTCTGTATCATGATAGGCCACGCCTTCGCCGCCTTCATCATAAAGTTCACATTCCAACCTGCCGGGTAGTTGCTGCATTTTGCCTTGCCAGGGTTTACCAACATCCTTCATCTTAAAAAAAACAAACGCGCAGGATATTGCCGTTATACAAAGTATGGCGAACAGTTTTTTCATTTTTAGGTACCTGTTGAGCTTAAAGCTGAAGGCTTAAAGCAAAAAGCTATAAAAGTTTATTGGTCGTTTATTCTGAAGCTATTCTAAAGCTTTAGGCTTTCAGCTTACTTACCTATTATCATAAATTCAGTACGTCTGTTTCGGGCTTTGTCGTCATCCGTTGTATTAGGGGCTATCGGCTGTGTTTCGCCGTAGCCTTTATAAACCAACCTGGCAGCGGCAATACCATGGTTTATAAGGTATTGATAAACAGATTTTGCCCTGTTTTCGGATAATGTTTGGTTGTTGGCATGCTGACCAACATTGTCAGTATGGCCAGATACTTCAACCCGAACAGTTTTGTTCATCTGCAAAAAGTCGATCATTTTTGATAGCTCCGCTTTTGATTCGGCTTGCAGGTCGAACTTGTTTGTATCAAAAAATATATTTTTCAATATCACCTTGCTGCCCACTTCGATAGGAGATAGCAATGCTATTATATCAAATGGCTTAGTGCCTTTATAGTTTCGCAGCGAAAAGTTTTCGGAGTAAAAAAGGTAACCGCTTTTAGAAATATTAAGTCCGTAATTTTTACCAGAAGTAAGCGTAGCCAGGAAATCGCCATGTTCTTCGCCGCTGTAATCCTGGTAAACGGGGGTGTTGCTTTGTAGATCGATGATCTCGACCGCGGCTTCGAGCGGTTCCTGGGTTTTGGCATCTTTTACATGCCCCTTAACATAAGTAACCCTGTGCGGTCGGATATTTACCGGCAACTCGAAGGTATAAATATCATATCCGCCAAAACCATTCAAATTATCCGACGAGAAAAAGGCGTAATCGCCATTGGCTGTAAGCGAAAGACCACCTTCATCGCCGTTGCTGTTAATAGGGTAGCCCAGGTTTTCGGGTTTTTGCCATTTGCCATCTTTACCCATGCGGCTCACAAACAGATCTTTACTGCCCAATCCCGGCCAACCGTTGCTGCTGAAGTATAACGTGCTATCATCCGGGTGGATAAATGGCGATTGTTCATTATAAGCCGTATTAATGTTTGGCCCCAGGTTTTCGGGCTCGCCCCAGCCTTTATCTGTAAGCGTACTTTTCCAAATGTCATAGCCGCCATACCCGCCCTTACGGTTGCTCACAAAGTAAAGTGTGCGCCCATCATAGTTGATAGATGGCTGGGATTCCCATCCCGGAGTATTCACCGGTGGACTAAGATCGATCGGTTTAGCCCAATCGTCGCCACGTTTTTGTGCTATATAAATATCGCACCTACCCAAACCATCGGGACGGTTACAGCCGGTGAAAAACAGGTATTTGCCATCCTGCGATATAGATTGCGCGCCTTCATTGTATTTATCGGTATTGATCTGGTTGCTCAAATAAGTCGCTTTGCTCCACTTACCGTCAACTTTATCGCTTTTATAAAAATCTTCGTTATCGTTTATTTTTCGGGTAAATATTAACACGCTTTCATCGGCTGTGGCCACTGGCAGATACTCGTCATAAGCTGTATTGATTTCTGCACCTACGTTGATTGGTTTAAATGGTACCGGGTGCTGTACGGCCTGGATACTGAATTTTGCGTCGGCCAGAAGTTTTTGCGCATAGGCGTAGCTATCGGGAGCGGCTCCAGGATAGGTTAAATATTTTTCGAGGTGTTGTTTGGATTCGGTGTATTTGGCTTCGTTTATTTCAACCTCGCCAAGTTTAAGGTAAATACCCCGGTTAAATTCGGGATTGAGTGCTATGGTTTTGGTGTATTGTTCAATGGCCTGTTTGTATAGGCGTTTCATCCGGTACAGATCGCCGAGGAGCGCGCGGGCATCTATAAACTTTGAATCTTCTTCGAGGGATTTGTTGAGGTTTTGGATAGCCTCATCATACATATGGTCATCAATGTTTTGATTGGCTGCCGAGATATACTTAAGGGCTTCTTTGTTATTGGTAGAATATAATTTTTGTTGAGCTATCGCGGCTACAGACAAAAACAAAGACAACAATAAGGCTAAAGCAACTTTCATCGGTATTAAATAAATACCGTAAGTTACAATTATTATGGAATATTGAGATATTTATGTGTTTGTAACGAAATCTCCCATTGCGGGTTCTCTTTTACATAATCAACAATAAGCGGGATCATTTCTTTAGCTTTCGACCATTCGGGTTGTAAGTACAACTTGCAATCTGGCGATACCATTTTGGCATGATACTCAGCCCATTCAAAATCCGATTTATTGAAAACGATAACTTTCAGCTCATGAGCGCACTCGGCCACGTTAGGGGTAGGGGCTTTGAATTTTTTTGGTGAAAGACAGATCCAATCCCAATCGCCCGAAAGCGGATAAGCACCCGATGTTTCGATAAAGGTTTTGATGCCTTTTTCGTGCAGCTGATGGGTAAGGTAATCCAGGTTATAAATTAATGGCTCACCACCAGTTACTACTACAGCTTTTGCCGGATGGGCATCGGCATTGGTAACAATGGTATCGGCAGCTGTAAGGGGGTGCAGTTCGGCATCCCAGCTTTCCTTAACATCGCACCAGTGGCAACCCACATCGCAGCCCCCGAGGCGGATAAAATAGGCAGCTTTGCCTGTATTGTATCCTTCGCCCTGTATGGTGTAAAACTCTTCCATTAAAGGAAGCAGCGTGCCGTCGTCTGGTATCTGGTGTGCCATAGTAATTTAAGGGTGCAAAGGTACTGAAAGAAAGGCGAAAGCTGAAAGCTGAAAGGTAAAAGGTTACACTATTATGTGAGTAAGGCTTTATTGGGGTAAAAGGATAAAGATAAAAGCAAAAAGTAGCTGCTGCCTGGTGTATAAGAATTTGTTTGTTTTTTGCCTTTATCCTTTTACCTTTATCCATTAACCTTCTTATTTAGAATCCGTAAAAATGTTATAGCTCGTTCATCTATCTATAAATCGGCATGCGCTTATGAAAAAACTTTACCTTCCTTTAGTTTTCCTGGTAATACTTTGCTACAGTTCATGTGTTGATATTGAGGAACGTTACGATTTTAAAGACGATGGCAGCTGTAATGTAACCTATGGTTTTGATATGAGCCGCGCCGTATCTGTATTAGCTAACCTGATGACCGACTCTGTTAAAGAAAGCCCCCAGTTTAGTTTGGTTAAGGATACTACCCTTAATTTTTACAATGCTATTCCGGATAGTTCACTGCTTAAATTGAATGCCAGCGAAATTGAATTGGCCAAAAGCAGCGAACTTTCTGTTGATATGAATTTGAAGAAAAGCGTGATGAAAGTAACGCTGAACCATACCGCCAAAGACGCTGCCGATTTGCAATTCTATTTACAAAATGTTTCGAAAATAGCTTTGAACGGGCAGATCAATGAAGTTACTACCAACGCCAAGGCCAGCAAAGCCTTAGATGCCCGTCAGCTGGTAGCTGGCCAGGATTATTATTCGTACGATATCACCCCACATAAATTTTATCGCATTATTGATAAGGTAAAGTTCAACGCTTTTTTGAAAAAGACCCGCTCTACATTTATGATGGCCAAGGCTATGCTAATAGATATGCCATATAAGCTGGTGTTGAAATTTGCCCATCCCGTTAAAAAAATAGATAATTCAAAAGCCGTATTATCTGCTGATAGAACCGAAGTTACCTTGGTAACCAATATGGACGAGGTGATGAAAAACCCTAATTTGATGAACCTTAAAATAGATTTTTGATCTTTGCTGTTTTGTTATGAAATGGTATAAGATTGATGAAGCACCCATCGCGGATAAGCCATTTATAAAGAAAATTAAAGCTGGTAATAAAAGTATCTGCCTGGTTGGTTTTGAAGGAAAGCTGTACGCCATGTCAGCAAAATGCCCGCATGCTGGTGCTGATATGAGCGAAGGTTTATGTGTTCGAAAAATGATAGTTTGCCCATATCACCGTTACACTTATGATCTGGAAACAGGAAAGGGCGGAGAAGGTCAGAATGATTTTATTGAAACTTATCCGGTAGAGATGAAGGATGGGGACGTGTTTGTTGGAGTGCCCTCGTTTTGGGATAAGATAAGGGAAGGTTAATTAGGTGAGTAGTTGATTAAGTGAATGGTTCTTGAAAACACCAACCACTCACCTAATCAACTCTATCAACCATTCACTAAACGTAAACTTCTTTATTAGCCGAAGCCAAAGTATTCTTAAGCAAACCAACAATGGTCATCAATCCAACACCTCCCGGTACAGGAGTGATCCATGATGATTTTGGCGCTACATTTTCAAAATCAACGTCGCCATAAAGTTTAAAGCCTGATTTTGTTGTGGTTGATGTTTCGCGGTTCATGCCCACGTCAACAATTACAACGCCTTCTTTCACCATATCGGCAGTGATAAAGTTCTTTTTACCGATGGCTACGATCAGGATATCAGCATCAAGCGTGAATTTTTTAATATCAGGTGTACGGCTGTGGCAAATAGTTACCGTACAGTTGCCCGGAGTAGTGTTGCGCGCCATCAAAATGCTCATTGGCGAGCCTACAATGTTACTACGACCAACAACCACACAATGTTTACCTGCTGTTTCAATGCCATATTCTTTAAGCATTAAAGTAATACCATAAGGAGTAGCCGGGATAAACGATGGCAGGTTACGTTGCATACGCCCAAGGTTAACCGGATGGAAGCCATCCACATCTTTACGGTGATCAATACGCTCGGTTACTTTTTCAGGGTCGATATGTTTTGGTAGGGGAAGCTGAACGATGATACCATCAATGTCGGCATCAGCGTTAAGTTCTTCTACCTTTTTCAGTAACTCTTCTTCGGTAACGTCATCCTCATAACGCACCAATGATGATTTGAAGCCAACCTTTTCGCAGTTTTTCATTTTGCTGGCTACGTAAGTTTCGCTGCCACCATCATGACCAACCAATACCGCCACAAGGTGTGGTTTGCGGCCGGTTCTCTCTAATATTTTAGCTGCTTCTTCAGCTATTTCAACCTTAAGTTTTTCTGATACGTATTTTCCGTCTAAAAGCTGCATTGTTAGATGTTTTTAACGAAGTGATCAGGTAAGGGTGGCAGGTTTAAATCTGCCGTTTCTGATCGCAATCGCATTCGTATAAAAGGCCTGTTATTCAGGGATAATTTTAGTCCTTGGTTTTTATTTATCTTGCCGATGATACTTTTAATGGTTTCGTTTTTGTTGTTCAAGAGCAATTCATTGATCGTGAGATCTGAATTGGCCCTCGGCTTGAAAGCATTAATATGGTACCTGGCTTCTTTATTATCATATACAATCCATTCCCCGTAAACAATATCTCCTAAGTGAACACTTTTAAGAAGTCCGGTTATTGTATAATATGTTATTACCTTATACAGAATTTATAATTTATTGCCCGTAAGCTCACCTTAGGGAGCTGGGGGGGTTAGTCCAACTTCAAAACTGCCATGAACGCCGATTGTGGTATCTCTACGTTACCAACCTGGCGCATGCGTTTTTTACCTTGTTTCTGTTTCTCCAATAATTTACGTTTACGCGAAATATCACCACCGTAACATTTAGCGGTAACGTCTTTACGTAAAGCTTTCACCGTTTCGCGGGCAATGATCTTAGCACCGATAGAGGCCTGGATAATGATCTCGAATTGTTGACGAGGCAAAAGCTCTTTCAGTTTTTCGCAGATCCTTTTACCAAAATCGTACGAGTTGCCGCGGAAGATCAATGAAGAAAGAGCATCAACCGGTTCGGCATTTAAGCGGATATCTAATCTTACCAGATCAGATTGGCGGTAACCTATTTGATGATAATCAAACGATGCGTAACCTTTTGATATCGTTTTCAGCTTATCGTAAAAATCAAATACGATCTCACCCATCGGCATCTCAAAAATCAGCTCAACACGCTCGGATGTGAGGTATGATTGATTGGTGATAGTACCACGTTTTTGAATACAAAGTGACATTACCGGGCCAACAAATTCAGATTTAGTGATGATGGTAGCCTTGATGTATGGCTCTTCAACAAAATCAATTTTTGATGGATCAGGCAAATCAGACGGGTTATTTACAATAAACTCATCGCCTTTGGTGGTGTGGGCTACGTACGATACGTTGGGCACGGTAGTAATTACCGTCATGTTAAACTCACGCTCCAAACGCTCCTGGATAATTTCCATGTGCAGCATGCCCAGGAAACCGCAACGGAAACCAAAGCCTAAAGCCGCAGATGATTCCGGTTCAAAAACAAGGGACGCATCGTTTAGCTGAAGTTTTGCCATCGATTCGCGAAGTTCTTCATAGTCTTCAGTATCAACAGGGTAGATACCGGCAAATACCATCGGTTTTACCTCTTCAAAACCCTGGATCCCTATTTCGCATGGACGGTCTACCTGGGTAATGGTATCACCCACTTTTACTTCCTTGGCTTCTTTAATACCTGAGATGATATAACCTACGTCGCCGGTTTTGATTACATCCTTAGCCAGCGGACGAAGTTTTAATGTACCGACCTCATCGGCCAAATATTGCTTTTCTGTAGCAACGAATTTTACTTTATCACCTTTACGGATCTCACCATTTACTACTTTAAAGTAAGCGATGATACCACGGAAAGAGTTAAACACCGAATCGAAGATCAAAGCCTGTAATGGAGCTTTTGGATCACCAACCGGGGCAGGAACACGCTCAACAATAGCACGTAGTATATCATGTACGCCCATACCTGTTTTACCAGATGCGGCAAGGATCTCCTCGCGTTTGCAACCTATCAGGTCAACAATCTGATCTTTTACTTCCTCTGGCATAGCGCCGGGAAGGTCCATCTTATTCAGGATAGGGATGATCTCCAGGTCATTCTCTAACGCTAAATACAGGTTAGATATAGTTTGTGCCTGGATACCTTGTGCAGCATCCACTATCAATAAGGCACCTTCGCAGGCGGCTATCGAGCGTGATACTTCGTACGAGAAATCTACGTGGCCGGGGGTATCAATAAGGTTGAGCGTATATTTTTGACCATCAAGCTCATAATCCATCTGGATGGCATGGCTTTTTATGGTGATACCGCGCTCTCGCTCCAGGTCCATATCGTCAAGCAATTGTGCCTGCGATTCGCGCTGGGTGATGGTGTTAGTATATTCTAATAACCTATCGGCAAGTGTGCTTTTGCCGTGGTCGATATGTGCTATGATACAAAAATTACGAATGTGCTCCATTGAACCGCAAAAATAACTTTTTAAACTGATAATTTGCACCGGCTAATAAATTAACTATTTTGAAAGGCCTATTTTAAATATCAGTCCCTTAAAATGCCCGTATCTGCAGCTATTATAAATATCATTAAACAAAAACTAAACGTAGATATTAAGGCTGCCAGTCCGGTTAGTGGCGGGGATATTAACGAGGTTTATCGTTTACAATCGACAGGCGGGGACTATATTATCAAAATAAACAACAGGTACAAATTCCCCGAAATGTTTAAACGTGAAGCAGAGGGATTAGCAGCCATTAAGGCAACGAAAGCCATTGGCGTGCCTGATATTATTTTTGATGAAGAGGTAGGGGATGAGAGTTTTCTTTTAATGGAATGGATAGATGCAGGGCAATCGACAGCCTATGCATCACAGGCTTTAGGGCAACAACTCGCGCAGATGCACCGTACTGCCACCCCGCGTTTTGGCTTTGCTACAGATAACTACATGGGTTCTCTACATCAGAGCAATAAACAGCATGATAGCTGGGCTAATTTTTTTATTGCCGAACGTTTACTGCCTATGGTGAAAATGGCTGTGGATAATCATGAACTTTCGCAAACGGACATGCGCCGTTTTGAAGATCTATATAACAAACTTCCGGATCTGTTTATTGAAGAGGCACCCTCACTTATTCATGGCGATCTGTGGGGAGGAAACTATCTGATCAGTTCTGACGGAAAACCTTACCTGATAGATCCTGCTGTAAGCTATAGCAACCGTGAGTTTGATATAGCGATGACCACACTATTCGGTGGTTTCGATAACGCGTTTTACGAAGCCTATAACGCTGAATTTCCCTTGCAACCCGGATGGCAAAAGCGACTTAAGCTTTGGAATTTATATCCGCTATTGGTGCATGTAAATCTGTTTGGCGGTAGCTATGCCCAGCAGGTAAGGCAAAACCTGGCAGCTTTTGTTTAATTTACTCCCTCCACAATTATTGGCGTTTCGGATACGCTTACACTTAACTTGCCATTATTTGTGCTCGCAGTTTGCTTAGCAGCATCATTAGCTCCTTTGGTTAAAGTATAAATGTTGGCTTTCACTGTGCCTAAATCAAGTACATAAGTATTGGTACGTGCTTTTTGATCGGGTACTGTAAGTATATACATTGTTTTTGAACCGGAAACGTATTTATCAACCAGCGGATCAGCATTTATAGTACCTGCATAAGTGAAGTTGCCCAAAAGTTTGTTTACCTGTAAAATAAAATCGGCAGCGGGGCGGCGTTTGCCATTCTCGGCCAAGCCGGATGTTGCATACTGTACATCGGCATTTGGGGTATCATCAAAAAGCTGGTAAAAGAAAAGGCGTTGGATGCCATGCCGCATGTATAATAAAGATGTCCGCAGTATCCAGTCGGCCTGGGTTTCAACGGGAGTTTTATTGCCTACGTAGGTGGCTTTTTGATAACTGCCTTGGTTTATATCGTAACCTGCTTCTGTTACCCAAACAGGTATTGGAGTTTTTAACGAATTGGCAAGTTTAACAAAGCTATCGGCAATTTCGCCTGCCATTGATAATTCGGGGGCTATACCTGTGTTTGATTTGGTATGCTTTAAAATATTGCCGTTGTTGCTATAATAGTGATAATTAACAACATCAAAGCATAAGTTAATGCTTCCATCGGGCCTGTAACCACGGTTAGCCTTACACCAATCTATCATTTTTTGTACAAAGTTCACATCATCTGTAGCTAAGCCGCCCATTACTACCTGCATGTTAGGGTCGGCATTTTTTACGCCCGCATTTTTACCAAGCTTGCCCGTATCGCCATCGTAAAACGCCGACATGTTAGCCGCGTACTCCTCGGCAGTTTGTTCGGTTGCGGCACTTTTCCACCATTTATCACGCTCGTTATCGCACTCCACATATTTTATAAGCCCTAAGCCTATTTTTACATGGTTGGGCGGATCATTTGGCCAGCGGGTACTTGCATCAACTTTAACTAATGACCTATCTACATTTTTATTATAACCATAACGTGCTGCAAACTGGAAGGCCATATGGGCCTGTTCAACGTAACTGGCCGGATCACTTTTGTTTGAACCATAGGGGAGTGGCGCGTTCTCCTTATCCTGCATATCTTTAGGATAAGTATCCACCAACCACGGCGGACAGGTTTTGATATCGGCCAAAACAAAAATGCCGTCCTGTTTACAGCGCGTGTAGATCAGATCGTAATCCCAACTGCCATCATGCGCAGGACTAAAGGTGTAATTACCCTTAGTGCTCTCCATCCTCCCCCAATTAAGATAATGCCTGATGCCGCTGAAGGATTTAATGAGCGACATGTTGGTTTCGTAAATGGTACTTTTAAGGTTTGGGTTTGCCGGATCCTGCAAAAAATTCCACTCATAGGTATTTACCCCGAACATGTTTTTAAGAGGAACTACTGATGGGGCAGATGAAAGCACTTTATTATTTGGAACCGCC
Source organism: Mucilaginibacter sp. CAU 1740 (assembly GCF_039839285.1). Taxonomy (NCBI): domain Bacteria; kingdom Pseudomonadati; phylum Bacteroidota; class Sphingobacteriia; order Sphingobacteriales; family Sphingobacteriaceae; genus Mucilaginibacter; species Mucilaginibacter sp. CAU 1740. The sequence continues at coordinate 203,374 of NZ_JBDOQS010000012.1, read as the reverse complement.
TGGGCGCTTTTTTTAGTACTATCGGCAGTTTGCGTATGGCAACGATTAAGCGATAAGCCAAACAACGATAAGGTTATCAGTGCTTTATAATGAAACAGGATAGACATGCAGCTTTGGTATTTATGGTGAAAAGCTACAAATAATTGAGGGGAATAAAAATGGTATAATAAAACGTGATGGTAGAGGGGGGAGATTAAGCGAGATGGCAATGCATGCTGAGACTTACGAAGTTTTTAAAACTTCGTAAGTCTGCAAAGTCCGGTTGGCGAACTTATTTCACCTTCACATAAGTCTCAATGATCTCATGGTCAACCTTTAGGCTATCATCTTTTTCGATGCCTTTTTGTACCAGTGTATCATTACTAATGGTGAGCTTAAATTTAAAATCTTTGTTTTCCCACTCGCGGGCGTTGCAGTAAGCGAGGTGCTCGGCATAATCATCGCCATTTAAGGTGTAGGTGCCCGCACCAGCCGAAAAAACAGGGCTGGCTACTTTACCATGTGCCAGATCATGAGTAAAAAACGCGAAGTTGGTAGCGTTAAACATCTTAAACATTTCCTGATCTTTTGGTGGAGTGGTTATAGTGGTATCTCCCTTCTGGATGCTTTTGCTCGAGATGAGGTGCCAGGTACCATCAAGAGTGTTTGCTGTCGCTTTAGGTGTTTCTGTAACTTCCTTTGATTGATTGTTGCAGGCTGCTAAGCTTAATAATAAAAATGAGGCTAAGTAGTAGGCTTTCATGGTGTTAATAAAGGTTATTGGATATACAATGATAGCATAAAAAAAGCATCGACAAATATTTTTGCCCATGCTTTTTAAAATAATTTCAAAAGTTGTATCTATTCGTTCCGTTTCAGGCCGAATTTCTCGATCTTACTGTACAGGTGACTGCGTTGGATATCGATGTCATCGGCAGTTTTTGATACGTTCCAGTTGTTTTTTTCCAATTTGAATTTAATGTACTCGCGCTCGGCATAGTCCTTATATTCCTGAAAGTTATTAAACTGGTCGAAATCTGTTTGAGGAGCAGCTGCTGCGGCTTCGCCTGCAACAACCGCAGCTGGTGCTGACGGGTTGGCAAATGCTTTCACATCGCTATCGGTAATGATCTTATCACTCAGGATGATCAGTCGTTCAACCATGTTACGTAGTTCGCGGATATTACCTGTCCACGGTAAAGCTTTTAAAGCTTCGAGGGCTGCATCCGAGATCTTTTTAACCGGCATACCATATTCGCTGCAGATCTCATCCAAAAAGCTTTGAGTTAACAGGGCGATATCATCTTTACGTTCAACCAAAGGTGGTACGTGTATCAGGATAACGCTAAGGCGGTGGTACAAGTCCATACGGAAGTTACCGGCTTCAATTTCTTTAAGTAGATCTTTATTTGTTGCCGCTACAACACGTACGTCAACATCAATTTCCTTTTCGCCGCCCACACGGGTGATTTTGCTTTCCTGCAGGGCGCGTAACACTTTGGCCTGGGCCGATTGGCTCATATCGCCGATCTCATCCAGGAAAAGCGTACCACCACTTGCCGATTCAAATTTGCCTATCCTTTGTTTAATGGCTGATGTAAATGATCCTTTTTCGTGGCCGAACAATTCACTCTCTATCAACTCGGAAGGAATGGCCGCACAGTTCACCTCGATGATAGGCGCGCTTGAACGGTTTGATTTTTCGTGCAGCCAACGGGCAACTAACTCTTTACCACTGCCATTAGCACCGGTTACCAACACACGGGCATCGGTAGGGGCCACACGATCAATAGTTTCTTTAATTTTAATAATTGCCTGCGATTCGCCTAAAATAGGGCGGACCTTAGATACTTTACGTTTTAAAACTTTGGCTTCAACAACCAAACTACCACGATCAAGCGCGTTACGTACGGTAATGAGCAGACGGTTCAAATCTGGCGGTTTCGAAATAAAATCGAACGCGCCTTTTTTGCTGGCCTCAACAGCGGTTTCAACCGTGCCGTGGCCGGAGATCATGATAAAAGGAAGATCGGGTTTAATGGCAAGGCCTTCGGTTAATACCTCCATGCCATCCATGCGGTTCATTTTTATATCGCATAATACCAGGTCGAAATCCTTTTTTTCAATAAGCTGTAAACCGTCAACGCCGTTATCTACGTCTTCAACTTCATAATCTTCATACTCCAATATCTCGCGAAGCGTGCTCCGGATTGACCGCTCATCGTCAATTATTAAAATTTTAGCCATGTTTTATATTTAAATCCAGGTAGTTATCTTCTGCTGCTAATATATAGGGTTTGTATAGAAAAACAAACACTTTTAATGTGCTAAAAAGGTTTAAAGCGCATAAATGTTTGCAAGGTTGTAAAGTTTTTTTTAAAAGTTGATGGATACAAACTAAAAACCCCTCGCTTTACAGCAAGGGGTAGTACAGCAGCAAACCTGTAAGCCGGGTTCTGTATTGCCAATTAAGGCAACTTCTATCATTTATCTGGCCTTGTTATCACTAACAAGTTTAAACAACCTACCCATCCCAACGACCAGCCTTGCGACTGATACGGGAGCGAGCAGCTCCGCTTTCGGGACCTATTTGGTTTTTCAACTCCTGAGGTTTACCGTCATCTCCGGTCGCCCGGTTATGCCGTGAGCTCTTACCTCACGTTTTCACCCTTACCCACCTAAGTGGGCGGTATTTTCTCTGTGGCACTTTGCTGTCGTCGGCTGCCGACGCCTTCCCGTTAGGAAGCAGGATGCTCTATGTTGCCCGGACTTTCCTCCGCCATACAAGCTGGCAGCGATAGAACGTTTTGCAGTTGCGAAGATAGGGAATTTAGTTGGGTTGGAGGGGAGCGAGTTGACAGATCATGGTTGACGGATAACAGTTTTGCGAATCAAAACAGTTATCCGTTATCAGCTATTCAGAGAAATCGCTTTTAAAAAGTAGGCACCTGCGGAGCCAAAAATGCCGTAATCATTGCTACAAACATGGTAATCCTACGGAGTTTGAAATATTCGCCATATAACTCCATAGGAGTATCATGTTTATAGGAAAAGAGAGGGACATTTTTTGGCTCCGTAGGTGCCTCCTAACTGTTAGTAAGTTTAAAGCTGATTGTCCTGACTAACTATCAATTGTGATTTAAAAAACTATTTGCAGTTCTTTAAATCACTCTGTACCTGTTCGAGGTTCATGGTGCCAAGTTTATTTCCGTACGAATTACTGATATAAGTCAAAACTTTGGCAATTTCCAGTGGGGTAAGGTCATCACCCTGCATCTGGTCATCAAACAGGCGGCCGTTGATGGTTACCTTTCCTTCAAGGCCGTTTTTAACAATGCAGGCCAGTTTGGCTTTGTTGTTTTTTAAATAGGTAGAATCAGTAAGTGGAGGGATCAGCGACTGTAAGCCTTGTCCCTTATCGCCGTGGCAATTTTGGCAATGCTGCTGGTAAACCAAGCTGCCTGCCGTGTAGTAGCGGTTAAATTCCATCTCCTGGTCGCTTTGGCATGATGTTACTATCACGCCAACAAGCAGGATCAAAGTACCTATTAATTTCAGTTTCATTTAGCGGCAATTTGATCCGGCTCGGCTTTCAGTATTTTGATATCGCCTATCATTTTGGTAACCTCGGCAGCGTCAGTCCCTTCATAGGTGCCGCGGATGCGTTTTTGCTTATCGATCAAAATAAAAAATCCATCATGAATAAATTCGCCTTTGGGATTTTTTTCGGATACAGTTTGCAGGTAGCTTTTGGCTATGCCGTAAGTATCACCTTTTTCGCCGTGTAGCAGCCACCATGTATCGCCTGTAATGCCCAGCTTATCGGCATGGCGTTTTAAAACCGGTACGGTATCATATTTGGGGTCGATGGTGTGCGATATGATCCTGAAATTAGGATCATCCTTAAACTCTTTATATACATTCAGCATATTGCGGTGCATAACCGGACAAATAGAAGGACATGTGGTGAAAAAGAAATCGGCCACGTAAATTTTGCCGTCCAGGCTTTTGTTGGTGATGGTATCGCCGTATTGGTTTACAAACTTAAACGCGGGTATGGTTTGATAAACGGTATCGGTTACTGTTTTGCCATTAACGGTTTTGGTTTCGGTAGTTTTATTACCTAAAATGGGTAGTGCCGTTTTGTTGTTGCTCGGGCTGCAGGCGTTAAATAGCGCTAATGCTATAAAGCCTATCCATAATTTTTTCATTATTTGGCCGGTATTTGGGTAATGTATTTAGTTGAACCGGTAACGGCTGTATTGATCTGTGTATCTATTTTGGCTATCAGTTTTTTTTGCGCTTCCAGATAATCCATAATTTCCTGGTGTGATTTGCCTTTATTTTCGGCATCAAAATGGTGCATCCAATCGCTCATGGCATTATCGGCATCATCAACCAATTTCAGGTAAACCTGTGCCGAATCTTTATTGATAGCTGTCGAGTTATTTTTGATCAGGCTATCCAGCAACATTTTATTTTTCATCAGTTGCTCGTCGCTGGCCATAACTTTATCGTGTACGGCTATAACCTGGTTTAAAAGGTCTTTCTCTTGTTTTTTGGTATCGGTGCAACCGGCTAAAGCTATGCCGGCCAAAAGCGCTAATAATGATTTTTTCATAGTTGATATGATAGCGTGTGGAACCCTGCAAATATGGTAAATGTTTAGCTGTTTAGCAGCCTTAAATAATAACTATAATCAGTAGTAGGTAAAGTTTCAGCCCCTGCAAATTTTAACTGTTGGCCTATCTGCGCGCGGGTGTGCGTGCCGTGATTAATTACATGCGTTATGATCTCATTCAGCTCGTTTTTGAACGTATCTCCACTAAAGGTTTTGTATAGGATAACCTTGTCGAAATCAGCATCCGTCAGTCCGTTCAGAAAATCGATCCATGCTCCGTATCTCGATGCAACCAAATCTTTACATTGCGCTAAAGAAAACTGCTGGGGCCAGGGCGACGGCAAGGTAGGAGGCACCAACGTACATCGCTCCAGCCAAATAAGCTCGGCAGCGAGCAGATGTGTCATTAATTTTAAGGTAACAGCCGGCGCGCCGTTCGTTTCCATGGCCTGTAAAATTTGTTCGGTGGTGTACCGGTTATAGCCGAACATTTTGATAAAATATGCTTTCATGTGCATCAAAAAAATAACTGAAAATTTAATATTGATTTTGTATATTGGTTGATGAATAGGCTGGTTAACAATAATATAACATAGTTTATATATTCAGCAAACATCTGCTAACTACCTTTATGTTGTAACTAAAAGGCAATGTTATGAAATTCATATTCAATATCTCAAAATTGATCACCGGTTTTCGCCAGTGGCTGATGCTTAAAAGTATGCGTTCGTCGTTCATACATTAAGTTATCATTTATAGTTTTTCATTTATAAATATAATTGCACTTTTGGGCTTTTGTAGCTCAAATTAATGGAACTTACTGACCGGGATATACATTTAAGCAAGGATCTTTTTGGCAACGACTTTGAATGGGGCGTATCTACAGCTGCATTTCAAATTGAGGGCGCTCACGATGCAGATGGTAAAGGCCTATCCGTATGGGACGTGTTTACCACCAAAAAAGGAAAGATACTAAATGGCGACCACGCCATCGAAGCCTGCGATTTTTATAACCGCTACGAGCAGGATATCGACCTGATCAAGCAACTCAATATCCCTAATTTCCGCTTCTCCATTTCCTGGACACGTATTTTACCCGATGGTACCGGCAAGGTTAACCAGGCAGGTATTGACTATTATAACCGGGTTATTGATTACTGCATTAAGCAAGGCATCGAGCCATGGCTTACTGTTTACCATTGGGATCTGCCCCACGTACTGGAAGTAAAAGGCGGCTGGACAAACCGTGAATCTATCAGTTGGTTTAGCGAGTTTATAACCATTTGCGCCCAGAGTTTTGGCGATAGGGTAAAGCACTGGATGGTAATGAACGAACCGGTAGTATTTACCGGTGCCGGGTATTTTTTCGGCATCCACGCGCCCGGCCGCAGCGGAATGAGAAATTTTACTCCGGCTATTCACCACGTTACTTTAAGTATTGGCGAAGGAGGGAGGATCCTACGCAAATTGTTGCCTGCAACAGCCCAGATAGGCTCCACTTTTTCATGCTCGCAAATTGAACCGCTTACTGATAAGCCAAGGGATGTAGCCGCAGCCGTGCGTGCCGACGCCCTGATTAATCGTTTATATATTGAGCCTTTGCTGGGTATGGGCTATCCAATAGCTGATTTGCCTGCGCTTAAAGATTTAAAGAAATATTTCTACCCTGGCGATGAAGATAAACTGGCTTTCGATTTTGATTTTATCGGTATCCAGAATTACACCCGCGAAATTGTAAAATACTCATTCTTTACGCCCTACATCCACGCCAGCATGGTTAAGGCCGAAAAGCGTGGTGTTGATCTGACTGCCATGCGTTGGGAGGTTTATCCGCCTTCTATCTATTATATGATCAAAAAATATGATGCTTATCCGGGTGTTAAAAAGATCATTATTACCGAAAATGGTTCGGCTTTTCCGGATACGCTTGCCGATGGAGAGGTAAACGATCCTAAACGACTACAATACCTGCAAGATTATTTGAGACAGGTGCTAAAAGCTAAAAACGAAGGCTGTAAAGTTGATGGTTATTTTGTTTGGACTCTAACCGACAACTTTGAGTGGGCCGAAGGTTATCACCCACGGTTTGGATTGATCCATGTTGACCACGCTACGCAAAAACGGACTGTTAAAGCTTCGGGACGGTGGTATGGGGAGTTTTTGAGAGGGTAGGTTATTCCTCTCTAAGTCAAATCTGCTCTTCCGGTGGTCGTGTCTTCACGACCGCATGCTGATAAAGTACTATTGGCGACGCTGATGGCGATTCGTGGAGACACGAATCGGGGGGAGCTTTCAGCTCCTATTTAGGCAGCGTAAAATAAAACGTAGTACCGTTCTCCGTATCACTATCAAACCAAATCCTGCCGCCGTGCTTTTCAATTATTTGCTGGCAGATGGAAAGGCCAAGCCCAAATGATTTTTCACCCGCAGTTCCCGGACGCTTAGCATCGGTAAACATATTGAAAACCTGATTTTTAAGCTTATCAGGTATGCCTATCCCGTTATCTTTTACTGAGATTTCTATTTCATGCCCGGCATCTTCAGCTTTCACCAAAATAGCCGATGCTACTGGACTAAATTTAATTGCGTTGCTGATGAGGTTACTGATCACCCGCCAGATCTTTTCCCGGCTGATGCAAATTTCCATCGATTGGCTTAACATTACAAGGCTGATAACCTGCTGCTTTTCTGCGGCTTTGAAACGAAGCAACTCGGCGCTGTTACTGATCAGGGAATTGATCTCAACCGGTTCTTTATTTAATACTACCGATGTAGAATTGGTGGCCTCTAATATCTCATTGATCAGTTCGATAGAGTTGAAGGAGGTTTCTTTGATCAGCTTGATCATTTCCTTTTGCTCGTCGGTATAATCCTCCTCGCTCATTACGCTGGTGAGCGATGCTATGCCGCCAATAGGGTTGCGTAAATCGTGGGCCACGGTACGTAATATGCGGTCTTTTTCCTGGCTGTTTAACTGTAGTTCGTTCAGGGCTTTTTCCAGATCGTGGTTTTGGTTGTTGATCTGGTTGTTAAGCCCACCCAGCATTTTGATGTTCTTTTTTGATTTTTGCCAGTTAAAAAATATCAGTGAGATGATAACGATGAGCATGATAGCGAAAACGCTTGTTACGTTCAGGTACAAGTGCTGTAGCTCGTTATTCTTTTTCAGGTTATTAAACTCGTTATCTTTTTCAAGGCTTTTCACTTGTTCGGCAACGTCGGCTTCTTTCAGTTTGCGGTTGTTGCTGGTGATGGTATCCTTGATCTCATCATATTTTTTAAAATGCAGCATAGCCTGCTGCGGGTTATTCAGCTTCGAAAACTGGTGCGACATCAACAGGTTCCAATCCTGTTCAGCTTCCGGACTTTTAACGCTGTCAAATTGTAGTTTGATGGTATTCAGGATATTCTGAAGCGAGTCATTAGCGTTTTGATCATCGTAAATAGCGGCAAGTTTAAGCTCGGCATATTGGGCGTCGGAGTTATCATTGCCCTTACGCAGGTTAATGGCTATACTCTTCTTAAGCAGGTTTTTAGCCCTGTCGTAATCTTTTTGCCTGAGATAAATATCGGCCATATTGCCATAAACAACACCTTTGGCCACTTCGCCCATTTGAGGCTTGTCTTTAAACCTCGCTTTATTTTGCTCAAGATATTCAAGCGCCTTATTGTAAAAATACATGGCGCTGTCGTTCATCAGTTTTTTGCCATAGCTAAGGCCGGTGTTATTAAGCAGCTCCTGGCGACGATAGAAGTAGTTGAAACTGCCATCGCAGGCAGCGGTTTCGTCAAAACTCTTTTTAAAAAAGCGCGCCGCGCGGCCGTACCGTTCCTGCTTGTATAAGATCATGCCCATCCGATAGCTGTAATCACCAAGAGTACAATCATCCAGGTTGTTATTGGCAATTACTTTACCGCTATAAAAATAGCCGTAAGCTTCGTTGTAACGGCGCAGATCAAATAAAACATCCCCCTTTGATAAATGGGCCTGCCCGTATTCGTTGGTGAACTTTAGCTTCTTTTCGGGGGTATCAAAAATGTTGAGCATACTATCGGCATATAGTAAAGCCGTGTTCTTATCATTTTTGATATGCAGGTTATAATTGTAAATGAAAAAGTAATAATTATAAACCTGTTTAAAACCTAACGCGGTTGATTCATGAAAGGCCGAGTCGAGGCAATGAACAGCCTTTTCGTACTGTCCATTATCATATAACTTGTTTGCGGTATCTGCTATTTTATTGTAGGCCGATGATGATAAATGCCCTTTTTGCTGATGCTGACATGAACTTATTAATGTAAAAATAAAGGCAGTAAGGAAACATATCCATAAATTACCGGATAGCCGTTTTTTTGTAAAGCCTTTATTTATAAACATCAAAGTTAAATTATGGCAGGTTGGTTGGTGCTATAAACACTTGGTTAAACTAAAAATAATTTTAAAAATAACCGCAGAGTTTTTAAGAATATTGTTAATTAATTATCTATAAAGAAATTTATAATCAGATTAAAAAAATAAAGTAATACTACATGCCTGGTTAAGCTTCGGTAGGGAGGTAAACATGGAAGGTTGATCCATCATTTACCTCGCTTTTTAACCAGATTTTGCCACTATGTTTTTCAACTATTTGCCTGCAAATAGATAACCCAAGGCCAAAAGATTTTTCGCCATCAGTTCCCGAACGTTTGGCATCGGTAAACATATTAAATACCTGGGTTTGCAATTGGTTGGGAATGCCTATGCCATGATCTTCAACACATAATTCAACGCCGTTATCCTTTTCTGTAAGATATACATTGATCACAGCTCCCTTTGGGCTGAACTTGATGGCGTTGCTTATTAAATTACTCATTACCCGCCATATTTTTTCGCGATTTATAAGTAGCTCGGTGGGGTTATCGAGTGGGGTCAGTATAATTTCCTGCTTTTTCTCGGCGGCTTTAAAACGCAAAAGTTCAACACTATTACTTACCAGGCTGTTAATTTCAACCCATTCTTTATTAAAGGATATGCTGGCTGTATTAGCCGCCTCCAAAATTTCATTGATCAACTCAAGCGAGTTGAATGATGTTTCTTTTACAAGGTTGATCAAACTGATCTGCTCTTCATTGTTCGTATCATCAGCCATAACCGATGATAGCGCCGCGATCCCTCCCAGCGGATTACGCAGATCGTGTGCTACAGCACGCAGGATCCTGTCTTTTTCGCGGGTGGCCAGGTTTACGTCTTCCAATGTACTTTCCAGTTCAGCTTTTTGTAGCTTAATTTGGTTGTTTAGTTTTTTTACAGCGATAACATCTTTTTTTGAACGCTTAAGGTTTCGGAAAACTAAAAATATGATGATCACCGCCATCACCGAAAATAATACCGCTAAATAGATGTAAATGAGCTGTAACGTGTTATGATCCTTAAGGCTCTCGATCTTATCTTGTTTATCCAGGCTGGCCTGTTGCTGACTGATATCAGTACGCTTTAAGGTTAATGCCCTTTTTGACAACGAATCTTTTAACGCCGAATAACTTTTTAAATAACGAAGTGCGTTATCCTCATTTTTTTGGTTTACGTAATAGCTACTCATCAGCTTATTCCAACTGGTTTCGGCTTCTTCGTTTTTGAGCGTATCAAGCTGGGTACGCAGGGTTTGCAGTATATTGAATAGCTCGTTTACCCGGTTGGTTTTAAGGTACAGGCGCGCCAGTTTTATTTCGGTTAATTGTGCGTCACGGTTATCATTGCGGGGCAAAAGGTTAATGGCGATGCTTTTTTTTAGTAGCTCTTCGGCCCGGGCGTGGTCGTTAGTAAGTAAAGCTAAATCTCCCTGGTTACCGTAAACAACACCGCGTGCTATCTCCAGTTTAGCCGGATCATCGTTAAAGCGTTGCGCATTGTCGTTAATGTAATCAAGTGCCTTTTGCAGGTATAATTTTGCACTGTCAATGTCGCCGCTGTTTTTATAGCTCTCGCCTATATTATCAATTAATTCCTGTCTTTGGTAAAAGGCTAAAAAAGTATCGTGGTAAGCAAAGCTTTGCTTGTAACTTATTTTAAAGTAGTTGGCCGCTTCGCGAAAATGCCCCTGCTTAAATAGCATCATGCCCATGCGGTAGGTGTATTCGGCTAAGATAGCATCGTCCAAGCCGCTTTTACCTATGTAATATCCCTGGTAAAAATACTTATAGGCTTCGTCGTACTGTTGCAGGTCGGAATAAGCATCGCCGGCGGCAAAGCTTGCCTCAGCGTATTGTTCCTGGTATTGCTTTTGGTTTACGCTTTTTTTGGCAATAGTCAGCATGCTATCGGCATATGCTATAGCAGCTTTAGTATTATGTAGTTCTTTGCGGTTGTAAAGAAAATGGAAGGCGTAGTAACGGAAGCGATCGCCCACAAGGGGTGCTTTTACAAATTTGTATGCCGAATCCAGATATTTGATAGCCTTGTGGGGATTTTTCCAGGTGGTATTGTAGAGCGTTACTGTATCAAATATTGGCTTAAAACTTGCCGAGTATCCGCCTGTATCATTAACCTTGTTTTTACACGAGAAAAAAAACAACAACAATGCTGTTGCCAGCCAGTATACCCGGCGGCATTGTGATAGTTTAAATTTGTTTAGGCGATGGGGGATCGAAAACATTAACTGTACAATAACACAAATTAGCATCCGTAACTATTACGAACAATATTTATACGTGTAAACAACAGTTATGTTACTATAAATTAAACATACCGGTTGTATAATTATTTAAACGCATCGAGCCCTGTAACATCCATGCCTGTTATCAACAGGTGTATGTCATGCGTACCCTCATAAGTTATTACCGATTCGAGGTTCATCATGTGTCTCATAATGGGGTATTCGCCGGTAATACCCATGCCGCCAAGCATTTGTCTTGCTTCGCGGGCAATAGTGATGGCCGTTTCGACACTGTTTCGTTTAGCCATCGAAATTTGGGCAGGAGTGGCCCTGTTCTCATTTTTCAATGTACCCAAACGCCAAACTAATAGCTGGCCTTTGGTTATCTCGGTTATCATTTCGGCCAGTTTTTTTTGCTGAAGCTGGAAACCGGCTATTGGTCGGCCAAATTGTTCGCGTTCTTTAGTATAACGTAAGGCTGTATCATAGCAATCCATAGCGGCACCTAAAGCCCCCCAGGCAATACCGTAACGGGCCTGATTTAAACATCCCAGCGGGCCTTTAATGCCAATTATGTTAGGGAAAATATTTTCTTTTGGCACTTTAACATTATCAAAAACAAGCTCGCCGGTGGCTGATGCCCTTAACGACCATTTATTGTGCGTAGCAGGCGTAGTAAAACCTTCCATGCCGCGTTCAACCACCAGTCCGCGGATTTTTCCTTCCTCATCCTTAGCCCAAACAACTGCGATATCTGCAAAAGGCGAATTAGAGATCCACATTTTGGCACCATTTAAAATATAATGGTCGCCGGCATCTTTAATATTGGTGGTCATGCCGCCGGGGTTTGAGCCATGATCCGGCTCGGTAAGGCCAAAGCAACCCATTAACTCGCCTGTAGCCAGTTTGGGCAGATATTTTTTACGCTGCTCTTCGCTGCCGTAAGCGTAGATAGGGTACATTACTAACGATCCCTGCACAGAGGCCGTTGAGCGGATGCCAGAATCGCCCCGTTCCAACTCCTGCATAATAATGCCGTACGATATGTAATCTAAACCTGCACCGCCATCCTCAACCGGGATGGTAGGGCCAAAAGCACCAATCTCGGCCAGACCTTTTAACAGTTGCGAAGGGAACTCGGCACGTTGAGCGTAATCCTCAATAATGGGGCTTAATTCCTTCTTCACCCAATCGCGCACCGAGGCGCGGATCAGCTTATGTTCGTCGGTAAGAAATTCATCTAACAGGTAATAATCGGGCGCTTCGTACAGATCTGTTTTAGCCATAACATTATAGTTGGTAAACAAATATAACGGATTTGTTTACGGTAAAAGCAAACAGAAAATGCCGTTTTTTGATATGTGAGGGCCGTTTTAGTGCGGAAAGTAGGTTTAAACGGTTTAAAGTGGGTTTTTACTGCGAGAAAAAAATAAAAGAAAATTTTTTGTGGATAATTAAGTGGAAGTGCGGCGGCCAATAATGTTGTTAGATGCTGATAAACTCCAACACCTCACTAATTTTATCTACCTGCTTAAAATTTTGGTGCGTTAAAACGGTTTCCACATGCTCGTGTGCCCAGGTGGTATGATAAGGAACATGAACGGCATGTCCGCCTATATTGATTACCGGCATTACATCCGATTTAAGCGAGTTACCTATCATCATAAATTGAGATGGTTCAATATCGAGGTGTTTGATGAGCTTGATATAATCGGCCTCCTTTTTATCGCTCATGATCTCGATATGGTGAAAATAATGGGCCAGTCCCGATTTTTTAAGTTTGCGTTCCTGGTCAAGTAAATCTCCCTTGGTGGCAACTACCAAACGGTAGTGGTCTTTTAGTGATGATAGCACTTGCTCCACATCATCAAGGATCTCGATGGGCTGGTTAAGCATCTCCTTGCCGTATTCCAAAATGGTTTCAATCACTTCAACGCTGATGTTTTTTTCAGAAATGCTCAGGGCGGCTTCTATCATGGATAGGATATAGCCCTTAATACCATAACCGTAAAGCGGCAGGTTATCAACCTCAACCTTAAAAAGCTCTTTTGATATGGTATGCTGCGGCGAAAAGTTTTCCAGCAGGCTGCAAAATTTCTCTTCGGTGGCTTGAAAATAAGGTTCGTTTACCCAAAGGGTATCGTCGGCATCAAAGGCAATTACTTTCAGGTTCATATTTGGGAGCAAATTATTGATGCAATAATAACATAATAAGGGCATTTATAGATATAACGGGCGTTTTATCCTGCGTTAAATATTTAACAATTATTAACCAATAAGCTAAAACTGTCGTTTTCAAAATAAAGTAAATTTGTATGCAACCTTATTTCAAAAGCTACGTCTCATAACTTAAATGGTCAAATTAATATTCGTTTAAATGGAAGAGATACTGCCCCCCTTAAAAGAATTTATTGTTGATTATTGCAATCGGTACAAGATCCGCAAGGTTGACCCACACAGCCTGAGCCTTGATACCAGTATCGACCTCGATCTGGATATTTTTGATATTGAGATAGATCTTTTTTTAGCCGATTTTGCCGAACAATTTAACGTAGACCCATCCAAATTTACCTGGTATAAATACGGTTACCCCAAAGGCTCAACCCGGGTAAAAATGATCAAACTGATGTTTGGTTATAACACAACCTGGGCAAAGCAGCTTGCCCAATATTGCTACACACCAAAATTTAAAGTGCGTAATTTGCAGGATGCAGTTAAAACCGGGAAACTGGTTTAATCGTCTGTATTTGTTTGATTTAACGAACCCTGCTTATTACATTTAGGCTTTTAATCACCACCCAGTTAAGCCTAATTTATATGTCAATCATTCGCCATGCTTTTTGCGCGGTATTGTTATTTGTATCGATAACAAGCTACGCCGCTAAAATTGTCAATTTATCATCGCCCGATGGTAAGATCAAATTTTCATTAAGCACCGATCAACATGGCTTGTTTTACAAAGTAACTTACAAAGGGAAGCTAATGGTTGATAACTCGCGGCTTAACATCAGCTTTAAAGAGGGTGGGACCTTTAACAATGATCTCATTTTAGGCAAATCGAAGCAAGAAAGGATGATTGATGATTATGATCTCATCATAGGTAAAACCAGTAAGGTACATAGCGAGTGCAATCGCGTTACAATTCCTGTAAATGAGCAATCGGGCGCTAAGCGTAGTTTAAGTATCGAGGTAAAAGTATTTAATGATGGGGCCGCTTTCAGATATCTGCTGCCCGAGCAACACCAATGGAAAAGTGTGGAGATAACCGATGAGCTAAACACTTTTAACCTCGCAGGTAATCCGGAAGTGACCACCTTGCTCCGCGAAAATTTTACCACATCGCACGAGGGAATTTACACTAAAGCTAAGCTCAACGATTTAAAGGCTGATACGTTAATGGATCTGCCAGCCTTATTTGAGTTTCCTAACGGCAACTACATGGCCATAACCGAAGCCGCTTTGCTTGATTACGCGGGCATGTACCTCATAAAACATAATGGTGTGTTAGAAAGCCGTCTGTCGCCGTTGCCTGGGCAAACGGATATTAAAGTAAAGGCAACGTTGCCGCACAGCAGCCCATGGCGGGTAATGATGATAGGCGATAGGGTTGGGGCGCTTATCGAATCGAACATTCTGACAACGTTAAGCCCGCCATGTAAGTTTAAAGATGTTTCGTGGATAAAACCGGGTAAAACTACCTTTCCGTGGTGGAATGGTAATGCTATACCTGATACTTCATTCGCGCCGGGCAATAATTACGAAACCAATATGTATTACGTAAACTGGTGCGCCAAATATGGTATCGATTACCATTCTGTAGTTGAATATGGTTTGCACGAGTGGTATGTGAATGATGGGGCTGGTTTTCAGCCCGGTGCGCATGCAGATCCTTCAAAAGCGGTGCCCGGTTTGGATATGCAGGCCGTATGCGATTCGGCGAAGAAACGTGGGGTAGGTATCCGTGTATGGATCCACTGGAAAGCGTTATATCCTAAACTGGATGAAACATTTACCCAGCTTGAAAAATGGGGTGTAAGCGGCCTGATGTGCGATTTTATGGATCGGGACGATCAGGAAATGGTGAACATCCAAACCGAAATACTGGAAAAAACCGCCCAGCACAAACTGCATATCCAATTTCACGGTGCGTATAAACCAACAGGCCTGAGCCGAACCTATCCCAACGAGTTTACCCGCGAAGGAACCCTGAACTACGAGAACGATAAATGGAATGATATTGTAACGCCGGATGCCGATATCAATATCCCTTTTACCAGAATGCTGGCCGGCTCGACAGATTATCATCTCGGCGGTTTCCATGCAGCCAATAAAAACACTTTTAAGGTACACTATACGCGCCCGTATGTATTGGGCACCCGCTGCCATATGCTGGCCATGTATGTAGTATTGGAAAATGCTTTAGGCATGGTTTGCGATGCGCCAGATGTTTACATTGGTCAGCCAGGCTTCGAGTTTTTGCAACAGGTACCAACTACCTGGGATGAAACAAAAGTAATAGCAGCCAAAGCAGGGAAATACCTGGCCATAGCCCGTCGCAAAGGTACCGACTGGTATATTGGCGCGATAACTGACCATGATAGTGTCACGTTAACCCCTAAACTCGATTTTTTATCCAATGGAAATTATCGGGCGGAAGTTTACAGCGATGCAAAAGATGTTGAACAATATCCTGATCATCTGATAGAGGAAACCAGAGATCTCACAAAAGCGTCTACGTTGAATATGACGTTGGCAAAAGGAGGGGGCCAGGTAATAAGACTGAGATTAGTTAAGTAAAGAAGCTGAACAAATGGAGGCGGTAAGTAAGGGGCGTGCCTACCCACGACAAGTTTAAAAAAAGGTGTCATGCTAAGCATGTCGAAGCATGGTGGGCTGGGCCTCTGCGCGCGACCCTTTGACAAGCTACCCATGACATAATTGAAAAGTGGGTCATGCTGAGCCTGTCGAAGCATGGTGGGTAGGCCTCTGCGCACGACTCTTCGACAAGCTCAGAGTGACAGGCCCGCCCGCCAAATGTCATATAATCCCTCAGAGGTGAACGCTTTTACTTACTCAGGGTGACAGGCCTCCCCGCCTAATGTCATAACAACAAACGTATTCTTAAAGATCTGTCACGCCGGTATGTTTGCGTTTGATGAAATTTCTGATATCCAGAACAATCCCCGCAAAAAAGTAAAATATCAGCGGAAAACCTACTGCCAGGAAAGATGAGTAAATAAAGAAAAGCCTGATCTTGGAGATAGAGATATTAAAGCGCTCGCCAAGATAGGTGCATACACCAAAGGAGTACCGTTCAAAAAATGTAAGTATTCGCTGTAGCATGTCAGGCCAGTTTTAGTATTTTATTACCAACGCCGCATTGCAGGCATTTCTTATAGTTGCAGTAATTATTTTTTAATTCGAGCAAAGCCTGCGATTCGAAAGCGGTATTAATTTTCACTCCTAAGTTAACAAAATCAGCGATAATATTGTTCTTCTCGGCTGGTAAATTTTCTAATAATTTAAGGCTGCGGCTAATGTAGTATTGCTGCTGGTGCTGTTTACCATAGCTGAACAGGAATAAAGCCACCGTATTGAGTAGTAAAATATCTATTGATCCATCGCCCATGTTTTTTGATGATGGTTTAGATGGCACATCAAAGCGGTAATGATCTTCCCAATAATCATTCACTTTTATCTCGGTAAACAGTCCGCGTAAAGCTTTTACCTCTTTAATATCCAGTATTTTAGATAGCAGATGGTTTGATTGCACAATAAGCGCTGCAAATTGCGCCAGCCTGATGGTAGGGAAGTTTTGCGGCCGTAGGCGCATAAATTTCCAAAGGTGGTTCTCTATCGGTTTAAGGTTATATTTTTTACGGAGATAGCCATATTCCTGCTGGAGTTTTAGTGGGTATTCATCTTTAAATTCTCCTTCCAAAAAGCCTGCCTGCCCAAATATCAGCGCCTCAATCTGCATCGGGTTGTTTTTATTTTTGGCGAGGGTGAGCTGCGGCAGGGATTTAGCCATCAGCTCAAATGGTAAGGCGTTTACCTTAAAACCGAAGTTTGCCGCCAGAAACTGGTAAAAAGTCTCTTCCCAATCGCCTTTATTAAGTGCGAGGGCGGCCGCTACATTTGCCGATCTTTTTTCCATTCGCTCAACCAGTACACGGGTTAGCCAGTTTTGCATAGTAAGACCATCAACTGTGTTGATGCCGCTCTCGCAGGGGATAAAAGTTTGGTTGCCGAAAACGAGTTTGTGGTATTTGTTATATAATTCTTCGCTAATGCGGTTGTGTAGTTCGAGTGTTGGTACTTTGCGTCCGTTTGATAAAAACAGCGGTACGTCATCTCGGTAAACTACATGTAGGATCACATTATCATAAGCGCCATCGGTAGCATGGCCATGTTTTTGCCAGTCGGATGCTGAAAGGTGAACTTCCACATTGCCGGCCCAAACAGTTTCACCAATCCTGATCCTTGCGTTATGAAAATCCGGCCCCGAATCAGAATTATGGAGCCCAGCTGAAAATATCTCTAACTCTTCACCATCTACAGTTTGCAGGTTTTCGCGCTCAAAAAGTCTGAACTTCCAGATATAATGCAAAAAATCTTCAGTAAATAACATGGCTGGTGAATGGTTGATAAGGTTGATTAAGTTGTTTGTTTTCGGCGCTACAAATATATCGGTTATACCCGGCTATTGTGGCTGTATTTTAAAATACCTAATATTACGGAAACCAATAATATCTGCCAAATCCTATGAATGAAATAAAATCACCTCCACCTCAAACTACGGGCGGGCGCATCAAATCCATTATAGGTGGCTCACTCGGCAATTTGGTTGAGTGGTACGATTGGTATGCTTACACCGCTTTTTCCCTGTACTTTTCAGATGCTTTTTTTCCGTTGGATAAATCGCTTACCCCTAAAGAAAACCAAACTGTACAGTTATTGCAAACAGCAGGTATTTTTGCCATAGGCTTTTTAATGCGGCCAATAGGTGGCTGGGTGATGGGTACATTTGCTGATAAACGTGGACGGAAAACAGCGCTTACCTTTTCGGTATTGCTAATGAGCCTCGGTTCGCTCATTATCGCCATAACGCCAACCTATCAAACTATCGGTGTTGCCGCGCCTATACTGTTGCTGCTTGCCCGGATTATTCAGGGTTTAAGTGTTGGCGGCGAATATGGTACAAGTGCCACCTATCTCAGCGAGATGGCTACAAAAAAACACCGCGGCTTTTATTCAAGCTTTCAATATGTAACTCTCATTATGGGGCAGCTGCTTGCACTGGGCGTACTTGTGCTGCTGCAAAGAGCATTTTTAACGGAAAAACAATTGTTTGATTGGGGCTGGCGCATCCCATTTGTAATAGGAGCGGTATTGGCTATTATAACCATGTATTTGCGCCGCAGCCTGAAGGAGTCGGCTTCGTTCGAAAAAGAAAGCCCTAAAACAAGGGCTTCACACGGTACATTGAAGGCGCTTGCGCAACATCCTAAAGCTGTGCTTACTGTAATTGGTTTAACAGTTGGTGGTACGCTGGCTTTTTATACCTTCACCACGTACATGCAAAAGTTTTTGGTAAATACTTCCGGGTTTAATAAAAGCGATGCCACGCTCATCTCTACCTTAACACTCGCTGTTTTTATGCTGCTGCAACCCGCGTTTGGTTTATTGTCGGATAAAATAGGTCGTAAACCTTTGCTTATTGGCTTTGGCATTTTGGGCACGCTTACTACTGTACCCATCATGACTCTGTTGGGACAAACTAATAATGTATGGGTTGCGTTTACGCTGATCCTTTGCGCGCTCATCATTGTAAGCGGCTATACTTCAATAAATGCGGTTGTAAAGGCCGAACTTTTTCCGGCGAATGTGCGCGCCCTGGGTGTAGGCTTTCCTTATGCTATAGCGGTATCGTTATTTGGTGGCACTGCCGAATATGTTGCGCTGTCATTTAAAAAAGGCCATCATGCCGAGTGGTTTTACTGGTATGTAACCATATGTATAGCACTCTCGCTAATACTTTATATCACCATGAACGATACACATAAGCATTCAAAAATTGAAGATGAGTAGATTTAAAATGTGCAGATTACAGATGTGTAGATAATAAGGTAATGTTTGTGTTAATTGACCGTTAAGTTATTGATAAATCTGTTTGCGGGGCTTAATGTTCAGGAAATGTATTTCATCCGCATAAATAAAAAGTATTAATTTTGCCCGTTCATCACCGGGGACTGTTCCCTTAATTTATGACTGATACCAACAATTTATTTCAAAAGGCGGTAACCTTACTGCAACAGCTGATCTCGATCCCATCGTTCAGCAAAGAGGAAGACCGTACTGCCGATCTGATCAACGAGTTTCTGCAAACGCACGGGGTAACAACGCACCGCAAGCTTAATAATATCTGGGCCTGGAACAAACATTTTGATCCGGCTAAGGAAACCATCCTGCTCAATTCACATCACGATACGGTTAAACCCAATTCGGGCTATACCCGCGACCCATATGATGCCAAAATTGAAGACGGCAAACTGTTTGGCCTGGGTAGTAATGACGCCGGTGGATGTTTGGTATCGTTAATAGCGGTGTTCCTGTATTTTCACGATAAAGAGAACCTTAAATATAATTTCTGTTTAGCTACCACTGCCGAAGAGGAGATCTCGGGTGTAAACGGGCTGGAATTGATCATTCCTGATCTTGGTCAGCTATCTTTCGGTATCGTAGGCGAGCCAACATTAATGCAATTGGCTATTGCCGAGCGCGGTTTAATGGTATTGGATTGTACAGCCCACGGTCGTGCCGGCCACGCCGCGCGCGAAGAAGGGGAGAACGCTATCTACAAAGCTTTAACGGATATCGAGTGGTTCCGTAGCTTTAAATTCCCTAAAGAATCGGAAGTATTTGGCCCGATCAAAATGTCGGTTACCATAATCAATGCCGGTTCGCAACACAATGTGGTGCCTGCCAGCTGTGTTTATACGGTTGATGTGCGGGTTACCGATGCTTACCGAAATGAGGAAGTATTGGAGATCATCCGCGAGCATGTAGCCAGCGATGTTAAACCGCGTTCCATCAGGTTAAAACCATCATCAATACCAAAAGAACATCCTATAGTTCAGGCTGGTATAGCGCTTGGCCGTACTACTTATGGTTCGCCAACCACTTCAGATCAATCATTGCTGGATATCCCATCTATAAAAGTAGGCCCTGGAGATTCTGCCCGTTCACATACTGCCGATGAGTTTGTTTATGTGGATGAGATAAGAGAGGGGATAGAGCTGTATGTGAAGATGTTGGAGAGCATCAATTAAATCGACGGTATTTAACTTTTTATATTTAAAATTGAGAGCCTGGATATTATTCATATCCAGGTTTTTTGTTTTAAATAGTGATCATAAGCCATCGTTGATCGCTGTTATCTGCAAGTAATTAAGCATTTTTTGACCTTCGATATCTACGCTCATTAAAAACAGGATAAAATACTGCTAATTGTAGATAGGAAATTTTTACCCGGCTTAGTTGGCGGTTAGATATCTTTGCTAACACAAAACAAAGGATCAATCCTTTTACATAAAACATAAGATCATCTGCCATGGCTAATAATTTTAAAGAAGCAAGTGTTGAAGAAATAAACCAGGTAATGCAGCAGGCGCAAACCGCGTTTGAGGCGTATCAAAAAACAAGTGTTGAAGAAAAAAGTGTTTTTTTAGAAACCATAGCTAACGAAATAGAGGCTTTAGGCGAGGCTTTGCTATTAAAAGCATCCGAAGAAACTAACCTGCCATTGCCCCGCCTTACAGGCGAGCGCGCCCGTACTACCGGACAGTTACGCATGTTTGCCGGTATGTTACGTGAGGGTAGCTGGGTTGAAGCCAGCGTTGATACAGCTTTGCCGGAAAGAACTCCGTTACCGCGACCTGATCTGCGTAAAATGCTGGTACCGCTTGGGCCGGTGGTTGTTTTTGGGGCGAGTAATTTTCCATTCGCTTATTCAACTGCAGGTGGCGATACGGCCAGCGCGTTGGCAGGTGGCTGCTCGGTAGTGGTGAAAGCCCATCCGGCCCATGCCGAAACTTCCGAACTGGTTTATGGTGCCATAAAAAAAGCGATCGCAGCCTGTAATATGCCTGAGCATATTTTTCAGCACGTACATGGTACTTCGTTTGAAAGCGGCAAAGCTTTGGTTCAGGCTGATGATACTGCGGCGGTTGGCTTTACCGGTTCTACCGGTGGTGGCCTGGCTTTATTACAATATTCATCGCAACGCAAAAAGCCTATCCCCGTATTTTCAGAAATGGGTAGTACAAATCCGGTTGTGTTTTTACCGGATACGCTCAATAAAAACGCCGCTGATCTGGCTGCTCAATACACCGGTTCCATAACCTTGGGCATGGGCCAGTTTTGCACTAACCCCGGCCTGATGCTGGCAGTTGAAAGCGAAGGATTACATAATTTTATCGGTGCTTTGGGTGCAGGTATTGAGGGCGTTAAACCTGCCAAAATGTTGCATGCCGGTATCCATTCGGCATACGAAAAAAAGTGCAGTGCCGCGCTTGGTCAGCAGGGCGTAACCGAAATTAAAAGATCGGCAACTGAGGCCGCGGATATTGAAGCCCGTCCAATTGTTGCAACCGTTAGCGGTGATACTTTTTTACGGAACCCATTGTTGCACGAAGAGGTTTTTGGCCCATACTCATTAATGGTGATCTGCAAGGATGAGCCGGAATTGATCAAAGTATTAAAATCAGTATCAGGCCAGCTTACTACAACAGTTATGGGTACGGATGATGATTTTGCAGCCCATCCGGCGCTGTTACAATTATTGCCAACCATTGCGGGCAGGGTGTTATTTAACGGTGTGCCAACCGGTGTGGAGGTTTGCGCAAGTATGGTGCATGGCGGCCCGTTCCCGGCAACTACCGATAGCCGTTTTACAGCGGTGGGTATCAACGCTGTGAAAAGATGGGTACGCCCGGTAAGTTTTCAAAGTTGCCCGGATGCTTTATTGCCTTTAGCACTTCAGCAAGCCAATCCGCTGGGTATTTGGCGCTTGTTTGACGGGGAGTGGAAGAAGTAAATTTCAATTGTAGAGCCAGACTTACGAAGTTTTTAAAACTTCGTAAGTCTTCAATAAGCTCCTCCGCGTGTGACTTGATAACAACAACTTAATTCCTCTTCAACGTAATCACCGCTATCTCCGGCCACATCCCAATACGGCCTTTCAATCCTAAAAAGCCAAAACCACGGTTCACGTACAAATACAACCCGCTTTTTTGATACAGGCCTGCCCATTGTTTATAAACGTATTTGATAGGGCTCCACTTAAAACCAAATAACTCAAAGCCAAATTGCGCCCCATGGGTATGCCCGGATAGGGTGAGATGAATAGGCTGACGATGATCAAGAGTAACTGCATCCCAATGCGATGGGTCGTGCGACATCAGGATCTTAAACGCGTTATCAGGAACTTCGGAAGTAGCTTTATCCAGATCTCCGTATTTATGGAAACCACCTTTACCCCAGTTTTCAACGCCTATTAGTGAGATCTCTTCATTTTCCTTTTGGATAGGGGTATGCTCATTAAGCAATAATTTAAAGCCGATATCTTTGTGTACCTGTTTTAACCGGGCAAGATTTGCCTGCTGATCGGCTTTGTTTTCCCATTGAATGTAATCGCCATAATCGTGGTTGCCCAGCACAGAGTATTTTCCATAAGGTGCTTTTAGTTTAGAGAAAGCCGGGATCCAGGGATCCATTTCGCTGGCCTCGTTATTCACCAAATCACCGGTAAACAGGATCACATCGCTTTGTTGGGCGTTAACAAGGTCGAGGCCTTTTTGTACGCCTTTGGCATCGCTAAAGCTGCCGGAGTGCACATCTGATAGCTGGGTAATGGTAAAACCATCAAACTTTTCGGGCAGATCATCAAAAAACAAAGTTTCGCGGCGCACTTTGTAATAATGCCTGCCGCGGGTGATGCCAAACAATAAGATGCCTGCAAACGCGAAGGCTACGATGACAACAAATTCGCTTACCGCATAGCTGCGTGGTGGAAAGCCGCGGAATAATCGTGTAATATCCTCAAGCAATAGTATTAGAGAGCCAACAAGCTTAGGCACAAAGGATAACAGCATCAAAGCCATCAGCCAGGAAATAAACCTCCGGCTCCGTGCAAAAGCGCTGATCACTATGGCCGAGGTAAGCAGGGCATCAAACAGCCAGTACCCAAGTTTAACATTGCTGTTTAGGCCCAGCGTTTCAATCACATTAAAAAAATAGATATCAATAATAAGCCATAACAAAATGATGGCTGGAATACGTGTTCTCATATATAGCAATGACGAACTACTGTAAAAAACATTTTAAGCAGATAACTTTAGTTACTATTTGATGACAAATGACTGCTTTTGGGTTGGCGGAAATTATACATTTGTATAGTGCTCGTTATATTGGATATCGAGATAAAAAAAGAAACAGATAATCATGAAAAATAAAATACTCGTGGCCTTGTGCGGCATTTTAATAGCATTGATCTCATCTACTGTTACCAAAGCACAAACATCGCCCGTAGCCCAGCCCTCACTACTGGAAAATTACCCATGGACAAGCCATGACCTGATAGAACCAGAAACCTTAGCGGGTATGATCAAGGATACGCCTGCCAAACTCCTGCTTATTTTAAACATAGGCGCTGTTGAGGATATTAAAGGTGCTAAACATATAGGCGCAGCCAACAAGGCCGAATATATGGCGGCGCTTAAAAATACAGTATCCACATTGCCAAAAAATGCCAGTATTGTTATTTATTGCGGTTGCTGCCCGTTTACCAAATGCCCTAATGTTCAGCCTGCTTTTAAAGAGTTAAAGGTCATGGGTTTTACTAACGTTAGACTGCTTAATCTGCCGGTTAACCTGCACACAAATTGGACAAGTAAAGGATATCCTTTAGCGTCAAACTAAAACTCTTATCTTTTTTAAATTGACGCTTTAAACAAAGTAAGTTGACGTTTTAAACAAACCTGATTTTTTCCAACGACTGTAGTTTTGTCTTTATAAAAAATGATAAAGATGAAACTAAACGATAATTACAATGGCGCGCTGCAACAGCCGCTTAACTCAGGCTTCAATGCCAAATCAACCACACATGATGTTATTAAGGGCGTAAGCTTAAAAGGCAAAACCATTATTGTTACGGGCGGTTATGCTGGTATAGGCTTAGAAACTGTAAAAACCTTTGTTGCCGCCGGTGCAAAGGTGACCGTGCCCGCCCGCGATGTAAACAAAGCTGCCGAAAACCTGAAAGGGTTGGAAAACATAAGCATCGAACAAATGGATTTGATGGATCAGGAATCGGTGGATGCTTTTGCCGATAAATTTTTATCAACCAATGATACACTCCATATTTTGGTTAACAATGCGGGCATCATGTGGGTGCCGCTGCAACGCAACAACAAAGGTTACGAGTCGCAATTGGCTACTAACCACCTTGGGCATTTTCGATTAACTGCCGGGCTTTGGCCCGCATTGAAAAAGGCGAATGGCGCGCGGGTGATCAACGTATCGTCATTCGGCCACCAGATAGCTCCTTTTGATTTTGATGATCCTAATTTCCTGATAGGCGAGTACAAAACACTGCAAGGGTACGGGCGGTCGAAAACGGCCAATAACCTGTTCTCGGTCGAGCTTGACCATCGTGGTAAAGGCCTCGGCGTAAGGGCCTATTCATTGCACCCCGGTTCGGTTATCGGTACAGATTTGGGTAGGGTAGCGCCTATGGAGTTATTCCAGCAAATGGGCACGCACGATGAAAATGGCGAGATCTTCCCGGAAGTTGCAGCAAGGCTTAAAAACGTTGAGCAAGGCGCGGCTACCACCGTTTGGTGTGCCGTTAGTGATCAGCTAAATAACATCGGTGGGGTGTATTGCGAAGATGCTGATATAGCTGAATTAGATAACGGAAATATCGCGCATGATTATAGCGATCCTTCAACCTTAAGAGGAGTGAAGCCTTATGCCGTTGATGCGGAAAACGCGAAAAAACTTTGGGCACTATCCGAAGAAATGACGGGCACAATATTTCCAGCAAATTGATTTTAACTAATAATACCCCTAATTAATAACAAGCCGGAGTTACTTATCCGGCTTGTTATATTTTGTAATTTTACCATTATGCCCATGGAATTTGAAACCAAGTATATCACGCCGGATATCAAACTTTCGGAGTTTACAGGTAACACCTTTAAAACCGAAGTGATATTTGAACACCATATTTTGGTTTGGTTCATTTCGGGCGAAACGAAGATCATCCAGGCCGATGGGACTTATATTTTTAACGCCGGAGATATTTTCCTGATCCCCCGAAACCAATTGGCTACGGTTATCAATTACCCTAAAGATGGCCTGCCGCACAAGGCCGTGGCTATGCATCTTACCAAACAAAGGCTAAAGGACTTTTACTCCCGGTATAAAGCCAAGGGCAGGCTGCAGCCATTAAAAAAGGTATATAGCTTTCCAAAACATCCTTTGCTGCAAAGCTGTCTCGCTTCGCTCATTCCCTACTTTGATCTGGGCGAGGATTTACCGAAAGATGTAGCCGATATTAAGATAGAAGAAGCCATCAGCATACTACGCTCTATCGATAAAGATATTGACGGCCTGTTATCCAACTTTGACGAACCGGGCAAAATAAACCTTACCGATTTTATGGAGCGCCACTACATGTTCAATATGGCGCTGGATAGGTTTGGCTACCTTACCGGCCGTAGCCTGGCCACTTTCAGACGCGATTTTAAAAAAGCCTTTAATACCACGCCCCAAAAATGGCTTACCGAAAAGCGCCTTCAATTAGCCCACTATCAAATATCCGAAAAGCAGCAAAGGCCTGTTGATGTGTATATGGAAGCTGGTTTTGAAAATCTTTCGCATTTTTCGTACGCTTTTAAAAATTATTTTGGCTATCCGCCAAACACGCTGGTTGGTAAATAACTGTAATTTATACAGGAAAATAAACAGTAGCCTCCCTTTGTTTTATTACTTCTTGAATATGAACCAAATGAACAAAGGTACGGGCCTCCGGGGTGTGTAACAAATGCCCCGCTTAATCGTATAACTAACTAATGGGTTTCTCTTTTTCGATAAAGCACGGGGCACTCCGTATAGTGTTGTTGTATTTATTGGCCAGCTTATGTTGGATCACCTTTAGCGACCGTATCCTGTTTTACATGGCCGTTAATTTACCGCACGATCAGTTTTTATGGTTAAGCACTATAAAGGGGTATTTATTTGTAGTTATAACAGCCATTTTTCTTTATTACCTCATCCGCTCGGATAGTAAAAAGCTTGAACAAGGCGAATCTCAGTACCGCAATATGTACGAGGCGAACCCGGTGCCAATGTGGATCTATGATGAAGACTTGAAGATAGTTTCTGTAAACGATGCCGCGGTAGTTAACTATGGTTATACACGGGAAGAGTTTTTGGAGTTGAGTATCCTCGATATCCGCCCGCCCGAAGACATCGAACAGGTAGTTGAATCTGCAAAAAATATGTCGTCCCGCCTTAAGATCAGCGGTAATTGGCGGCATATAAAAAAGCATGGCGAGCTTTTGTACGTAAATGTAGCCTCACACAAAATTATCTTCAATAACAAACCCGGCGTTTTAGTAATGGCCCGCAACATGACCGAGGTGGTAGTTATGCAACGAAAGCTGGAGCTGGCAAATCAGGAACTGGTTGAGGAAAAGAGGAAACTGAAAGAAACGCAACTGATATCGGGCGTGGCAGGTTGGGAGTTTTATCCTGATACACAAAAACTGACCTGGGCCGAAGAAATTTACGAAATAACTGGCCTTCCCAGAGACGATGAACGGCCTGCCTTTGATATTTACATTGAACATATTTTTCCTGAAGATCGCCGATTGATGCTTGAAGGCCTCCAGGCCTTGATAAGCCTTGGCGTACCGCTTGATGTTACCCATCGCATTAAAGATGTTAAAGGAGAAACCCGTTTTATCCGTCAGCTTGCCACCATCGAACCGGGATCGGTACCGCTTAAGCTGATAGGTTCCATGCAGGATATAACTAAGTTAAAACAACTTGAAAGCGAACGCGACGATTTCAGGAACCGCCTCGAAACAACACTAAATTCCATAAACGACGCTTACTTCGCCCTGGACAAAGACATGACCATTATAGGTTATAACCAGGCCTTTAAAGACCTGATAGGGAGCAATATCCCGCAAATGATGGGCGAAAATATTTTTACCATAATCCCTAAAAATCGTAACCGTTTATATCCATCATATCAAAAAGCGCTGGAAGATCGCGTAATTGTAAAAACGGTTGATTACTCGTTGGTGCTTGATAAATGGATAAGCCTTGCCGCTTACCCTACCGAAGAAGGCGTAGCCGTTTATTTTTCGGACGTTACTGAGGATAAGAAAAAGGATGCAAAGCTGAAAGAGGCCCTCGAACGGTATGACCTGGTTGCCCAGGCCACGCGCGACGTGATCTACGATCTGGATATTGTGAACGACCAGATCATTTATAATACCAGTCTCTCTAAATTAATAGATCTGCCTTACGAGGATATTGAGTATGATCTCGGTTGGTGGCGCAGTCTGATCTGCGAGGATGACCTGCAGGAGGTTGTAAACAGCCAACATAAAATAAGTAGCGAGGGTAAAACCAACTGGGCCTGCGAGTACCGCATTAAAAGCGGCCATAACGAGTATAAATACATAATGGACCAGGGCTATTTTATTTATAACGAGCAAATGAAGCCTGTGAGGCTTATTGGCGTTATTAAAGATATTGATGAGCTAAAGCGTTCGATACAGGAAAATAAACGCCAGAACGAATTGCTGAAACAGGTAGCCTGGATGGGATCGCACCAGATCAGGAAGCCGGTTGCCACCATGCTCGGCCTCATGAACCTTGCAGATACAGCCGACGATAAGGCCGAGATCATAGAACTTTTACCGATGATGCAATCATGCGTGCAGGAAATGGACGGCATTGTACACGAAATTAACGACAAGATAGATGCTGTTGTTGATTTTGATACCAAAGCCTAACCAAAGCCGTTTTTTGATAAATCGAAAATAAAAAACTACCTTTCGATATTGATGGTTATTAAAACCAGGTAACCATTACGGGGCGATAATAAGCCTTATTCCTCAAATAAAACCGCTATAACGAATATGAAAAACTTATCGATGTTTTGCCGTTTTCAGGCTGTACTGCTATTGATTGTTTTTGGTGCTGTTAAAATATCATCGGCACAGCAAAAAAAAGATCCCGATGTAATTGGTCGCTGGGATATTACTCTAAGTAAGGATGGTAAAAACCTGCCTTCGTGGCTGGAGGTTCAAAAATCAGGAACCCATACGCTAATTGGACGTTACGTGTACGCATTTGGCAGTGCCCGGCCAATATCTGAAGTTAAAGTTAACAACGGTAAATACAGTTTTTCTATTCCGCCGCAATGGGAGCAGGGCGACCGCAATATGGATTTTGAGTTTGAAGTAAGCGGCGATCAGTTAAAAGGAACGATGGTTTATACCGATGGACAAACATCTGAGTTTACCGGTGTACGCGCCCCTGTATTGATCAGGGCTAAAGCGCCGGTTTGGGGCAAGCCTGTAAAATTATTTAATGGTAAAGATACCAAAGGCTGGAATGCCGATGGTAAAAATCAATGGGTGGTAGAAAAAGGCATTTTAAGAAGTCTGCATTCTGGCGCTAACCTCATCACCGATAAAACCTTTACCGATTTTAAACTGCATATCGAGTTCAGGTATCAGCAGGGCAGTAACAGCGGCGTTTATTTGCGCGGCCGTTATGAGCTACAGATCATCGATACCAAAAGCGGCGATCCCGAACCTTATAACAATCAGTTTAGCTCGATATATGGCTTCATCGCCCCTAATAAAATGATGGCGAAAAATCCCAACGAGTGGCAATCGTATGATGTAACGTTGGTTGGAAGGATGATCACCGTTGTGGCTAACGGTAAAACAGTTATCTGTGATCAGATCATCCCCGGTATAACCGGCGGTGCTATCAACAGCCAGGAAGGCGAACCTGGTCCGCTACTAATTCAAGGCGATCATGGGCCTATTGATTATCGGAATATTGTGATAACGCCTGTTAAGTAACAAGATGTTAAATAGTAAAGCCTTCCCGTTTCTAGGAAGGCCTTGTTGTTTAATAGGGGATTAATAATAGAGTAGTTTATATGTTTTTTATCCTAAAATTCATAACTCAATCCGCCCTGAAATAAAAATGAATTTTGGCGATAGGAGATATTGGCAATACGATCATTTAGTTTGGTAAACCCGTTAAATGATACTTTTTGATCGAGGTTAAATGTTTCCAGTCGTTGTGAAAATGTGCGCCCGGCTATAAGGTTTAGCTTCCATCTGCGGGCAAGTTTCAGGTCATAAATCAGTCCGCCGCTGCTTTGGCGTAAATGAATGTATTGATCGGTTGCGCCTTCGTTAAGGCGGTACATACTGCCATTTAATGAGGCGGTAACACCAAAAGATTGCGATGCCGATAGCTTATATTTTAATGATGCCCTGGCCGGAATGATACCGGCGAAGCTTAATTTATCGCTAATGGCCCAATCAATATCCGGTAACGGAAGAATGAACTTTCCGGTATAATTACTCATATAAGCAAGCGTAACTCCGTACCTGAATGATTTGGACGGACGAAAGCCTAACCGGATGCCTACGGTGTACAAGATATCATTGGCATCTATATTTTGCTTAAAATCCGATCCTGCAGTAGCTACGCCTACAAATGATATGCTGGTGGTTTGCGAAAATGAATAATTCAAAAGCAAAGGAACCGTGATGGAATGAAAAGCATTGCCACCAATATTTTCTTCGCCCGAAAGATAAAGGCCCTGGTAACGGATGCCTGCTTTTATCAGTAGGGGATGCCCGGTTGAAAAATCTTTATATACCGGGAAGCCAATATCGGCAATGGGTTGTTGTATAGTAAAGGTATTACCATTGGTATTAACCGAGGTTACCATATCAGATACACTCACTCCACCCAAAAAAGGAGCAGTTGTTGTGAGCTTTTTGCGGGTACTGCTCGTGTCAGAATTTTGGCAATAGCCGGCCAGGGGCAATAAAATGCCCATCAAAAAAAGAAGTCTTTTCATGTTGTTAATTTGTTTTTGGTAGACGAGAGAAAGCGCTACATCATTTGCATGGGGTTACTGTTTCGATCAATTTCAGCATCGTTTTATTAAACTCTCCTTTTTCGTTGTCGGTTAAATCTGCAGAGAGCACTACGTCAAATTTTGCAAGCATTACGTCGGCCTGCTCAGCTAAACTTTCTCCTTGGGGGGTTAATTCTACCTGTGTTTTTCTCTTGTCGGTGGTGTCTTGTATTACTTTAACCAACCCGTTTTTTAACAGGAAAGATATTGTTCTGTTAACAGATGCCTTGTCGCGACCAAGGGATGTTACAATATCTTTTTGAGTTGCTCCGCCCGAGTAGTATAAACTCATCAAAACGGGGATCTGATCCATTTGAAGAGGGAAATCGTGTTCCCTGAAAAGTTTATCACATTCTTTATAGATCCTGTGGTAAAGGGAACCAATTTGGGCCAGCAGGGAAGGAGGTGTTGGACGACCAGCTTTATTAATCATGATACAAAAGTATATAATTGGTTGATATATCAACCAATTATATTGAAAACAATTTTCCCTCTTTGTAAGATCGATATTTGCGCTGCTGTAAGGTGCGGCCACTACCTACTGTTTTGAGGATAGCGGGTAGTGGCACAAAAGGATGGCTTAAAGAATAGCGCGGCTTGCACCACCATCAATTTGGATGGTGGTACCGCTAATATATGCAGCCTGTGCCGATGCAAGGAAAGCCACTAACGCCGCAAACTCTTCCGGTTTGCCAATGCGCCCCAGCGGGATGCTTTTAGTTTTCTCTTTGATTGCTTCTTCCGGATCAATATCCTGGGGTAGGGTGTGTTTGATCCTGTCAGTAAATATCAACCCTGGGGCTACGTTATTAACGGTGATGCCATAAGCGCCCAGTTCATCGGCCAGCATTTTAGCGGTTCCAATAACAGCCATGCGCATGGAGGTAGATAGTACTGAATTGGCCAGCACCGATTTAACCGAACCGCTGATAACATTAATAATACGGCCGCTACCGGTGGGTTTCATAAACGGCAATACCAGCCGCGATGTACGTACAAAACTCAGCATGTTTTGCTCAAAAGCCTGTTGCCATTGCGTATCGTCAAAGCTTTCGAATTTGCCGAAGGGAGGGCCACCCGCGTTGTTAACAAGTATATCTATCCGGCCATAAATGTTGCCTGCCTCGTTAATAAAAGCTTCTAATTGTTCGGCATCGGTAACATCTACCTGGATGCTATGCACTTCGTTGCTTGTTTGACTACGGATCTCATCTGCAGCTGCATTCAGTTCGTTGATATTGCGGGAGCCGATGATCACTTTCGCGCCCTCGGCGGCTAATGTCAATGCTGATGCTTTTCCGAGTCCTTTACTTGCTGCCAGTACTACGGCTACTTTTTCGTTTAATCCGAGGTTCATAGGTAAGGGTTTTAAAATTTGCTGCCACTGTTGTTTCGGCAGTTATGTCGCTAAACTGTTACGATGAGCTTATCATCAAAAATGAAGAAAAAAACGATAAGGAACATTACATTTGACTGTCAAACTATGAAAAATGTATTACTGACAGTTGCTTTTTGCCTTGTGCTATTGTTTTGCGCTTTTGTTAAGAAAGGCGAAGTACGCCGTTTTGAGCTTAGCGGCTACGCGCAAGGAACAACCTATAACATAGTATATTATGCGGCCGATAGCCTGGTTACACAGGGGCAAACCGATAGCTTGCTGCAAAACTTTGACAGGTCGGTATCGCTGTATCAGCCTAACTCACTTATTTCAAGGTTTAATCGTTCGGAAAAAGGAGTGGAGGTTGATGGAATTTTCAAAACCCTGGTCATTCATGTCCGGCAAATTAACCGCGCTACCGCTGGTTTGGTAGATCCAACTGTAAAGCCATTAGTTGATGCCTGGGGATTTGGTGTAAAGAAACCCGATCATGAACCAGGTAAAGAAGAAATAAAAAATATATTGCGTTACGTTGGCCTGGATAAAATTAGCCTTAAAGGCAATTTTTTATCAAAAAGAAATCTCCATATACAACTTGATCTTAACGGAATTGCTCAGGGGTATTCGGTTGATCTGCTGGCAGACTTGTTAGAGCGTCATCATATCAATAGTTATCTCATCGAGCTTGGCGGCGAGTTGCGTATTAAAGGGCAAAAGCCCGGCAACGAACCTTTTAAGGTAGGAATTGAAGGCATCACCGGCGATGACCTGGATCCGGCACCGATGCGCAAAGTAATCGAACCGGGAGACGGTGCCATCACTACATCTGGCAATTATCGTAAGCATCATGAGGCCGGCGGTAAACAGATCTCGCACCTGATGGATCCCCTAACAGGTTACCCGGTGCAGAACGAGATGATCAGCATTACCGTTTATGCTAAAAATGCCATCACCGCCGATGGATACGATAATGGTTTTATGGCGATGGGCTTGAAACGCACGATGGCTTTTTTATCAAAGCATAAAGAGATGGGCGCTTATATAGTTTACCGGAAACCCAATGGCGTTGTCACTGATACGGTAAGCACTTATTTTAAAGGACATCCAAAACTGAACTGAAATAATGGAGAGACGAACTTTTTTAAAAAATACAGGCCTGCTTGGTGGTGGCCTGCTGCTTAGCAATAGCCTCAGCGCGCTAACAAACTATAATAACCCGATAAAAATAGCTGTAATAGGCTGCGGCGACCGCGGTACAGGCATTATGAACATCCTTAACGTAATGCCCAATCAGTTTAGGATGGTTTCGATATGTGATGTGCTTGATTTCAGGCTTACCGCCGCGCAAAAGATAAGCAAAACCGGTACGCTGAAAACCTACACAGATTACCGCAAGTTGTTGGATGATAAAGAAGTGGAAGCGGTTATAGTAGCTGTTCCCCTACACCTGCACCACCCGGTAGCAACAGCGGTGATCAACTCAGGAAAGCACCTATATCTCGAAAAAACAATGACCTACACCATAGATCAGGCGCTTGACTTAGTGAAACAGATGCAGGGTCGCGATAAACAGGTTTTGCAGGTAGGGCACCAGTACCGGTATTCGCCACTGTATTACCGGGTTAAAGAGATGATAGAGAAAGGGTACCTGGGTAAAGTTACACAGGTAGATTGCCGCTGGGACCGCAACGGTAACTGGCGTCGACCGGTGCCAAACCCATCGTTGGAGCGTGCCATCAACTGGCGCATGTACAAAGAATACTCGGGTGGATTAGTCGCCGAACTGCTTTCGCACCAGATCGATTTCATTAACTGGGCATTCAATACCCATCCGCAAGAGTTTTTCGCGACTGGAGGCATCGATGTTTTTAAAGACGGGCGTGAAACTTATGATAACGTACAACTCATGCTTCGCTATCCCGAGCAGGGTATGGTGGGCAACTTTGGCGCTATGTGCGGCAACGCGCACGATGGGTACCTGTTCAAGATAAAAGGCACGTTAGGTACGGTTTCGCTGCTTACCGATCAGGGTATGTTCTACCCGGAAAAAAAGCTATTAAGCGAAAAAGGAACAATAGATGGTGTAACCGGCGCAACCCGCATTGTATGGAATAAAGATGGCGGTACACCCATACTACCCGAAGCCACTAAAGACGGCACATGGTATGCCTTTAACGATTTCTATCAAAAAATACAGCATAATCAACTGCCCGATAGTAATGTATTTACCGGTGCCCGCACCGCTATAAGTGTACATTTGGCCAACCAGGCTTTGTACAGCCAGAAAATATGCAGTTGGGATAGTAATTATAAAATAGGGTAATGGTTAAAGGGATAGCAGCACCAACCATTATCAATGGCATGGTGTTGCTTTTAATCAAAAAATTAAAATCCTACTAATCCCAAAAATCTCCCCAAATCCCGGTTCTGACTACTGGTGCACCAATTCAGTTGGTGCTTTCCCAAACTCTTTTTTAAACGAATGCGAAAAATGAGCGAGGCTCTCAAAACCCAGGTCGAGGTATATTTCGGAGGGTTTCCTGTTTTTGTGTTCGATAAGGTGACGGGCTTCGGTAAGCCTTTTTAGTTGCAGCCAGTGCCGGGGCGAGGCATCGAAAGTTTTTTGAAAATCTCGTTTGAATCCGGCTAAACTACGACCTGTTAACTGCGCGAATTTCTCTACCGGTACATTAAAATGAAAATTGCTGAGCATAAATTTTTCAAGGTCGATCTTGTGAGGTTCCGAAAAATCGAACAGGAAATCTTTTAGTTCGGGTTGGGTATGCAGCAGCAATTGTACGGCTTCCCTAACTTTCAGCATGCCGAGGTGCTTGGTTATATTTTCGTGGGGGTTGCGTACATAGGGAAGCACGGATTGAAAGAAGCCGCGTAAAAACTCATTTTCGGGGATCCGGATATTGGGCAGCCCGGTATATTTTCTGTTTGCTTCAATTCCTTCTTCAAGGGCAAGCTGGCGCAGCATATCCTCTTTGAGGCAGATAATGATGGTTTGATAATCGCCGCCATCAATTGGCATCTTGATCAGTTCGCCTAACTGATTTTTGCGGATCAGCATCATTTCGCCGCCTTTCATCGAAATTTTTTGATAGGCGGTTTCCATGCTGAACTGCCCGGAAACCTGTAGCACAAGTGTACTATGCGCAAAAAAGCCCACCTTCTCTTTTCTCATGCTCGAGAAAAAAGAATAAAAGATAACGCCGGGAATTATTTCGGTTGGATTGGTCACTATGTAAATATATAAAAACAGGAGGGGCTTATGCAGCCCCATCCCAATTTATCGTTGCAGGTAAGTACCGCCCAATATGGCACCCTGTGCAAACTCAGTATTGAGTGTATTTAATTCATCGGCGCTAAAAGCAATCGACATAGCCTGGATATTTTCGGGCAGGCGTGTTCTTTTGCTCATGCTTACCAGCGGCATAATATCATCGCCTTGCGCGTTTACCCATGCAATAGCCAGTTGAGTAGGTGTGTAGCCTTTATCGCTGGCCATTTGTTTTAATACTTCAACCTTTTCCAGGTTTTTCACCAGGTTTTCTCCCTGGAAACGTGAAAAATGGTTGTGGTAGCTATTGGCCGGGAGTGGTGCTTTCATATCGCCGGTCAGTAAACCTTCGGCCGTGTTGGCGAAAGCTACTACGCCAATGCCTAACTCTTTAGCGGTAGGGAGCAGATCATTTTCTATCTGGCGGTCGGCTAATGAGTAGCCTATCTCTAACGCTGATACCGGGTGTACGCTATTTGCTTTACGGAGCTGATCGGCAGTGATCTCAGAGACACCAAGGTGGCGCACTTTACCTTCTTTTATCAAATCGGCAACTGTGCCTATCACATCCTCAACCGGTACGCTGTTATCTAAACGGCAGGGTTGGTAAAGGTCGATGGTATCTATGCCTAATCGAACTAAAGAATAATTAATAAAGTTTTTGATGGCGATCGGCCTCAAATCTAACCCAAGCCATTGGCCATTGTAAAAAATAGCACCAAATTTTACGCTGATGAAGGCATCATCCCTACGACCTTTAATGGCTTTACCTACCAATAATTCGTTATGGCCGGCACCATAAAAATCGCCGGTATTTAAAAAGTTGATGCCACTATCTAATGCCGCCTGGATGGTGGCGATACTTTCGTTTTCATCATTGGCTTTGCTGCCCCAAACTGACGACATGCGCATACAGCCCAAGCCAAGCTTTGAAACCAATGGGCCATTTTTACCAAGATTTATTTTTGTGATGTTTTCCATTACTGATATTTTATTTAAAACAAAGATGAGGGCTTTTGTTTAGGTGGGAATTTCGTGCATGGCTCAATTTACTTGTCTGTATGGCTCAAAGGTTCTCTTTCTGTAGAAACGCATTAAACGCGTCTGCCGGTTGCAAGTTACGGAAGATGGTAATTGTGCAAGGTTGCTTGTACTAAAGGAGACGCATGTGATGCGTCTTTACGAAAAAAATAAATAATAACTACTTTAGGGCCAACAATCACAACCTAATGGAAAGAAGAACTTTTGTTAAAAACTCATTATTGGGCAGCGCCGCGGTATTATCTAATCCCTTGATAGGGAAAGCTAATCAGTTGGGACTTTTAAATATCGATCAGCCAATGCAACTAATGGGTGGCCGTTTTGTTACTTTTTGCATCATGATCCGTACCTCGCCCTGGGAGGTATCGCGCGATGTGAAACTGATAAACCGCGACGAAGGTTTTGCACATACGCTTGAGGTTGTGAAAAATTTAAGGGAGATCTTTGCCAAAAATGTTCCCGGCGGCAGGCTGACATGGGGTTTTACCCTGAATGCTCTTGAAGATAAACGACAAAATTATGTAGATATCCGTAACTACGTAATTGAGTGCCAGCAAAAGTATGGCGATGAGGTTTCATACTTCCCCGGATATTTTCCTGCTATGTATTTGCCCCGCCACAGGGTAAACCAGGAAATGACCGAGGCCCTGCAGCGCATCACCGCCATGGTTGGTAAGAGCTACAGGCCTAAAGGTATAATGGGCGGTTTTTTATCTGCCGATAACCTGGCTTATTTGGCCGAGAAAGAAAAGATCCACGTAGCCCACGCCGTGATCTGGAGCCAGCATGAAACTGACGGAGGCGGCGCGGATGGTTCGCCGTCGTACCCATTCTATCCCTCAAAGCAACATTTTTGTAAACCCGCGCAAGGTAAAAGCGACTTTATTGATTGCGTAAATCTTGATGGCTGGAGTGTTGATTTTTTATGTGCCCTGCAAAGTGGCAATGTTTGGGGTACTACACCTTTTAACGGCGCGGCCAGCAGACGTGGAGTTGGCCCCATTGAAAGTTATGGCGATTGGGGCCTGGAGATTGGCCATTACTCGGTAATGCATACCCAATCACTTCACTTTGATCGTGGTTTTGAGCTGAATGGTTTTGGATGGATCCCGAACATTTGGGAAGCTGCACTTGTGAAAATAGCCGAGCGTAAAAATTGGGACGATACCCTTGCTTACCGGGCATTAGAAAAATGGACAAGCGGTACAGTACAACGCTGGCCGGATGTAAAGTTCATCACCTTTGGCGAATACGGCGAGATCTGGCGTAACCAGTATAAAGATAACAGTAAGTGGAACTATCGCTTTGAAGAAAAAGGCCTCGGAATTGGTAACTCATGGGGTGATAAGGAGATAAAATGGTACATGAACCGCGAGTTCAGGTTGGCCACACTCCGCAACTGGCATAAAAATACACCTGAAATGGTGGTTGATTTTACCCGCTACGATCTCCCCGCCCAGGAACCAGCCGATCCATCACCCGAAAAACCGGTAAAGGATTGGAGCCTAATGAACCGCATCAATCAAAAAGGAGTGAGGCCTCAGGATACCCCGGTTTTGATAACCGAGTTGAAGAATGATGAGAAAGATATGATCGCGAAGTATTATCCGGGGTTGTTTAAATAGGTATTGTCCTATTTTGGTTATAAACGCCAATTTATAACCATCTCGTCATTGCGAGGTACGAAGCAATCCCAAACTATACAGGGTGGATTTGTATAGCCACTCTGCTAATCTGGGATTGCTTCGTACCTCGCAATGACGTCTTTAAGAGAAACATAAATCTAACTTAATCAACCCTCACTCAATGGCAACGTAAAGTGAAAAGTTGAACCTTCACCCGGTTCACTCTCCGCCCAAAGTCTTCCATTATGAAGAGTAATGATTTCAGCACTTAAATACA
Source organism: Mucilaginibacter sp. CAU 1740 (assembly GCF_039839285.1). NCBI lineage: Bacteria > Pseudomonadati > Bacteroidota > Sphingobacteriia > Sphingobacteriales > Sphingobacteriaceae > Mucilaginibacter > Mucilaginibacter sp. CAU 1740. The sequence continues at coordinate 165,277 of NZ_JBDOQS010000012.1, read as the reverse complement.
AACCAATACCGAAACCGGAGATATGCCTTGTTTGCTCATTACTTACCCGGTAATAGCGCTCAAATAGCTTATTCAGATCATCGGCTTTAATGCCTATGCCTTCATCGCTTATACTTACTTTGGTATTGTTAGCCTCAATTCCCCAACTGATGCTGATCTGTTTTCCTTTTGATGAATATTTTACGGCGTTGCTGAGCAGATTGGAGATCACCGAGCCAATTTTATCTCTATCAGCAGTAATCTCTAACCCGGCGCTATCACCTAACTGGAAAATCCGATCAGCAACGGTAAGCTTCGTTTCATTTACCATTTCGCCGATCAGTTCATCCAACCTAAACAAAGTTTTTTCTATCACGATCTTCCCTGATTCAAGTCGCGACATATTCAGGAAGCCATTGATCATGGACGTCATCTTCCTGATCTGGAGGTTTGATTTATCAAGGGCCGATGGCACAAACGGGTCTTCATTACTTTGCAGTTTGATGCTCAGCATTTGTATCATGGCCGTGAGCGATGTAAGCGGCGTTTTCAGCTCATGGCTTACCATGCCAATGAAATCGTTTTTGCGCATCTCGTCCCTTTTCTGCTCGGAGATATCACGCGCTATTTTGGAAATACCGGTGAGATTTCCTTCGGCATCCCTTACAGGCGAAACGGTTAGCGAAACATCTAACGTACTGCCATCCCTTCGCAAACGGATAGTTTCAAAATGCTGAATGCGTTCGCCGTTACGTAAGCGATCAATGAGTTCCGGTTCTTCTTCATGCCTGTCCTCAGGTACCAGTTTCAGGATCGATTCGCCTATCATTTCCTCTTCCGAATAGCCGTACATCCTTTCGGCACCACTGTTCCAGCTGGTAATGATACCATCAAAGGTTTTACTGATGATGGCATCGTTTGATGACTCGACAATGGCGGCCAATTTAGCGCTGCGTTCGCGACCCTCGTTTAGGTCGGTAACGTCAAGGGCAATGATCAAGCCTGCATAAATGTTTCCTTTATCATCATTCAGGGGCACAAAATCAACCTGGTAATCTTTCAGGTCGGCACCTTTGCGCATTATCCTGAATTGTTCGCCTGCCAGCACGCGCTCATACAGATCAACGTTAGCGGCGTAACGTTCGGGTGAGGTTACCTCGCTAAGGTGTTTGCCTTGTCCTTCGGCGGCGTTGTAATTTAGGCGCTCAAATAAATTGCCTTCTAAAGCTATCACATGGTGATCTTGCCCAACTACCATGATCAATGATCCGGGGATGTTTTGAGCTATGGTTCTGAACAAGCGTTCGCTTTTTTCCAGTTCGCCGCGTGCGCGAAGTAATTCTTCGTTTGTGGCTATATACTCTTCGTTGGCGGCGGCTAATTCTTCATTTATGGCGGTCAGTTCTTCGTTAAGGGCCTGGGTTTCTTCTTCGCTCTCCTGTAATGCTTTGGTACGCTCAACCACTTTTATCTCCAACGAATCGTTGGTGGCTGCTAACTCCTCGCGGGCTTCGGTCAGCTCTTCATTAATGGCGGTCAGTTCTTCATTGGTGGCAGAGATCTCTTCGTTGGCAGCAGTCAGCTCTTCGTTAAATGCCGCGGTTTCTTCTTCTTTAGCCTGGAGTTCTGTACGCAGGCGCTCCTTTTCGTTCAGGTCGCGTATAACACGCACATAGGAGAAGATGCCTATAGCGAGCGCCAATATAATAGCGTTAACAATTAACAAAGGTGTCCAAAAAGCGTATTTATCAAGTACGGCGGCCCGTTCATTTAATAGTGCTGCTTCGGTGCGTTCGGCTTTGTCTATTGCCTGGCGCAGATCGTCCATCGCATTTTTTCCGGCATCAAAATCAGTTTCGTCTACTTTTAATTTTTGCTGTCGTTTTTCAACTACTAATTGTAAAATATTCATCCGCTTTTCCATCACCTCGCGGATATCGGCCATATTTGCCTGCTGTTGCGGATTATCCTGTGTAAGTTCGGTAGCCTCTTTTACCAATTGCAGCGCCTGCGGATAAGCACCACGATAAGGAGCCAGGAAACCCTCGCGACCTGTAAGCAGGTACCCCCGCTGACCGGTCTCAGCATCTTTCATCAGCGAAAGCGTTCGCTCTAACTTTTGGATAATGAGGTTACTATGAGCTACTTCGTTATTGCTGCTCAATAGGTTTTGGATAAACAGGTAAGATAGGATGCCGACAAGCATCAGCATACAAAAAGAAAAACTATAGCCGAGTTTAAGATTTCGGTTAAAGCGGTGTTCCATAGATAGTAGTCGCACAAAAATGCGCTGTTAAGTTAACAATTAACTTAATAATTAATGTGCTTTTTTGTGAAGACTCTGCTTAAAACATGAATATCAATCCTAAACTCTTTAGGCAAACTACCGTGCTTGTTTTTAGCTGTAAGTATTGCTTAAGTTTGCATTGTGTTAAACCTGAAAATACCCCTTTTTCATTTTCGCTTACCCGAAAACGTAGCTGATGCCCTGCGTAATACTATTATAGTACTATTGCCTATTGTTTTGCTATATAACAGCTATCGCCAGGCGGGTATTGGCATAGGCGTCGGGGCCTTGCTCATTAGCCTTACTGATCTGCCGGGGAACAGGCGGCAAAAAGCGCTTACGGCCTTGCAAAGCCTTGTGATATTCTTCGTTGTATCGTTGGTGTTTTCGGTCGGGTTATCAACTCCTTTAACAACGGGTATCGCAATAGTGATACTCACTTTTGTACTTTCGATGACTGCGGCCATGGGCGGCAGATCGGGAGTTGCCGGTACAATGGGGATTGTGCTGATGGTGTTCACTTTGGGGTTACGTCCTAAAGATCCCTTGTTGTTCAGCGCTTTCATTGTTACCGGTGGGCTTTGGTTTTATGTGGTGAGTATATTGCAGGTCTTGATATGGCCCTACCGTTCACTGCACCAGGCCCTGCGCGAAGCTTTAGCAGCCACTGCCGATTTCCTGAAAGCTAAAGCCGCATGCTATGATCCTGCCATACCGCTTGATGAAGCTTACCGTCAAACCATCGCCCTGCACCTGCGCGTATCCGAAAAGCAGGAACTGATAAGACAATTACTGCTGAGCGATCGCCGGAACGCCAAAAAACTATTGGGTACGGCTATCAGGGTGATCGGCTTATACGAGCAAGTTACCGCAATGCATTATGATTACGCTGTAGTACGCGGACGATTGGCGCATACCGAAGCGTTAAGTTTGTCGGCAAAACTTATCAACTTATTATCTGCAGAAGTAGGAGTTTTAAGCCGCATTGTTCCTTTGTCTGCCACTTTAAATTTAGGGGGAAACGATGATCAATTTATCGAACTCAATGATCAGTTAACTGCGATTGCCGATAATTTAGTAAAAGAAGACGCGACTGTTATAAAAGGCATATTGGTTAATACCGCCGCTATCCGGCGTTTATCAGCTCAAATTGCTATCAATGAGGAATTGCGCGATGAGGTGCTGCCAGATCCGGGTGTGTTTTTACCGGATGGGGGAAGTTATTTTTCAAGGTTTATTGCGCATCTCAATTTCCGCTCGCCGGTGTTGCGCTTTTCGCTTCGCCTTACTTTGTTGTTTGCGATAGGGTATGGGGCTACTTTGCTTTTCGCGCCGAATCAGTATAGTTATTGGCTATTGCTCACCATTGTAATAGTGGCAAGGCCCAAGCTGGCGCTAACCTGGCAGCGTAATCTCGAACGGCTATCCGGGACTTTCGCCGGGGTATTAATTGCAAGCTTGTTGCTTTTTGTAATAAAACCCGCTGTTGTTTTGCTGGTGATCGCGGCTTTAGGTCTGTTATGCTTTTTTGCCTGGAACCGCTATGCCTATGCATGGAGTGTAACCGGTATCACTATTTGCGTGGTGATCTGTTTGAGTTTATATCATGGTCATCCAACAGCCATTGTTTCCGCACGGTTATGGTATTCGTTGGCTGGTTGTGGATTAACTTTTATCGGGATCTTTATTTTCCCTGTTTGGACAAATAAAGAATTGGACGACCTGGCACATTTGGCAGTAGAGGGGAACCGTCTGTTCCTGGAGGCGGTAGTTAATGGCAAGCCTACTCCCGAGATCTGGTTAGCCCGGAAGGAGGCGCATTTGCGTTTAGCGCGATTGTCGGAAGGCCTCCGTCATGCGCGGGTTGAGCCACGTAAGGTTGATCTGCAAAAGTTTGAGTGGATCCAGATATTAAATTATCGCATTAACGCCGTGATCATTTCTTTGTTTTTGGCACCCCGCCTCATCGCTACCGAAACAGCGCAAAGGGCTTTGGCCAGTTTGAAATTTTATGATCAGGCTGATAAACCTGTTGAGTTTGCAGCAAATAACGCGGGCCTGTTAAAAGGTGCAGATCTGTTAGAGGCTTTAGTTAACGAACTGATGCAACTGCGTTAGTTGTTTTGGGTAGAGACAAATTTAATTAAAAATAGGAGAGCGGCATTAGCCGCCCTCCTGATAATAGGGGTTAATTAAAGAGGCAGGTCATTATAACTGGCGAAATTCATCTCTGCAAATCCGTCATCGTTAAATTGAAATACCTGTACACCAAAACTTTTGTAATCCACTCCGGCGGCATCATGCCATTCGGTAGTAAACCTTACAGCCATGCGGCCTTTAAGCGCGCCCCATAGGTCCAGCTTTAGTTTAAAGCCTAATTGTTGCTGCCATAATTGTGTTAGGAAGTTTTTTAGCTCTTCGCGTCCGGTTAAAAATTCTGTTCCGTAACGTACCTCGGCATTTTCGGTGTAAAACTCAGCTACTTTGTCTGGGTTCAATGTATTCCAGGCCTGTTCTAATAATTGAAGTTTTTGGGCCGCGCTATCCATATCCCATGGTGGCAGCGGCAGGTGTTTTTCTGCTTTCATTTGTTTGTTTTTAGATGTTGTTTGATCAAAGGTTGAAGTATAAGGTCATGGTTACCTTGCAGTGCTTGCTGCCTGGTATGTTCTGAATGCCGGGTCGTTCGGTACTTCCAGCGAAAAGTTTTTCATAAGTGCTATCTCAACCAAAATGGCCTGTGGTGAATAGGATAATACATGTCCGCCTTTTTCGGTATCATTGGATATAAAGTGAAAGTGATATCCGGTCCCGCTTAGCCCGCTCATGTATGCAGGCATGCGGTAGCCAATCATTGTTCCTTTTATTGTAGTATAGTTGAACAATTGTTGTGCTGCCTGTATTTCAGCAACTGGCGGAAACGGTTCATGATCTGCTTTATGAAAAGCCCGTGTTTGAATTTTGCTGAACACACCGCTAATCCTGATGGCATAAATACCATTTATGTTTTTTAGTTGAGCGCTGATGATCTGCTCCACCTGTTGCTGTGAAATCTGCCCGTTGATGTGAAATGCGGTATCCGCTTTAAAAAAGCAGACCATACCAAAGGGAACTTTAAGTGCATCCGGGGCAAGCTTTGTTTCGCCGTTTGCTTTAGTTTGATAGATATTTCCTTTGTATTCTATCAGTTCACCATCTACTAAAGATGGAGCTGCGATCCCAAAATCGCCACGTGTTTTTAGCTGGCCTACGGATAATCCTTCCCTAAACAATCCGCCTAAAAATATGGGGGCAATACCATATTGATTTAATGTGTTTGCCTTTGTTTTAGATTGGCCATAGGCTACGTTTAAAGTTTGGATAAGCAGGCAGCAATAGATGAGCACTTTTTTCATTGAACTGAAATTATTTGATTGATTTATTAGCGGCATCTTCAATAACCGCGGCTACCTCGGCGGCGTGCGAGATGTAAACGCAGTGACTTGCGCCTTTTATCTCGGTTATTTTAGCGCCCGAACGTTTGTAAGCTGCACGCTCGATAACAGGGTTGATGCTCTGATCGGCAGTTGGTACAATGCCCCAGCTTGGTTTGGTTTTCCAGGCAGCCTGGGTTAGGGGAGTGGCCAATGCTTTTACCGCGACCGGGATTTGTGAAGCATACATAAATGCAACCTGATCGGCAGGAACATCGGCTGCGAAACCTGCACGGAATTTGGCTTTATCGCCATAAATAAAACCGGCAGAATCGGGTGGTAAAAGGCAATTTACTTTCGATGCCGGGGCAGATGAAAATTGTTTAAAAGCCGATTCGCCTGCATCCGGCTGAAATGCCGCTACGTAAACCAAACCCGCAACTTTAGGCGAGACACCGGCTTCGGTAATTACAGCACCCGCCCATGAATGGCCTACCAAAATTGCGGGGCCGCTGATCTTATCGAGCATCTTGTTTACGGCAGCAACATCATCTTCCAACGAGGTTAGTGGATTTTGAACTACAGAAACATGGTATCCTTTGGCTGTAAGGATTTGATAAACGCTTTTCCACGTAGAAGCATCTACCAATGCACCGTGTACCAACACAATGTTTTTAACCCGAGATTGTGCAAGGGCGGTGGGGGAATTAATGACGAAGCTTACCAGTACAGTAAAAAACAGTAACAGTGTATAGAATTGCTTTTTGAAAAATTGTGATTTCATTTTTGTTGTTTGTTATTTATTTGATTATTAGTTGTTTGTGTTTTTTTTTATTGCGATTTTTTTGACAAAAGGATTCCCCATCAAGCTTCTGTAGAAGCCTGTCAATAAGTTGATTAATTAAAAATTAGATCTCCAGGTTCAGTTCTTGTCCTAAAGCTGTTTGGAAACTGTTGCGGTAGTAACTTGGCGATATTTCCAGATGGCGCAAAAATACCCGGCGCATGGATACCATGCTGCCCAACCCGCACAAGCCTGCAATTTGTTCAATGCTGAGATCGCTGTTCTCGAGGTATTTTCGGGCGGCTTCCACCCGTAGCTTTTCGATGAACTTTGCGGGGGTAAGGCCAGTATCGTTTAAAAATACGCGTGCAAAATTTCGCGGACTCATGTTTGCCTGTTCGGCCATTTGTTCAACTTTTATCTCCTGGGCTATGTGTTCCATTAGCCATGGTCTCAGGTTTTTTACAAGCGCGCTTTTTAGCTCGTAAGCAGGCAAAAAATCGCTGAATTGTGCCTGGTTGCCGGGGCGTTTAAGCTCGAGCACCAGCTTGCGGGCAACTTTCAGGGCAACGTCCCGGCCGTGATCTTCTTCTATCAGAGCTAATGAAAGATTAATACCCGATGATACCCCGCCCGATGTGTACACCTTACCGTCTTTAACAAAAAATGGATTGGTATCTACCTTTATTTCTGGGTAGCTGCGCTTTAAAACGGGGCAAAACTCGTAATGGGTAGTCGCGGTTTTATGATCAAGTAAACCGGCTTTTGCCAGTACAAATGCCCCTGTGCATATGGCCACCATCCGCCGCACATAAGGATATACTGCCGTAAGCCAGGTATAAAAATCAGGATTGATCTGTTCCATATCGGCCACAGCGGATGAACCCGCGATGATCAATGTGTCAATTTGTAAAGGGATCTCCGCAAAAGACATTGAACAAGCTACAGCCATCCCCGAGTTTGATACCACGCGCAGATCTTTAGATGTAGAAGCCATTATCACTTCATAAGCTCCCGACTCGAAACCCGGGCTTCCGGTCAGGATCTTGGATGTGTAGGTGAAAACATCACAGGGTCCTGCCGCATGCATCAGCTGCACATCCGGTGGTACCACTATTACAATGACTTTTTTCCGCGTTCCTGTTAATTGCTCTGACATATTGATCTGATTGAACAAGACAAAGTTAAGCCAACATCCGGCTATCAGCAATGACATAAAATATACAGATCCTGCCAGGTGGTTAGGGCATTCAAATTAAAAGAATGTCATGCTGAATTTATTTTAGCCCCCCAATCGCTAAGCAACCATGCTAAGCAATTCAGCTACCTTGCATGTGGGGCGCCGAAATTAAATTCGGCATGACGGCGGAGGGCTTTTGGAAGTGTGCATCAAGAAAACATCCCCAAAAAAGAAAGCCGCCGATAATTAATACCGACGGCGTTTCAATTAATTAGGGGCTATTATCTTTGGGTTACCCGTACCCAGTCGACCAGCATTTTAGCCTGGCCGTTTTTTACCATTTGTACTGTTGATTCGGGCATACCGTAAGGCTTTTTAATACCGTTTATCTTTACCGGATATCCTCCGCCTAAGGCAAAATTGAGGATGAGGTACTGCTGGTTATCAAACACCCATTTACCGTAATGCTGCGCCATAGTTTTGGTTACGCGGAACATCAGTTTACCATCGTACTTAAACAATAGTTCATCCGGTGTCCAATCTACCGCGTAAGTGTGCCAGTGGGTTACATCATTATTGGCATCCCAATACTGACGGTTTACAAAGGGCGTTTCACCGCTGTAGCCGCTGCCGTGTACGGCGGCGCTTACCCAATCCTTTTCGCCGATGTATTCCATAATGTCAGTTTCGCCGGTGTGGGGCCATTCGCCGGTGCCTAACAACCACCAGGCAGGCCATAGACCAGCGCCATCGGGTAATTTAATGCGGGCTTCGGCAGTACCGTAGGTAAACTGGAATTTGTTTTGGGTGGTCATCCTGCTCGATATAAAATCAAAAGGTTGTCCATCTTTGGTAATAAAGCCCGGTGCTGATTGAGGACGGATAACCAAAGCACCTCCATCTGCACCTTCGGCATCTGCTCCATGTACAATAAATGCGGTTGAAGGGGTATCAACATAAGCCTGCAATTCATCATTAAAATGATTGTTTTTGCCGGTTATCTCAAAATTCCATTTACTGCGGTCTATCTTATCTGAGTTGAAATCATCAAAAAACACCACCTTACCCGTTGAAGTAGCAATGGTAGATTTTTTTTGTGCCGAACAAGCGGATACCGAAGCGGCAGCGAATACGAACGCTACAATCCGGTTATATCTGTATTTATTTAGTTCCATAAATTATAATAGGGGTTAAATGGCCGGGCCTTGCAGCCCGGCCGTTTTATTAATTTGTTTTATAGAACCTAACGTAATCAACTTCCATAGTAGCGCTGCTAAACGCAGGATCAACCGCGCCGCCAAGGTTACCACCCATAGCCACGTTCAATATCAGGAAGAAGTTTTGGTTAAACGGCAGCGTGCCATCGTTAGCCACGGTATGGAACACATTGCCATCTACAGATATTTTAATAGTAGTAGGCGACCAATCCAAACCATACACATGAAACTCTGTAGTGGCATTTGCAACGGTTGTGGCCCCTCCATTACCGTTACCACCCGAATGGCCCGGATAATGCAGCGTACCGAGGACATGGTTAAGGTTGTTACCCACATGCTCCATAATATCCATCTCGCCGCAGGCCGGCCATGGCGAAGTAGCATAATTACTGCCCAGCATCCAGATGGCAGGCCAGGTACCGCCGCCCGCAGGTAATTTAGCTTTGATCTCTAAGCGACCATATTTAAATACCTGCTTGTTTTCGGTAACTATACGTGCCGAAGTGTAAGCGCTACCCATATAATCTTCTTTTTTGGCGGTGATCTTCAAAGTACCACCAGATACAACCACGTTGGTAGCTCTGTCTGTATAGTACTCCAGTTCGTTATTGCCCCAGCCACCTGCGCCAAGGTTATAACCCCAAACAGATGCATTAGGAGCGCCATCGGTATTAAACTCTTCCGACCAGGTAGGCGTGTTTCCGCCGGTACTGGTGAACGAAATGTTGAATGATACCGTTTTTGACGCGGTGCTACCTGTGCTGCTTTTGGCGGTTACTTTGGCGGTATAGCTTCCTTCGGCAAGGTATTTATATGTAATGGAGCCATTGGATGAGTTTTGGAAACTACCGTTGCCCAAATCAAACTCGTAGCTTACTGCGTTGGTTGCCGTGGCGGTAAAAGCCACGCTGCCGCTACCATCGGTAGCTACTCTAGCTTTCAGGTCAAGCCCTTTAGGTGGTGTTCCTACCGAACCCAGCCCCTCGTTTTTTTTGCCGCATGCGGCAAAAAAAACTGAGGCTAACATAATGAATAATGATATGCGTAAATTTTTCATGTTGTTACGGTTTAACTTTTAATTTTTGATACCAGGCCAGGCCGTCGATACCGATGTTGCGTAAAAATATTTGCGTTGAGGTAAGCGACAGGATCTCATAAGTATTGCCACCTGTACCAAAATTGATCAAACCGTTACCCGGAACCAGGAACTGATAACCGGTTGAGTTGGTAGCGTCAGAACCTGACGTCGAGTTCATGAAACTTAAATTGCGTATGCCTGATACATCGATATCATAGCAATTATCCCCTCCTGATTTACCGTAAAATGCTGTCGCGCCAGCAATAAAAAACGATTGCCCTTTATTGTTGATACTCATGCTCACGGTGTTGTTTGCATTTTTGATGAAGGTGATCTCATCATCATACAAGCACTCTGCACGCTCGTTAGGTGCGGCGGCATAGTATGATGGTGTAAACCCATCTACCGGGCCAACACCAACGTGACCTGGATTAGTCCTGTCGGTAACCCATACTTTTGATGAGCCACCGGTTAGGTTGCTTAATATATCCGCAGGGATAACAAAGGCTAAGAATACGCTTACTTTTTTGCTGATGGTTGAGGTACTGCCACCTGTACCAACCGCGTTAACCGTGATTGTATAATCATTAGTGCCCGGTGTATTATATTTCACGGTGGTGGTGCCTGCACCCATTACCTGCGTACGCCCGTCGCCAAGGTCAACCCTGTAGGTGATGGTGTTATTTGATGCCAGGGTGATCTTCACCTTGCCGCTGCCCATACCTGCCGGGTTGGCGGCATCGGCGCTATCTACCACCACGGTCAGTTTCAGATCCGACGGACTGGTGAGTTGCCCGAACGAATATTCGGGCTTTTTACAGCTGCTGTAACTAATAACAGCCGCTATGATAATTATCGCTATTGCTTTTATGTTGATTTTCATGATCTGTTATTAATTAAGTGTAATATCATCTACCAGGAAAGTATAATTGGCAGAGCCATCGCCTTTAGTACCGTTATCAAATATCAAAATCACTTTTTGATAGGTTTTCGCGGTATTGATGGCGCTGTAATCAAAGGTCAATTCTTCCCATGTATTGGCTGTGGTAGTGGCTACTTCTTGTTGATAGTTGGTATTGCCATCGGTAAGGTTCTCTACCTTCAACAATACTTTAGCGCCAACCCGTGGTGAGTACACTTTCACTTTGAAAGTTTTCTTGGTCGAAAAATCGATCGGGTTATCCAGTGTAAGGAAGCTGCCGCCATAAGTTTCGCCATTGTATTTAACCATTTGTGCAACCTTGGCGCTGGTATTGATACCAGTGGCGTGCGGATTGTTGATCACAGAAAGTACACCGCCCGCAAAATCGGTAAAGGCGTAAGTTACTGTTGATGATTCGAAAGTAAGCGGTAAGCCAAGTATTGTCGAACCCGGATCAGGAGCTACAAACATTACATCATCCCAATAAAACTTTTTACCGTTGCCTGCAGTTCCAAAATCAAAAAAGATAGAGGCTTTATCGTAATTGGTTGATAAATCAAGCGCCGGTGTTCCTGCCGCGTTTTTGGTAAAATCGAAAGTCAGGGTTTCCCATGCATTAGCTTTGGTGGTTAACACATCGGTTTCTACTGATTTTGAACCATTGGTATGATCTTCCAGTTTTAGTTTAATATCGATACCTGCCGCAGGCGAGTAAACCCTTACGCTCATTTTAGTTGAGGTAGCCGTAAGCGGTACTTTAGCCGAAAAGCCTGTTGTGCCTAAAGTTGTACCAGCCCAGGTTTCGGCACCATTTGCTTTGGTGGTTATTTTAACTTTATTGGCCGCGTTGGTTGGATCAACACCGTTAACGGTTTGGTTATTGCCAAAATCGGTTACGGTATAATCAACATCAGCAGCATCAAAAGTTACAGGCAGGTTGATCTGTTTCAACGTTGGAGGAGCAACCAGCATCTGGAAATCATCAGAATAAAATACCTTACCGCTACCCGCTGTGCCAAAATCAAAGAAGATAGAAGCTTTGTCGTAATTAAACGTTGCATCAAACGCCGGTGTACCTGCGGCTTGTTTAGTAAAGTCGAATACCAGGGTTTCCCATGCATTGGCTTTGGTGGTCAGCACATCGGTTTCAACCGCGTGATTGCCATTGGCATGATCTTCTACCTTCAGTTTAATGTCCAAACCTGCAGCAGGCGAGTAAACTCTCACGCTCATTTTAGCATAGGCGGCAGTAAGCGGAATTTTTGTTGCAAAGCCGGATGCCGTACCTAAAGTAGTACCGGCCCAAACTTCGGCACCGGCAGGTTTAAGGGTTTTCATTACCTTATTGGCAGCATTGGCCGGATCGGCAGCTAATGATGATTGGTTATTGCCGAAATCGCTCAGCGTATAATCATAATTAGGATCATCAAAAGTAACCGGCAGGTCTAATTGTTTGCCTACTTTAACATCCTGCGTAAACACGGTTGTTGCCGCGCCACCGCTTAGGGCTGTTACTTTTACCTTGAAAGTACCTGCGCCTGCGTAAGCATGCTTAACAGTCTGTCCTTCCAGAAAAGACACTGAAGGAATCGGGTTGGTAGCAGTCGAATCGCCATAAGCCACTTTAAATAAAGTTTCATAATCGGCAGTAGCGGCAACGCTAAGGTTTAAGCCATCGGTAGATAAAGTAACCTTTAAATTTTCAGGTGCCCTGAATGCTACAGTTAATGGCTGGGTTAGGGTAGTGGTTTTGCCGCTTAGGTTATGGCCAACAATTTTAACAGTGTAGTTACCCTCGGCATATTTATGCTGCGCGCTTTTGCCTGCCGTAACTTTTACATAGCTATCGCCGCCATCGCCCAGGTAAACATCGTATGATGATGCGCCTTCGCCGTTAGGTGTGATGGTTACCAAACCGGTATTATCGTGCGTAATATCAAACAGCACTGATAATTTCCTCGGTTCGGGGGCATTTTTGGCGAACGAGGTATCGGTAAATTCCTCCTTTTTACAGCCCGCCGCTATGGCCAGCATCAGGGAAATACCTAAAATATATTTCATTGATTTCATGATCTTTTTCGTTAAAGGTTAATGATTAGTATCCCGGATTTTGTGTTATCCCTGAAATATCCACTTCTTGTTGTGGTATTGGGAATACTTCATTTTTACCGGTTTTAAACCCTGTGATCTTGGCGGCAGCCTGTCCGGTGCGCACCAGGTCGAAAAAGCGGTCGCCTTCCATACCTAACTCCAACCTTCTTTCATCCCAAATGGCTTGTTTTAAAGTTGCACCAGTCGAGGTGATGTTGTGAGTAGCATCGCCAAAAGCGCGGGCACGCACCTGGTTCAGGAAGCCTTGTGATTTGGTATCATTTGGTGTACCTGAGCGGTTTTCAGCTTCGGCAGCCATCAATAACACTTCGGCATAACGTAAAGTCCTGAAATTGTTGAGGTAGTTTAACTCTACCTGGCCCGATGTTTCGCCTTTACGTGGCAGGTATTTGCCGTTATATAAACCTGTGTTTTTATAAGGCGCTACCTGGTAAGATACGTTTAACGATGGATTAGCATTTTTATAAGCCTCGATATCAAAAGCGGTGATGGCTTTACGTTTATCACCAGCCGCGTAAGCATTGGCCAGATCCTGCGTAGGCAAATTGGTGCTCCAGCCTGCAGCATAAGGCATATCAGCAGAGCCATTCAATCCACGGATACCGCATTGCTGTACCGAGTAGTTACCCTGGCCACGGGTTACACCGCCCCAATTATAATATGGCGAGTTGTTGCTGTACTGAATTTCGAAAACAGATTCCGGACCGTTTTCGCCAGCCGCTAAAAATATTGAAGCAAAATCGGCTACTAAAGTGAAACCGCCATTGCTTATTACGCTTTCCAATACAGTTTTGGCATCATCAAACTTATTCTCGTACAAATAAACCTTTCCCAACATAGCCTGCGCCGCGTATTTGGTAACACGGCCTTTTTGCGCTTGTGTAGCCGGTAAAACGGCGATAGCATTGTTCAGATCGGCCTCAATTTGTTTGTACACATCAGCTTTAGGGCTGCGTTTTAACGTTTTTGAATCTTTAACCTCTAAACGCCTGTCGGTAAACAAAGGCACATCGCCAAACATCCTTACTAATGAGAAATAGTAGTAAGCGCGTAAAAATGTGATCTCGCCATAAAGCGCGTCTTTTCCGGCAAAACTGATTTGCTGACCGCCGGGGTTTTTGTCTTTATATTGAGTAAGGTAATTGGTACGATTAATACCTTCGTAGGATACCTGCCACAGATCGGCAAGCGTTGAGTTTACAGGGGTAAGCGTGTAATCATCCATTTGTTGTAACGAAAGTACATCTGATGCTGCCTCGCCACCTGCTACCGAGTTATCCGATGCGATATCGCCGATAGGCACCATTTGGTTTAACCACTGTAACGGAGTGTACGCACTCACCGCCATGGTGCGGTAATCGGTTTCGGTTTTCAGGTAATCCTGGTCGGTAACTTTGAAATCCTCGTGCGGGTTATAGTCCACAAACTTTTTACATGAGCCGGCCATGGCCATCAACAGAACCATGCCTGCAAAACGTATATATATCTTCTTCATTCTTTTTTCTGTTTTAGGTTTATAGCTTAATGTCGATACCAAAGGCGTACATACGGGCTTGTGGGTAAGCGCCACGGTCGATACCTGTATCCATTACGTCGCCGGCAATTTCCGGATCGAAGCCTGTGTATTTGGTAAAGGTGAAGGCGTTTTTAACCTGGCCGTAAATACGGATGCTTTTAAACACATTACGTGCAAACGATTTTGGCAGTGTATAACCCAACTGGATGTTTTTGATTTTTACGAATGTGCCATCCTCCACATACCTGTCAGATACGCGGATGTTACTGTTAGGGTCATTAAACGAATACCTTGGGTTCCGGGCATCATTTGTTGTTCCCGGACCAGTCCAACGAGCTAATACGTTGCGGAATTTGTTGGTGTAGTTCTGGTTACGCTCATAAGCCCTGTACACATCGTTACCAACCGAAGCGTAAGTAAATGCGCTAAAATCAAAGGCTTTGTACGATACGCTCAGGTTCCAGCCTAAAGTGAATTTAGGGAATGGGTTTCCGATCTGTGTTTGATCGGCAGCGGTGATCTTGCCATCGTGGTTGATATCTACATAACGGATATCACCCGGCTGCGCGCCATCCTGAGTAGGGGCGGATGCAATTTCGGCTGTGTTTTGGAAGATGCCCGCGGTTTTATATCCATAGAAATATCCCGGCGTATGGCCTTTTTCAAAAACAGTAACCGTTTGCGACTGACCGTTAAAGTAGCTACCACCTGTAATACGTGCGGTACCATCGGTATTGGTTGCCGTAACTATGTTTTTGCTGGTGGTGAAGGTAAAGTTATTGCTGAGTTTAAGATCTTTATTAATGGTTTCGTTGTAGCCCAAAGTAATATCAACACCATTGGTTTTTGTTGAACCGATGTTAGCAGTAGGAGGAGGGATAGTACCCAGGTACAATGATACCGAAGGGGTAAACAATAAACCGCTTACACGTTTTTCAAAATAATCGGCAGATAAAGAGATCTTGCCTTTAAACAAAGTAAGGTCAAAGCCGGCGTTGCTTTGCAATTGTTTTTCCCAGGCCAAAGAGTTATTGGCCGCCGAACCTACGGTTGAACCCGGATAGAAGATATTGCTGAAGTTATAACCGTTACTGTTGGCAGTAGGGCCATAATCAGGACCGCCGGTTACGATAGATACATAAACAGGGTTCACGTTTTCGTTACCGGTTGAACCGTAGCTACCGCGAATCTTTAAGTAATCGATAAAAGGAACTTTGAAGAAATCCTCACTGGTCACTACCCAACCCAATGAACCGGCGTAGAAGTTGGCGAATTTGTTATCCTTACCAAAAGCAGATGAACCATCACGACGGGCCGAAAACGATGCCAGGTATTTACCTTTGTAATCGTAATTAGCGCGACCGAAATATGATAGGTTGCGTTTGAAATACTGATAGTAAGAACCGGTAACCGCGTTCAGGTTATCGGCAGTGTTAGTACCGGTAGCGGCGCTGAAATCAGCAAACTCCCACGAGTTAAATGGTACATCCTGCCTGCTTGCGTTCATGCCGTTGCCGCTGGTTTTAGCCATCGAAAAACCGGCTACCGTTTCAAAGTGATGATCTTTAGCTACATTGAAGTTGTAGTTGGCAAACGATTCCCAGGTGTAGTTAAAATTGCTGTTTTTAGTTTGCGATACGCTGCTGTGCGAGCCTGTAACCGTGGTGCCATCGGCATTCATGGTGTTGTTCACATTTAGTGGTCCGTAAAAAATCAGCGGGGTAAAGTTTTTGGAGTTGTCATCATATTTAGTGTAACCAAAGCGGCTATTCAGTTTAAGGCCTTTAATTACATCGTATTGTCCTTCAAACTTACCGTACAGTTTGTTGCCGGTGCTGCTGTTGTAAGTATTATCCAGCTTGGTAAGCGGGTTAAATACTTCGGATAAGATGAGGTTACTGTAACCATATTTACCAACCGAATTAGGATCATTATTAGCAACCGGAACAGTAGGATCAAAGTTTAACGCGCTGCCCAGGATACTGTTAAACGAGTTTTCCTGTACCGAACGGCCATTAAGGATAACATCTGTAGCATTTACCAATAATTTCAATTTCGAGGTAAGATCAAAGCTTAAGTTAGCTGTAAAATTGCCCCTGTTAAACCTCGATTTATCGTAACCGCCAACAATACCACCCTGGCTCTGGTAACCGGCCGAAATAAAATATTGCATTTTATCGCTACCGCCGCTGGCCGAAAGGTTGTGCGTTTGCATTGGCGCGGTATGGAAAACCTGGTCTTGCCAATCGGTACCCACGCCTAAAGCAGATAGGTCAGGAAAAATAACCGGACCGCCTGAGGTTACGCTGCCTTCGTTAACAATAGCGCCATATTCGGTAGCGTTTAACACGCCTACTTTATGTAATACGCTTTGTACACCGTAGTTGGAGTTGATATTGATCTGTGTTTTTTGATTTTTACCGCCCGTTTTGGTGGTAACCACAATAACGCCGTTACCGCCCTTTAAACCGTAAATAGCTGTTGAAGCGGCGTCTTTCAACACGTTGATCGATGCGATATCAGATGGGTTGATAGAGTTGAAATCTGTTAAGGTTTGTACCGAACCATCAATGATCACGGTTGGATCGTTACCCGAAAACGATGGGATACCACGCACCTGCACCGTAGGCTTTGAACCCGGCGAACCGCTTTGTATCACCGTAACACCCGATGCCTGGCCTTGCAGGGCTTCTTCGGCACGTAGCGGTGTAAGCTTTTTAATATCGCTGGCTTTTACTACCGAAATAGCGCCCGATACATTGGTTACTTTTTGTGTGCCGTAACCAACTACCACAACCTCGTTAAGGGCATTGGCAGCGGCATCATCAAGCGCGAAGTTAAACTCACCAGCCTGGGTTACCTGGCGCTCAACGGGCGTCATCCCGATGAATGATACTACCAAGGTTGCGCCCCCCTGCGGTATTTGTAACGTGTATTTTCCGTTAATATCGGTAACGGTACCATTGGTGGTGCCTTTAACAGCAACTGTTGCTCCCGGAACCGGATCGCCGGTCTTCTTTTCCGTAACCTTACCGGTTATGCGGAGCGTTTGGGAATAAGCCCTGCCTGCTAAACAGAACAGCAATGCAAGGCATATACAAAAACGTAATTTTAATTGCATAGAGTTTAAATTTTAGGTTATAACTTATAATTGGTTTAATGCCTTTGGGCTGATCGTTACATCCCTTAGGCGGTGCATATAGCACTAAGCGTGTTGGTGGTTCTCATTTTTTAGGGTGGAAAGCTTGGCAATACCTCATGCACAATCACTACAAAGCAATTGCATGGCTGCGCAAAGACAACGCGAGGTTTGCATAAGTTTAAATAACTCATTTACAGGTTTATACTTTTGGTTAAATAATAATGCCGGGGCATTAGGTTTATGATGTCAAATGTATATGCAGATTAACCGGGAGTGAAATTTTGGACTACATCACTACCACACACATTGAAAATTTTGTTGTAATGATTGATATTCGCCGCATCTTTGATACATTTAATAAAATGTTGGGCTTTCGCCTGCAAAACCTATATGCGCTTATTTATTGTTTTTGTTTTTATACTGCTTGCGGGCAACCTATCCTCGTATTCACAGACCTATATTGGCCAGCGGGAAACGGTTAACTATGCAAAAAAACAATACAACGCAGGCACCCAAAATTGGAAGATAATTCAGGATGCGCAAGGCCGCATGTACTTTGCCAATAACGAGGGGGTACTGGTTTTTGATGGCGCTTACTGGCAGCTTTACCCGCTGCCTAATAAAACCATTGTATGGTCGATTGAATTTGGGAAGGATAAAAAGCTATACGCGGGCGGCCAGGACGAGTTCGGTTATTTTTCGCCTGGGAAGAATGGGTTGTTGCAATTTACTTCGTTAAAAAATCTGCTACCCAAAGCAGATCGCCAGTTTTCGGATATCTGGGATATTGCCTGTTATGGAGATGATGTTTTCTTCAGGTCGAGAAATAAGATCTTCAGGTATCATAACGGGAAAATAAATTCGTACGCGCCGTACTCATCCTGGCTTTCGTTAGGCTCATATCAAAAACAACTCATAGCTCATGATGAGCAGCGGGGCATCGCCATATTTAAAAACGGAAACTGGCAAACACTTATCGATAAAAAAGATTTGCCTGGAGGATTTTTCATCACCGGCATTACCGCTATCAATAAAGATTCGAGCCTGGTTACTACGGCTAAAAACGGCATCTATATATTGAGCGGTGACAAGCTAAGCAGTTGGAATATCAATGGCTTTGGGATTGATAACCATGAACATTTTTCGGGCGTGGTGATGTTAGGCGATGGCAGTTATTTAATAGGCACTTATGCCAATGGCGTTTACCAGGTAAACAAGCAGGGGAACGTGATCGAGAATATCTCCAAAAAAGAGGGGCTGCAAAATAGTAATGTGCGTAGCATGTTTATGGATAATAACCGCAACGTGTGGTTAGGTCTCGATAACGGGATCGATTTCATCGCCTATAATAATGCGGTAAAGCACATTAACCCCCTGGCTTTTAAGGATGGTGGTGGTTTTTCAATGGCCCAATTCAATAACAGGCTTTATTTCGCTCTATCTAACGGGGTTTATGAGCTGCCGGCCAAAAACATAGCCGATCTGAGCTATACGCCTAATAACTTCAAGGTATTATCGCAAACCTTATCATGGAATTTATCAGTAGTAAACAATAAGCTGCTATCCGGTAACGATGATGGCTTTTACAAGATACAGGATAGTGAGATGCAGCCGGTTGATAAAAGTTCGGGATTCTGGCTTTTTAAACCAGTAAAACAGGGCGACTCGTCATTTATAGCTGCCGGTAATTATAACGGAGTAAAGCTTTTTAACGATAAAAACCTAACGGGTAAAGGTAGCATCGGTCGTGGTTATAACGAATCGGCGCGCTTTGTGGAGATAGATGAGGATAACAATGTTTGGACATCGCATCCTTACCGTGGCATTTACAAACTCAGCCTTAAATCGCCTAAAACCAAAGTGTACACACAGGCGGATGGGTTGCCTTCAACACTGGATAACTTTGTTTTTAAGATAAAAGGCAAGGTGGTAATAGCCACGCAAAAAGGTATCTATGAGTATAATAAAGCCAATGATCGTTTTAATATATCTGCGCAGTTTAAAGATGTGTTTGGTACGCTGGGTTTGCGGTACCTGAAAGAAGATCCATCGGGTAATATCTGGTTTGTGCAGGAAAAGAGCATTGGCGTAGCCGATTATTCGGGTGCTAAGCCTACCATTATCTACATTCCGGAGCTAAGTCGCAGGATATTGAGTGGTTTTGAAAATGTATTCCCCGTAAATGAGAACAATATTTTTGTTGGGGGAGAGAATGGTTTTTATCATATCAATTACGCCAAATACAAGCAGAATATCCATCCGTTAAAAACCTATATCCGCAAGGTAAAAGCCAATGCGGGCGCTGATAGTTTATTGTTTGGGGGATATTTTACCAATGTAAATGATGATGATAAGCAGTCGACAGCAGGGATGCCATCGTTAAGCTATCTCTGGAACTCGCTTCACTTTGAATATTCAACCCCGGTATTTGAAGAGCAATCTAACGTGGAGTATAGTTATTATTTGGTTGGCTTTGATAAAGAATGGTCGGAGTGGGGGAAGAAAACGGAGAAGGATTATACCAACTTATCGGCAGGCAATTATACTTTTAAAGTGAGGGCACGTAACCACCACGATAATATTTCGCCCGAGGCCGTTTACTCGTTTACTATCAACCCGCCATGGTATCAGAGCGTGCTGGCCTATATTATTTATCTGGCGATATTCGTTTACCTCATCTATTACTTTTATCGTTTGCAGGAAAAACGCCACATCCGCAATAACGAAAAACGCCTGCTTGCCCAGCAACAAAAAAATGAAGAAGAGCAGCGCCAGATGACCTATCAGCACCAGATTGAATTGGAGCGATCAGAAAAAGAACTGGTAACGCTTAAAAACGAAAAGCTGGAAAGCGAGATAGAGTTTAAAAATTCCGAACTGGCATCAACCGCCATGAACCTGGTGCAGAAAAAGGAGTTTTTGGTTAAAGTGAAAGAAGAGCTGCAACGCCTCCATAAATCGGGCAAGGAAATGGTTGAAACCTCCGAGATTAAAAAGCTTTTGCGCCTGCTTACCGAAGAGAACAAGATAAACGAGGAGTGGGAGCAATTCAGCATGCACTTTAATAAGGTACATGCCGATTTCCTGACGGTGATCAAAGATCGTTACCCAACCATCAATCAGCAAGAGTTAAAGCTCTGCGCTTACCTAATCATGAACCTATCCAGCAAGGAGATTGCGCAATTAATGGCTATTTCGGTTAGGGGAGTAGAGATCAGCAGATATCGCTTGCGCAAAAAACTACAGATCCCTACCGAAGTTAATTTATTCGAGTTTTTGTTTGAGATACAGCGGGAGTGTATGAAGTAAAAAAGCCCTTGTAAAAGCTATAAATTACAACTCTTTTCGCAGCCTGGCTACCGGGATATTCATCTGCTCGCGGTATTTGGCAACCGTACGGCGGGCAATGTTATAACCCGCATCCTTTAAAATTTCAGTCAGCTTTTCATCAGCTAAAGGATGGCGTTTATCCTCCTTGCCAATATGCTCTTCCAATATCTTTTTAACCTCTTTGTTAGATACCTCCTCGCCGCTTTCGGTTTGGATAGCTTCAGAGAAGAAGGATTTTAATAAAAAAGTACCGAACTCGGTTTGTACGTATTTAGAGTTTGCAACACGCGATACTGTGGAAATATCCATACCGATTCTATCGGCGATATCCTTCAATATCATTGGCTTCAGATTTTTATCATCGCCGGTAAGGAAAAACTCGTACTGGTACTGCATAATGGCATTCATGGTTTTAAGCAGCGTTTGCTGGCGCTGTTTAATAGCATCAATAAACCACTTGGCCGAATCCAGTTTTTGCTTTACAAACTGTACCGCTTCTTTTAGTTTTTTATCTTTTTGCGAAGCTTTATCGTAATGCTGAAACATCTCCTGGTATGATCGGCTTACTTTCAGCTCCGGTGCGTTTTTAGAGTTAAGCGTAAGCAACAAGGTACCATCATTATTGGTGATATGAAAATCCGGGATCACCTGCATTTGCTTGGTGTTGATCTCGTTCGAATCACCTGGTTTCGGGTTCAGCTTCAAGATCTCATTTACTACCCCTCGCAACTCTATTGAGTTCATGTTCAGGGCTTTTTCAAGCTTATCGTAGTGTTTGCGGGTAAACTCGTCAAGGTAATGTTCAACAACCTGTACGGCTTTTTTAATGATCGGGTCGTTTACGTCTTTTTTGCGTAACTGGATCAATAAACACTCTTGCAGGCTCCGTGCGCCAACGCCTGCCGGGTCAAAGCCTTGTATCACCCTTAGCATATCCTCAACCTCTTCATCTTCGGCAAATACGTTTTGCGAAAATGCGAGATCGTCGGTAAGCGACATGATCGGGCGGCGCAGGTAACCATCATCGTCAAGGCTGCCGATGATCTGTTTGCCTATCATAAAATCTTTATCGCTTAGCACCAAAAGGTCAAGCTGTAATTGCAGGCTTTCAAAAAAAGAGCTTTGTACAGCTATAGGGATCTCTTTACGCTCATCCTCATCATCGCCGTTTTGATCATAGCGCGAGCCATAATCGTTTACGTTATCTTCTTGTAGGTAATCGTCAATATTAAATTCGTCCATCTCGCCCTTTTCCTCGTCACTGTTGTAGTTATCTTCGTCGGGGTCGCGGTCGGGGTATTGTTCTTCGGGTTCGTTTAAATTAGTTAAACTCAGATCTTCAAGCGCGGGGTTCTCTTCCAGTTCTTCTTTTATCCTGGTATCGAGCGAAACGGTAGGCACCTGCAGCAATTTTATAAATTGAATTTGCTGCGGCGAAAGTTTTTGTAAAAGTTTTTGTTGAAGGTTCTGTTTAAGCATAATTAAGATGTAGCCAAAAATACATCAAATTAGTATTAACTAAAAATTACTTGAAGTATCTGCGTTAAAGTTGTTAAATGCTTAAAGCCGTTTTTTGTTTTTAAAGCGAACAAAAAACGTCACAAACCCTTAACAGAGTGTTATTAATTACTAACTTTAATCAACCAAACTTACATTTTATGGCTATAGTAAAAGAATTTAAAGAATTTGCAATGCGTGGCAACGTGGTCGATCTGGCCGTGGGTGTTATTATCGGTGCTGCATTTGGTAAAATTGTTACCTCGTTGGTTACAGACATCATTATGCCGCCGATAGGTATATTAACAGGAGGCATTGATTTTAAAGACCTTAAATATGTGCTTAAGCCGGCGGTTGATAAAACGCCCGAAACGGCCATCAACTACGGCCTGTTCATTAACAATGTGATCGACTTTTTAATTGTAGCCTTCTGTATCTTTTTAATTGTTAAAGGTATCAACTCATTAAAAAAGAAAGAAGAAGCGGCCCCAGCCGCGCCACCTGCGCCAACCAAAGAAGAAGTTTTACTTACCGAAATTCGCGATCTGTTAGCGAAAAAGGCATAATTCCTTTAGTTCATGGTTGATAGTTCATGGATTATTATAGGTCCGGCTATCAACCATGAACTATTATCTAACTATTTAGTCTTCGGTAATTTCGGATCGGTTAGGATAATATAATCTGCCAGCTTTGTGAATTTGCTCCAATCGGGGGTATCAAAGCTATCATCAGATAAGGAAGCTATATTCAGCACCCGTATTTTCGAATTGTATTTTTTTAGTTGGGCTACCGTTCCCAACTTTTCTTCGCTATGGAAACCTCCATTTAGCTGCAGGATCTTAAAATCTTTATGATTTTTATAAAATTGAGCAATCGACCAGGCCATGGTAGCATCCCAAAGGTTTTGCGATTGATAGATCTGCATGCCCGGCATTGAGGCATGGCCACCCATTATTTGCGCAAATTTATCGTAATAGGCACCGGCGGCTGTATCAATAGGTAAGGGGGCAAGGTAACTTTTTGCTTGTTTATCGAGTTGATTTAATCCCTCAAGGCCTAAGCGAGTGGTCATATTGGTGTAGCGGGTAGGGGCATTGGCTGCTACTACCGGGATATGATTAGTTTTGGCTAATTCAACCAATGGTTTGTAGTCTTTATAATTAGGCCACGCGCGGCCTTCGGCAATAAGGTTTTTCTCGCGGATAAAACCGGCCAAATACTCATTCAAAACCAGTTGGCAATCGGTTTGGAACATCTCCATAGATAGTGCAGTTTTCTGCGGGTATTTTTCTGACAGTTTTTTAAATAAGGTGTATTCTAAATAATGAGCTGTTGAATCATTATGCTCTTCGCCAAAAAATAAAACATCGGCGCTGGCCATATCGCCTATGATATCATCTGGAGAGATGAGTTTTTGTGCCGAGGTGCTGTAAATTTTATAATGTGTTGTGGATAGCTCCTGGCCAAAAGTTAGGGCAGGTAACAGAGTTAAAAGCAAGAGTGATAATAGTTTCATAGAAATAATAGAAAGTGTTGAAAATACACCGAAAAATACGAATAGAGCTATTTTGTTTAAGATTTTTAATGCTCTATTGTCATTATTTTGTCACGGAGTATTCCTTAAAGATGTAGCACGATAAACTAATAATTAACGGTAAATGTAACTGTTTATTTAAAAAAGAGAAATCTACCTAAAAACGATTGTTCATTTTGTTCATTATCGTGACTGAAAATGGGTGAATGTTTTTTGTTTGAAGAAAAAAAATTTCATAAGGTTTTTCTTATAGATATGGATAGCTTGTGCTAAATCGAAAATCCGGAAGATGTTTTTTTCGTTAATTGCAATGATTTGTAAAAACGGCAAGGATTTAAATTATTGATTATTAATGAAAAAGAGATTTACTTTACTGAGTTTACTGCTGGTGTGCTCACTATCAGTTTTCGCACAAAACATTTTTACAGCTATTAAGGATAACGATGTTCAGGGTGTTAGATTTTTACTGAACAAAGGCATTAACTTAAACGCTAAAGATGAAAACGGTAACACACCGTTAATAGCTGCGGTGAAAAACAACCAGGATAAAATTGCAAACCTGATACTGCAAACCGATGTAAGGGTAGATAGCAAAGATGCTGATGGCAACACTGCGCTAATGATAGCAGCCGATAAAGGTAGCGACGCGATAGTGGGTTTGTTACTGCACTACTATCCAAACACAAACACCCGTAACGCCAATGGTGCCACAGCCTTAATGATGGCTGTGAACAACGGCAATGCCAACGCGGTGAAAAGCCTGCTTGAGCATGGCGCCAACCCCAAAATAAAAGATAAACAGCATAAAGCAGCAATTGATTATGCTAAAGAAGGTGATAAGCAACAGATGGCCGCCTTGTTGGATAACACTGCAACAGTTACAGCAAGTATCAAAAACACCAGCGGTACATACGCTATCCCTTTTCAATAAGCAAGCCGACCCCTATAAGTAAATAAACGAATCTGGTTGATTAAACCGGTTTTAATTGTGCTAAGCCCTTAAAATTTAGCGATACCAAAACTATTGCTTATTTTAGGGCTTTTGCTTTTGGATAGGACAATAGGCTGATATTTAGTTGTTTTTACGCTGCTAAATGCCTTAGATAAAATATCTTATTTGATAAGAAAAATAGTATTTGAATTAATAAATAAAATAACTACATTTGCGCTCTTGTTTAAAAAAGACGACGAATAGAATAAAATAGCCATGAAAAGAACGTTTCAGCCTTCTCAAAGAAAAAGAAGAAATAAACACGGTTTCCGTGAACGCATGTCAACAGCTAACGGAAGAAGAGTATTAGCCGCCAGAAGAGCAAAAGGCAGGAAAAGATTAACTGTATCTGACGAAGGCAGGCACAAAGCATAATTAAGGTTGCCTTGCCCTTAACATAAGGGTGTGGAACCGTTCCTATATGCTTACCTCCCGGTTCAATAATGGCAACTATGTATACTTTTAAAAAAGAAGAACGGTTATGTAACAAAAGGCTTATTGATAAGCTTTTTAGTAACGGTTCTTCTTTTTTGTGTTATCCCTTTAGGGTATCCTGGCTTTTAAATTCCGAGCCACAGTTTTATCCTGCGCAAATTTTATTCTCTGTTTCGAAAAAGCGTTATAAACACGCCGTTGATCGTAATACGATAAAAAGGTTAATGCGCGAAACCTATCGCCTCAATAAACAGCAGCAACTATATCAGGCATTACAACTGGCTGATAAAAAAGTGCTGATATCGGTAGGGTATGTGGGCAAAGAGATCGAGCCGTATCTTTTCTTCGAAAAAAAGATGTTAAAGTTACTTAACCAATTGAGTAGCGAACTTGCTGCCGCAAATGTGGTAACCAGTTAAAAAATAGAGGTGTAGAGATGGTAGCACGGGTTTTAAAAGCGATAATTGGAGGGTTCTTCGTTCTGCTGATCAAGATCTACCAGTATTTTATCTCTCCACTTTCGCCCGCGGTATGCCGTTATACACCAACCTGTTCGCAATATGGGGTGGAAGCTATCCGTAAGTACGGGGCTTTTAAAGGCGGATGGTTAACTATTAAGCGCATTGCCAGCTGTAATCCCTGGGGCGGGCATGGTCATGATCCTGTACCTTGAATAACATGAGCACTATCCTACAAATTGAAACCGCAACAACATCATGTTCTGTAGCGCTATCGCGCGATGGTAAATTACTCGATTTTAAACAGATCAATGCTCGCAACATTCATGCAGAAGTAATTACTCTGTATATTGATGAACTGCTGGTAAATCAAAAGCTAAGCTACAATGATCTGGATGCTATTGCGGTAAGCAGTGGCCCTGGCTCATATACCGGTTTACGTATAGGTGTATCAACTGCTAAAGGTTTGTGTTTCGCGCTCGATAAGCCGCTTATCGCTATCGAAACGCTTGAGGCAATGGCTTATGGGGTAATCACTACGGATGGTTTTGAGCAGGATGAAAATTTACTGTTATGCCCAATGATAGATGCCCGTAGGATGGAAGTGTACACCGCTTTGTTTGATACATCAGGAAACAGGGTGCGTGAAACAGCTGCCGATATTATTGATGAGCAAAGCTTTTCATCGTACCTGGCAAATCATAAAGTGCTGTTTTTTGGCGATGGGGCCGAAAAATGTAAATCGGTATTGGCATCAAACCCTAACTCGCTGTTTTTAGATGATTTTGATAACTCTGCAATTCACCTTACTTCAAAAGCTGCACAGAAATTCCAATCAGGTCAATTTGAAGATGTGGCCTACTTTGAGCCCTTTTACCTTAAAGATTTTATCGCCGGTAAAAAAGCGCTTTAGTTATTGGTTTTAAAGATCCGTCCGAATAAACGACCGAAGAATCCTTTTTCGCCCATCGGCATATAGCTGGAGTTCATTGGGTGCTCAATTGTCCGTCCAAATTTTAACGAAAATCCAAAGAATAGGTCTGCTCCCGAATAATTGCCGTTTTTGTTGATCTGGCTGTTACTATTGAGCGCTGCCATTGTAAGGCCGGCTGTATTTAGCAGGCGTTCGGTACCTATAAAAAACTCGGCATTGGGCGATTTAAACATGAACTGCGTACCGAGGTTGAAGAGCTTGTAATCATCGTAACTGGCAGAAAGGGTAAATACCAGGTTGTTTTTTTGAACCGAATTCACCATTGCTCCTGTAAAACCAGGATAAAACATTTCTTTTTGAGCTATCAGGGTTGGGAAATACCTGATAGTTTTTTCGTCGTCAAGCCAGTAGTTTTTAGTTACGCTTAACTCGGCCTTAGCATTGGTTTTGGTGCTGAAACTGCCAACTGTAGCACCGCTTCTTAGTAGTTTATAAGAGCTATTATATATACTATCTTCCCGGTTTGCACCATCAATACCATGAATAACTGTACTATTATTAAAATCACTAACGGTTGAACGTTTATTCCAGTGAATAAAACCAAGATCTTTAATATTGCCTTGGATGGTTATCCCATCTTCAGTGCGATAATTAGCCCCCATGGTTATTGATGCGCCGGGATTGCGGAATGTTGGCAGGAAATCACGGCCAGTTAAACGCCCCGGAACATAACTATGGTAATAGCGGCCCTGCATCGCTACTGTAGCACTTTGTTCGTCGTTTTCGTCGGGTACCCTGTTAAAATGCACAGAAGAACTTTCTACATCTATTTTGTTATATTGAATACCTGATAAATAACTTAATTTAAAACCGATAGCAAATTGCTTGTTGATCCGTTCACGGTAGGTATAGCTTAACTGGTCATACATTTGCAATTGATAGTGGTTGTTAAATATGTTCTGGTAGTTGTCCATTGGGAAATTTGATGGTCCCGCAAAAAACTGAACCGATTCGTCGGTTAGTAATGCTTTTGATTCAACCCTGCTTTGCGCCGAAAAGCCCATTTCTACGTCGCCGCTAAGATTAGAATAAAGTTTAAGCATTATCCAGTAATTGTTTGCACCCACATTAAAGTGGTTTAAACCTCCGCGTCCTGGATATTTTAATGATGATGTGTTGTAATCGCCGTTAAATAACCTGTTTTTCACCGGTTTCTGAATATTGCCTGTGAGATAGAAATTTCCACCGAAATTGGGAACGAAAAAATTGAATGCTACAGCCCTGCTCGAATCGGGAATGAAAGCCCTTTGCGACGGATTTTCGAACGAATCGTATAATGAACCTGTATTGAATTGAGAAAATTGTTGAGCCGAAACCGAGAACGCAGAGAAAATAAATAAAAGAATGATAAAGATTTTATTCATATATAGCTCAGATACCTTTGCCTATAATTGTTTACCAAAATTAATGGTGTAATTATCGGTAAAATTAGTAAAATTTCTATTTTAAACAGTTTTACGGAATTCTGCTGCTATAGTTGTGTAAATGTGTGAAATTTATTTTTTTATTGCAGTGGTATCAGGGGCGTTAAGGCGCATGCAAAAATTGGTATAAAAGTTTTTATCCGAAGCTGCAAGTTGATAGGCTGCCCCATAGTAGTTTTTCCAGCCGGAGTTGCTGTTTTCGAAGTCGGTATAAAATGATTGTTTAAGATCGCGTTTAAATACCGGTTGTGCGTTTTTAAAGTTGATAAAGAAAGCCACGTTACTGCGCTCGGCCAGTAAGTTATCAAATGCCGTATATTGATCGGTTTTACCTATAAATTTACGGTTGATATAAGTATCGTAATAACTTTCCAGTTCTGATACGGAAGTTGCCAATATCAGGTAATTATCCATTATGATAAAATAAGGCTTTCTAAAAACGCTGAAAGCATCTCCCAATAAAAAGAAGGGAAGCTTTTCGTAGTTAAACTGGCCTACTTTGTCAGTAACCATGTTGCTGATATTCACCATTAATGGCTGTAGTTTAGCGCCATCTTTAACTGAAATAATGGCGAACTTTTCGAAGTAACGGGTAGTAACCACCGCAAATTCGTTTCCTAACAGATCATCAAAATTTGATTTCAAAAACATGCCCGAACTGGCCTTAACGTTCGCCAAAAGTCGATCGCGCTCTGCGCCAACGCCAGCTTTGTTTTGCCAGGCCGCAAGATCATTAGTAAACCTGCCAGCATCAGATACAGCGAAACTGGTGCTGTAAGCCGTAGTAGAAGGGAAAATATCTTTTAGATGATTTACTACTGGCTGCTGTGCCAAAAACAGGTTTAAATAACTAATCGAATTGCCTTCTTTTTTGGTAAAGCCGTTAAACATCAAAGCATCGCTTTTATAGTTTAAAGTTAGCGCGCCAAAAGCGGGCAATAGCCTGAAGCTTTTGAAGATATCGGTACTCTTGTTTAAAAATAGTTGATTAAAAAGCGGATCGAGTTGGTTATAGTTAACATAAAGTTCTGCCAATGCATTGGCGTTTTGCTGCTCGGGGAGTGGTACAAAATTGTTTTTAGCCTTATCTTCAATTGCGCTATGGTCGATCAGATCTTTCGAAAAACTGCCCGAAAATATATTGTCGCCCTTTTTTAGGATGTAAAAATGTTTGTTGAGCGCCCTGATAAATATATTGTAACCCTGGATGCCTGCTATCTGCATTGGCGCTATTTGCAGTGCGTTTTTAGCCGCCCCTGTTAAGTTATTAAACATAGCTGCATTAAAGGTTTTTGATGCCCTTGTGGTTATCAGCAGGTTTATATCATCATTGTTTGCAGGGTGCAGGGAGATAAACATATTTTGCCCGCTAAAAAACTGATCGAATTGTGGTGTAGCGATGAGTAATTTGCGCAAGGTATCCAGATCGGATAGTTTTTCTTCGCCTACAAAGGTTTTTAACAGCGGGCTTCCGTTAAAAATATCATAAAACCCTTTCTCATTATTAAACTCAAATATAGCCACTGCGTTGGCTGGGATACTGTGCATAACCTCGCCTGTACGTACCCCTGGCGGACTTAAATTTTTGAAATATAATACCGTAACCAGCACGGTAGCTATAATCAAAAATATAGTGGTAACAATCAGTCGTTTCATGGCAGGGATGTGCAGCAAATATAGAATTTTACCCCACGGCGTTAAAGTAATACTTTCAATTGGTTAACTTAGCTTTTTATATCTGCATGAACAAACAAATAATTATCACCGCTTCGTTTTTTGGGATGCTGGCTGTTATTACAGGCGCTTTTGGTGCTCACGGTTTAAAGGCCGTTTTAACCGATAAGCAGCTTGAAGTTTGGCATACCGCCGTTCAATATAACTTTTACCACGTATTTGCATTGCTGTTCCTGGCCGCTTTTGCGGGTAAAAGGGATGGGGGGCTGATCTCTGCCGCGCATTACCTTTTTACATTCGGTATTATCCTGTTTTCAGGCTCGTTGTACCTGCTTTCGTGCCGCGATGTGCTTGGCTGGAGCTGGTTGAATGTGATGGGGCCAATTACCCCGATTGGTGGCCTGTTGTTTATTTTAGGCTGGTTAATGTTGGGCCTGGCCGCTATCCGTACCAAATAATTTTACATGCTGGAGTTTGCCCCCGATATTGAACATGCCGACCGTAAAACGCTTTTTGCCGAAGTGATTTTACCGTTATCTATTTCAAAAAACTATACCTACCGCGTCCCTTACGAGCAAAATGATGCCATTGCCATTGGCAAAAGGGTAGTGGTGCAGTTTGGCAAAAGCAAACTTTATACAGCCGTTGTAAAATCCATTAGCGAATTAGCTCCCGAAAAGTACGAAGCTAAATACATCATCGAGATACTGGACGATAGGCCGGTGGTAACCACTACACAATTGGAATTTTGGGAGTGGCTGGCAGATTATTACATGTGCAATATTGGCGAGGTAATGAACGCCGCTTTACCCGCAGCATTGAAACTGGCCAGCGAAACCAAAATAGTGCTCAACCGCGAGTACGAGATAGATAAAGCTACCTTACACGATAAGGAGTTTTTAATTGTTGAAGCTCTCGAAATTCAACCCGAGCTTACGGTTAATGACATCGCCAAATTGTTGGGCCAAAAAACAGTGATGCCGATATTGAAACAGATGTTTGAAAAGAACATTATCAATATCTCGGAAGAGGTAAGCGAGCGCTATAAGCCTCGTAAAAAAACTTTTATCACTCTTAATCCGGTTTACAACAATCCCGAAAATCTTCGCGAACTTTTCCCGATATTGGAAAAGCGCGCCCCTAAGCAGGCTGATGCTTTACTGGCTTATATTAAGCTGTCCCGTCATCAAAAAAGTATCACTAAAAATGAACTGATAGAGGAAAGTGGAGCAGGTGAATCGAGCATTAAATCGCTGATAGAAAAAGAGATCCTTTTGGCTGAAGAGCGGAATGTTAGCCGTTTGCATTTTGAGGAGGATGGGGAAGCAAGTAAAACTTTCGATTTAAGCGAACAGCAAGCCGGAGTATTGGATAGTATTCGTACCCAGTTTAAGGAAAAGGATGTTACCTTGTTGCATGGTGTAACATCATCCGGCAAAACACAAATCTATATCCGTTTGATAGAGGATATGATACGCAATGGCAAGCAGGTACTTTACCTGTTACCTGAAATTGCGCTAACTACTCATATCATTGAACGATTACGATTGTATTTTGGTGCCGATATAGGCGTTTATCATTCACGTTTTAATGATAACGAAAGGGTAGAGGTTTGGCAAAAGGTGCTGAGCGGCGAGTATAAAATAGTACTTGGCGCGCGCTCGTCGGTATTTTTGCCTTTTAATGATCTCGGGCTAATTATTGTTGATGAAGAGCATGAAACATCTTATAAACAATACGATCCCGCACCCCGCTACAATGCCCGCGATGCGGCTATCTTTTTAGCCAACCGGCATGCGAGTAAGGTGTTGCTGGGTTCGGCCACGCCATCGTTCGAGAGTTATTATAACGCCCGCACGCATAAATATGGTTTTGCTGAATTGACTGAACGCTTTGGCGGCGTTGAGTTGCCTATTGTTGAAGTGGTGAGCATAGCTGCGGAGACTAAGCAAAAAACTATCCAGTCGCACTTTACAAGTGTGCTGATGGAAGGGATAAAACAGGCGTTAGAAAATAAGGAGCAGGTGATCTTGTTTCAAAACCGTAGGGGTTACGCCCCAATTTTAATGTGTAAGATCTGTGCTTACACCCCTAAATGTATTAATTGCGATGTAAGCCTTACTTATCATAAAAGCAGCGGTAAACTGCATTGCCATTATTGTGGTTATAAGGAAGATACGCCCAATATTTGCCCGGCCTGCGGCTCAACCCATCTGGAGTATAAAGGTTTCGGTACCGAAAAAATTGAAGACGAACTAAGCATCTTATTGCCGGAGGCCCGCATTGCGCGTATGGATCTGGACACCACACGTTCGCGCAATTCACTGCAAACTATTCTTAATAATCTTGAAGAAAAAAAGATCGATATCCTGGTTGGTACACAGATGGTAGCCAAAGGCCTTGATTTTTCGGACGTAACGTTGATCGGTATTATCAATGCTGATAGCCTGCTCAAATTTCCGGATTACAGGGCAAACGAACGCGGGTTCCATTTATTGGCACAGGTTAGCGGCCGCGCAGGCCGGCGGGGTAAACAGGGCAAGGTGGTAGTTCAAACTTATGATATTTATCACCGGGTGCTTAAGCAGGTAATTGAGAACGATTATCTCGATCTGTATCTTACTGAAATGGAAGAACGCCGCAATTTTAGGTATCCGCCGTTTTATCGCATCATTAATCTCGATATTAAACATAAAAACCCTGATGTGCTGAGCAATCAGGCCACCTACTTGGCTGCGCGTTTGCGCGAGCATTTTGGCGAACGGGTAATTGGTCCAGAGCCGCCGTTGGTGAGCCGTATTCGTAATTACTACATTCAGAGCATTATGCTCAAGTTTGAAAAGGATGGGATCTCGATAGTTAAAGCTAAAGCCGCTTTGCGGGATGTGATCACCCAGTTTCAAACTACTAAACTGAGTACCGGAAGTATTATTCAGCCAGATGTTGATCCGTATTAGGGAGGTCTTAAGTCGAAAGTTTATTACATCATGTCACTGCGAGCGCAGCGTGGCAATCGCACGGAAGCATGGCCGCTGTGTATAGCATGCGGTTGCTTCGTTGTGCCTCCTCGCAATGACATGTAGGAGGAGATGCTTAACTACTTTTCCAATTCCAAACCCCAATCTTTCCCTTTATCAACGGCAGGCACCCCCTTATCCATCCAAACAGGCAAAGGTGCGCCTTTTAAAAAGTGATCAAAAAACTGTTGCTCGCGGATGGTGATATCCTTACGGTTTTGACGTAGCACCAGGTTATGCGCTTCGCCATTGTATTGCAGCAACCATACCGGTTTACCTAAACGGCGCAGGGCGGTAAACATTTCAATACCCTGGTACCAAGGCACCGCGCCATCGGCATCATTGCTCATGATCATCACCGGGGTTTTCACTTTAGGTAATTGAAATAATGGCGAATTTTCAAGATACAGTTCCGGCCTTTCCCAAAGGGTAGCGCCGATGCGGCTTTGTGATTTTTCATATTGAAACTGACGATTGAGGCCCGATTCCCAACGGATACCGCCATAGGCCGATGTCATGTTGGCTACCGGCGCGCCAGCCCATGCAGCCGCATACATATTGGTTTGGGTAATGAGGTAAGCTACCTGGTAACCTCCCCAGCTTTGTCCCTGTATGCCGATGTGAGCGCCATCAACCCAAGCGTTTTTCTTCAAAGCCTCAACTCCAGAATTAATAAATTCAACTGCCGATGCCCCTGGGTGACCGGTTTGATAACTGATATCCGGCGCGAAAACCAAATACCCGTTGCTCACAAAAAATGAAATTGGCAAGCGGGAAGGGGTGGGGGCTGGTGCTATGTAATTGTACAATCCATCAGATAATTTTTCATAAAAGTAAACCAGCATCGGGTATTTTTTTGCCGGATCAAAATCCTCGGGTTTATAGAGTATCCCGGTTGATTTATAGCCTTTTGGTGTTGTCCATTTAACCAGTTCGGCAGTACCCCAGTTGTACTCTTCTTGTTGCGGGTTGATATCGCTTAGCTTAGTTTCTTTTTTCAGATCGGACGAGATATACAGGTCGGGTGAAAGCTTGTAGTTTGCTTTGGTATAGATATATACATCAGCCTTTTTTGCTTTTAATAAGTTGTCGAAACTCATACTGGTCATCACCACTTTATCTGGAGGATTTTGGCCGTTGGGCATTTTTTTGTAGTAGCCCCATTGTTTAGTCTCTTCGTTTTGAGTTAAAAGCCACATCGGCTCATCGGCAGAAATAAACTTTTGTTCAGGATCAGTTTGATCGTACCTGATGATGAGTTTATTTTTCCGACCTATCCCATTGGTAAAATTGAAGGTATCACCGGTTGCAGGATCAATGCTCCAGATATCATACCTGTCGTAAATAAATACCCTTTTGTCGCCTTCCGTCCAGCCAGCCACGCCATAGGCCGAAGCATAGCCAGGTACATCATTAAGCTCATCGCCCATGGCTGTGCCGGTTGATTTGCTGAGATTTATTTTTTGCCCGGTAGCTATAGTGTAGCTAAACCAGCTTTGCTGTTTCAGATCAAACCATAAAACATAATTGCCATGCGGCGAAATATAATAACGCCCCATCATTCCCGAATTAACAAGGCGGTGGTTGCCGCTTTTGGTATCAATAAGGATGGCTTGTTGTTTAGTGCCGCCTTCCCATTGGGATGGAACACGTGCTCCTGTATCGGTGACACCCAATACATAGCGCGCATCTTTGTTTTCGGCAATTAGTATTTCGGGAATTGCCTTGCTTCCCAATTGCATCGTTTTTGGCGAGGCATCGTTAGGTTTTATTACAGCGGGATAGCTTCGTTTTAATTCGGTTTGCAGGTTTTTAAGCTGTTGGGGCTGCAGGTAATCGTCCTTGTAATTCCAGATATCAAGCTTTGCCACTTCAAAATCAACCAGTGTTGTATCTGCAGGTTTGGGAATAGGGGCAGTACCAAAGAAAAGGTTTCCGCCGCTTTTACTGAAGCTAACTTTTCCATCGCCGCTAACTGCCCATTTATCGGGTAAACCTGCCGAGCCTTCGGCGGCGATAATTTCGGCGGTATCTTTGGTAGTATTGTAATAATAGAGTTTAAAAGGCTTCACCAAAGCTTTTTCAGGGTTCTTTTCGGCAGTGAATGCTAATTGCCTCGCCGCATGATCAAAAACAATGTTGTGATAATTGCCTTTACCTGTGCTTAGCTTTTTTACAGTATTAGTTTCGGTATCAAATAAGTAAATCCCGGCTATAACATCTTTTTGTTTGGGCGACGGGGTAACCGCGAAGACTACCCATTTCCCGTTTTTACTAACCTGGTAATCGGTAACCTGTTTAAAGGTACGCCCAGTTTTAGTTGTTAGTTTTTTAACAGTTAGATCGGCTCCGGCCGGTATTGGCGGGGCAACCGTGGCAGCAACGGCTTTTTTTGAAGTATCGCCAGTGGCGGGTTTCTTTATCGTATCAGCGGTAGCGAGGTAAACCAGTACCGGCGCGTCTTCAGCTATTTTAAATGAGCGGATAGCCGGAATTTTGCTAACCGAATTTGATCCTAACTGGATAATGCCCAATGTATCTTTCGGGAAATCGGCCTGCTTTTTCTTTTTGATCTTAGCCTGGCGGGTGTCTTTATAAAATGGCCGGATCAGGCATACAGCATATTTCGAATCGCCGCTTATTTTTACGGTGTCGGCACGTGGTATCTTTGTGGTTTTATTGTTTTTCGAATCTTTGATAAACAAATCGGCATCGCCCTGCTGAGGTTTCACAACATATGCCACCCATTTGCCATCGTTACTGATCCGTTGCCCGGTTACACTTTGCCATCCATCAAAAACAGAATGATCTAAAGGTTTTTTACTTGATTTTTGGGCAGATAAATTAAGCGAAATGAAAAACAGGACAGTTAAAAACAGGAAATGTTTAAGCATAATAGGCGCATGTAAAACATAAATATGCTCAAAAACGCTGGTTTTTAAAAGTTGTGCTGTACTAATGTTACAATTGCCCTGCTGTAAATGTTGTAACTTTTTATTATTTGCTATTCGAAAACCCTTGTTTTATTCGCTCAATAACTGGTGTTAAACTGCTGCTTGTTTTTCCCCACTCGCTTAATACATTTAATACCTTGGTATCGGTAACTGATTGTTTGTTAGCCGCCAACACCTCTAAGTAAATATCAAGCAGTTTTTTAGTGTTATTTAAAGGCTTTGCATTCATATTACTAATGCAGGTTGCAAGTAATTGTTCCAATTTCCGATCATGAGCCGGCGAAATATGGAGCATATTCGAGAGGATCAAATCGGTAAGGCGTTTCAGGGGTGCCAGTCCATTATATTCGTGTTTTCCTATAATTTCCCCAATTTTTTTACTGTCGATAGTTTGCTCTTTAATACCTTTTATCCAAAGTTCGGCAGCGTACAGGCGTACGGTTTTATCGTTAAGCAGCATGCAGGTGGCGATAAATAAATGACCGGCATCGCCATAAACATAATTGAGGGTCATCAGGGCTTCCAATGCTGAGATCACAAGTCGCTTATCATTTTCGCCGGTGAGGTCAAAATAGCGGAAAGCCTCTTTACTGATGTAAACCAACCAATGCTCGGGCCAGTTGGGGCTTAAATACATCAATCTTTTAATGTCATTCTGCTCGGCCGAGATGTATTTATATTTCAGTTCGATAAAGTCAAAATAACCTTCCTCGTATTCAGTACTTGTTTTATTGCCCGTAAGTTTATTCCATAAACTTTTAATACCCGAAGCAATAGGACTTGTGTCCGTTTTGTTGATAGATACAATTACCGCGTTACGGGTAGCGGGTTCCATTTCGTATTCCTTTTTTTGATAATTATAGTTTTTTTGCTCGTAATGCTCCACATATGATGACCAACTGAAGCCAGCCAGTAAATATTCCTCATTCCATTTGCTGTACCCGGCCCACGCGTGTATCAGCTCGCGCCTGTGAGTTAAAACCGCGGCAAGCCAAACGGGTTTGAGGTGATGCTGAGGATTAGGCTGATGATCTTCGCCTAAAATAAAACCAATCAATTGCCGTGGTTCTCCAGTTAAAAGAGAATTTGCAAGGCTGAGGGCCTCATCTTTATTATCAATAAAGCAGCGCATTACAGCCACTTGGTAATCCATTAAACCGGGGCGGGTATTTCTGTTTTGATACATACTTATCCTGCGGATCAATTCGTCCACAGAAACAAGCGAAGGTTCATGGGTAGGGGTAGAGAGCAACGGAACACGGAGGTTATGTTCAAGCGCCCAAAAGGCATTAAGAAGGATATGTTTATGGGGCTTATACCCTTTAGAATGTGTAAAAACCTCCCAGGCCTTGATGCCGCTTTCAAACCATTTGGTATCCTTGTTTTTTTCCTTTAGTTTATTGAGATGGTCATCGTACAGGTTTTTAAATGGTAGTGCCGCATTGGGGTAAAATTTAATAAGCAACAAGCCATAGCTTGTCAAAAATTTGGCCAGCATGCTATCCAGGTACCCCCGGTCGCTTACCCAATCACCGGTGCTGGTTTTAAATGCACGTTGAAACGCG
This sequence comes from Mucilaginibacter sp. CAU 1740, assembly GCF_039839285.1. Taxonomy (NCBI): domain Bacteria; kingdom Pseudomonadati; phylum Bacteroidota; class Sphingobacteriia; order Sphingobacteriales; family Sphingobacteriaceae; genus Mucilaginibacter; species Mucilaginibacter sp. CAU 1740. Next base: position 127,774 of record NZ_JBDOQS010000012.1, on the reverse strand, counting down.
GGGAGCAGTTTACGGATATTCTCTTCCGTCATCTCGTGCTGAAAGTTTAAAATAGCGGCGGGTAGTAAATCAAAATGGTAAGCCTCATTTTGATCAAAAGCCTGGCTGGCCAGGTACACAAGTTCATCAAAGTTTTGCGGGAAGGCTATCGGTTGCCGGTCCGGCTGTTCGTTCACCTCAATAAGATCGCTCAAATCCTCTGCCGGTTCTTCCGATATTAAAAATGGCTCGAGGATACCTTTAGCCTCAAACAGTAAGCCCTGCTGGTAAGCTGAAACTGCCTCCCAAACGTCTAATGATGAGCTGTCGGCATATTTTGAAATGAACTTAGCCGCACGTATCTGTAGTTTATCATCCTGGTGAATAAGCGCCTGGCTGGCCAATATGCTTATCTTATTTCGCCTATCCGCGTGTTTTTTGGCCAGTTTCTCTAAAATCATCAAGGTGTTGGTTACCGTTGTTTTAGATTCGGACGAGAGTACCAGCGGACAATGTTCCATGAATCCATCCTGTTCAAAGCCGTCATCGCCTGCTAAATCTTTAAAAAGCTTCAGTATAGTATTAACAGGTTTGGAATGTGGTGAGTTGAGGGTATTGAGCAATACTGGCTGCAAACTGATCAACTCCGCTTTGGTAGGTTCGAAGTAAATAAACAGATCTGTAAACCAATTGGATAGGCCCTGGTTGAAATTTCTATTAACAGCAGCGGCACATTCTTCCAGCACTTTAGCACGTGGTAATGTTTCCTGTTCGCACAGATCCTTAAACGTTTTTTTCCAAATCTCGTCGGATACGTCAGCCCAATTTAATGTATTAGTGTATTCAAATAGGTGCCATATATGTTTTTGCAACGTAACCGGCCTTTCAAATAACTTTTCGGGCTGATATTCCCGTTCCGGATAAACTTTCTTTAAAATTAGCCCTGGAAGCAGACGCGCAATAAGCAGGGCCGATTCTGTGACATGTTCCTGATCAATCAGTTCCATATACCAACCATAATCGATAAAACTTGGAATGAACTCATTATCGCTAAAACTGTTTATGTAATCATTGAACCACGTAGGGCGGTACCAGGGCAATATGGTATCGAGCACATCTTTTTGAATAATGCCGATATTCATGGCCCGTTCAAAATCCTTTCTGTTATAAACCACAAAATGAGTAAGCGCTAAAATGTGGCGCTGGGCATCTGTAGATTTGTAACCGTACTCATCACCGCCCCATTTTGATTTACCTATAATTTCATATTTAAAATATTGGGTATCCAGCTTTTTTAATTCCGGCGCGAATTTTTTTCTCTCAGCATCGGTTAGTGTTTGTAGCAGCGGAAACAGATCGGCCTGACGCTGTTCTTTTAAAAGGTTTAGGTATTGCTCGGCAAAGGTGCTCATCTCAATAAAATATTACTTAGCCAATAGTTTTTTCACTGCAAGTATATGTTTGCAAACGCCGCGTTCGCCCTGGTTTTTACTAAACCACATACAGGTACAGCGGTCCTGGTCGGCCTCCAGTAGCACCATGTGATGTACGCCACTTCCTTCTACCTCGGCCTCTACCCGGTTGCCTGTGTTTGATTTGATCTGTACTTTACCCTCTGCAAGCAACTTTTCGGCATCTTTTAATCTTGGGTTTAAAGTAAGGATGCGGCTGGTTTTAAATGGCAAACGGCGGTAAAAGAAGTTGTTATCATCCAGATCAAAGCCCAGTAAACCAATGGCCGATAACCTTCCGGTTAAGTTTTCTACTTTTTTAAGATCGAGGCCCTCATTTACTGCGAGTAGTGTAGGATTAAATTCCTGGTTGGCATAGCTGTAACTATCCATCAGTTCAACCCAGTTTTCGGGCACATCTTCTATTAACGATTCAAGTGCCGCGCCCTCTCCGGAAAACCCACGCCAGGCATCCCTCGATATCGATAAACTAAACCGTACCGCGCCAATGTAAACCTACCAGGTGGTTGACTGCTGATCTTTATGGGCGAAAACCTGTAACCGATCTGCAAGAAGCAGTAACGGTTCAATTAATTTAAGGCGATGAACCCCGCCAACCGTTATGGCATTTGCTGCCTGTACCGGCGAGAACATGGGCTTACCACCCCGCACCAGTAAATAATAATCAGTTTTGGGTTTACCCGTAGGGATGGTTTTAAATAACTGGATAGCCTGCAGGCGGTTGAATTTATAGGTAGGCTCCGATTCGGACAAGAATACCTGCACACTGGTCAGTCCCTTTATCCATTTAGTAGGCAGCGGGACTTTGCGCTCAACTATTTTTCCTTCCTCCCGGTGCAAGGCAACTTCTTTTTTACCGATAGAAAGCAACACTTCTTCATTTCGACGAACACTGCTTAGGGCCGACAGCATAGGCTGATTAAAATCAACGTTGGTAGTGCCATTTTCCAAAAACTCACCGTCATGCCCATCGCCCAATACATCAACACGGGCATATACACCGGCGCAATGTGAAAAGCCTTCAAATCTTATTTTTTCGTTACCGGCAGTTACGATGGGATCTTTCAGCATCAATAAATCGGCTGGCGAGAGGCTGAAGCTCGATTTAACTACGTTTGATAGTGTGAGCAAACAACGGGAAACAACATAAGGATCGGTAAGTCTCCCCCAAAAAAAGCATGAGGCATCCTTTTTTTGCACTTCGCTGTATTGCGCCAAAAATAACTGATCATTGTTGTCAACTTTGCTTAAAGATGATAGCTGGTTATACTGGTATGTAATAGTATCAGACATGCGGATAGTTTAGGATAACACCGCTAATTTAAAAAGTAAAAGTTTACAGCGCCAATTAGCTGCTATAATTAATCAGTAACTTTATAAAACTAAATCTTGTTATGAAATACTATTTCAGGTTAAGCGGCGGTTTTTTAAGGCAAATTGTTTTCCCTATTTTATTTTTAGTACTGTGTATGGTTAACCTGTTAGGTCCAAGGCACGGCCATCCGGATAGCTTTTTCTTTTATGTTTATTTATCGGGCGCAATTATCTGGCTTTTGCTAACGGTTGCAACGTTTTCAAAAACTTATACAGTGATCAAACTTGCCCTGAAAAAACAACCTTTACTCGAGGCTAATGAAGTTTGGTTGCACGATTGTGTAAGCGGCAGAAAGTTTTATTGGGATGATATCGAAGAAGTGATCAACGACAAGAGTGTATTGGAAATAAAAATATACGACCCTGAACCTTATTTATCTGCACCTAAAGGTCTATTCAGGCGTTGGTTTTTCAAGAAAGAAAGTAAAAAGGTTTTCAAAATTGATTTAAGTTACCTTAAAGCCAACTTTGAAAACCTCACAAATACGCTCAATGATTTCAGCATAAAGGCTATGGAATTAAAAGCAGAAAACAAATAATCTTTCGCTTTTAACCTTTATCCTTTCGTCTTATTTAGCACATCGCTTTATTCAACGCGCGGATAGCTTCGTTAAAATCTTCACGGGCTACCAAAAACTGGATGTTTACCATACGCAGGGCGAAACCGCAGCTCCTGATGTTAATGCCGCTTTTGGCCAACGCAGTTGCCGACTTAGCCAGTAAGCCTGGTTGATCCATGTTTGAGCCGATCAAACAAACCATCGCCATTTTTTCAACGGCAACTTTTTCGTAGTTGTCTTCCAGTTCGGCAATTAGTTTTTTGTTATAATCCTTCTCCCAAATAACAATCGAAATACTGTTAGCGCTGGTAGCCTTAAAGCTATAGCTAACGCCGTATTTGTAAAACAGCTGCATAATGTGGAAGTCGGTACCTACGTTGCCCACCATCGACGGATCGTAAATATCGATCATGATCACCTTATCTGTGCCTGTTATCACTTCAACACGTTTGGTATCGCAAATATATTCGCGGGTAATGAGCGTGCCGGGGTGTTCTGGTTGGAACGTGTTTTTGATCCTTAAGTCGATATCGTTTATTTCCAGCGGTTTTGATGCTTTAGGGTGGATAGCTTCCATACCAACATCAGCCAGCTGATCGGCAACGTCATAATTGGTATTACCTACCGGAAAACAGTTTTCAACGCCAACCAATTGCGGGTCGGCAGTACACAAATGGTATTCTTTGTGGATGATAGCTTCCTGCGGTTTTACCGCCACGGCTATTTTGCTGAAGGTAACTTCTGAGTAGCCACGGTCAAACTCGCGCATAATACCTTCTGTACCTTTAGCGTAGCCGGTAACTATGGTAATGGTTTTCGAAAAGTCGATATGGGAAAGGTCTTTCCTGATCCGTTGGTCGATGGTTAAGGCACGGTGATCATGAAAGCCGCTTAGATCGATGAACGTAGCATTAATACCCATATTTTGCAGGATATTGGTAAAGTTAAATGCCGAGTGACTTTCACCAATAGATGCCAGGATCTCGCGGGCGGCCTGCAAAATACCCTCTTTACCTACATAGCCCGATGCCAGGATGTTGGCCAGGTTTTCGAGATAAGTTTGCGCGTCTTTGATACGGGTCTCGATAAACTTATCGGCTTCGGCCAGGTTAAGGCCAAGGCTTTCGTAGTTTTTATTGAGTTGTTTTAACTTAACAATAAGCTGCTTAAGCAGGGGATGGAAATCTTTATAAGTGGCCAGCTTGTGGTAAACACCAGGCGCGCCGGTCTTCTTGTTTTCGAGCAGGAGGTTGGTTACTCCCGAAAAGGCCGATACTACAAATATGCGGTTGTAAAGTTCATCGCCGCTGCGTTCAAACTGGATGATGTTTTTGATCACATCGCCCAAAGCGGTCATGGATGTACCGCCAATTTTTTCTACTGTTAACATTTTATAATTGAAAGTTCAACATGCAAAATGCCATTATTATGCCATCGTAATTATTGTGCTGATAGCTAATGTCTTGTCGTTTTACTGTTGTTTAAAAGTATCTCATTTTGATAATCCCTATCAAAACGGTCGAATATAATGATTTTGCGGTTATCGATTTTGTTTGTATTGTCAGGCTTTTGGCTTTCTGCTTTAAGCTAACATATCAATCTTTTTTGTACAGGTCGCCCGCTTTTTCGGCTGATAAACGGATGCCCTTGATCATAGCCGAACTAAAACCATGGTGTTCCATCTCGTTCAAACCGGCAATGGTACAACCGCTTGGCGATGTTACCTTATCAATTTCCTGCTCGGGGTGCGATGCCAGTTGCAATAGCAAATCGGCAGCACCTTTAGCTGTTTGCGCAGCCATTTTCAAAGCATCATGCGCGTGAAAGCCAATTTCGGTTCCACCTTGCGATGCCGCGCGGATCGACCTTAAAAAGAAGGCGATACCGCAAGCACACAGGGCAGTGGCTGATGTCATGAGTTCTTCGTTGATCTGGATGGTTACGCCAACAGTATCGAACAATGATTTGGTCATGTTGATGTTTTTGTTGGTGCCATTATCGGTAGCGATACAGGTCATGGAGTGGCCAATGGCGATAGCCGTGTTAGGCATAGCGCGGATCACCTGTACGTTAAGTTCCAGGTGCTGGCGGATATCGGCACAGCTCACGCCCGAGATCACTGAGATCAATAACTGTTTATCCGGTTTTAGCGATGGTTTTATTTCATCAAGCAATTTATTAAGCTGCTGCGGAAGTACGGCCAGCACAACAATATCGGCTTTACGTACGGCGCGCAGGTTATTGTCAGATACATGATACCCTTGCTCGGCATATTGGCTAAGGGCGGCAACATTACGGCGGGTAAGGGAAATTTGCTGGGGTTTACAAATTCCTGCTTTAACTAAACCTTTGGCTAATGACAGGCCTATGTTACCAGAGCCTAAAATGGAAATGTGCTGTTGTGAGTTCATGCGTTATTAGTTAAACGTGTTCCAAATGGTTTTTTATCTTTCAGCTGACCAAGCTCATCCGACTTGCCTATAATTACTGCTTTTACTCCGCATGATATGGCGGTAAAGGCATTGTCGAGTTTGGGCAGCATGCCGCTATGTATTATTTTTTCTTTTTTCAGTTGTTCGTAGCGCTCAGGGTTGATCTCGCTGATCAGTGATCCCTCGTCGTTAATGTCTTTCAATACGCCCTTTTTCTCAAAGCAATAGATCAGCGTAGTTTCGTACAATGCCGATAGCGATACCGCCAGTGCCGAAGCAATGGTATCAGCGTTGGTATTAAGTAGTTGTCCCTCGCCATCGTGCGTTATCGCGCAAAAAACGGGGGTGAAGCCTGAATCAAGCAATTTGCTGATGCTGTGAGGATTAATAGAGTCTTTCACTATATCGCCCACATAACCGTAATCGATTGTTTTTACAGGCCGCTTAACCGCTTTAATAAAGTTACCATCTGCGCCAGTTAGGCCAATGGCGTTGTTGCCAAAGCGTTGTAACTGTGCTACAATGTTTTTATTGATGAGGCCGCCATAAACCATGGTAACCACACGTAACGTTTCAATATCGGTGATCCTGCGGCCATCAACCATTTTCGATTCGATGCCCAGGTCTTCTGCCATCTGCGTGGCCACTTTTCCGCCGCCATGTACCAGGATCTTGTTGCCTTCAAGGGCTTCAAAGTCCTTTAAAAAATGATACAGGTTTTCTGAATTATCAATAACGTTTCCTCCAATTTTGATTATATAAAGAGCGTTATTAGATGGTAATTTATCCGTTTTGATATGATCTGTATCAATTTTACTCATTGCTGTTGTCAATATAGCTATATTTTTGGCAAATCTCCGCTTTTTTTGATAAAAAGTATCCAAAATTAAAAAAATATGGTGTTTTTATTGAAAATATGATGCTAAAACGAGATAAGCTAATCTGGCCGGAAGTTTACATTTTGATAATGAAAGATTTAGTATTATTGGAAAACTTTAAGGCATCATCTGCGCTTATATCTATCTATGGAGCAAAAAAAGAATACCAGGCCGCGTGTAGTAATTATTGGAGGCGGATTTGGAGGGATCCAGTTAGCTAAAAAACTAAAAAACGCACCGGTTGATGTGCTGATGATCGATAAACATAATTATCATACTTTTCAGCCATTGCTTTACCAGGTGGCCGGCGGCTCCATCGCTGCCGATTCGATTGGTTTCCCATTGAGGCGTATTTTTACCCGGCAGCAAAACTTTCGCTTCGCTTTAGCCGATGTGAAGAAGATCAACTCCGAGAGCAATACACTGGACACTGATATTGGCACAATTTATTATGATTACCTCGCGATAGCAACAGGTTCCAATACCAACTTCTTCGGTAATAAAGAGATCGAGCATTTTGCTATGCCGATGAAAAATATCCCGGAGGCGCTGAACCTCCGGAGCCTGATATTGCAAAACCTCGAGATGTCGCTCGTGTCAAAAGATCCGGAAGAAAAAGCCGCCCTGATGACCTTTGTGGTAGTAGGAGGTGGGCCTACGGGTGTTGAACTATCCGGCGCGCTGGCTGAGATGCGTGAGTTGATCCTTATGAAAGATTATCACGGCCTGCGCAAACATGCTATGAAGGTTTATTTGGTTGAAGGCAAAGCGGAACTGCTTGCCGCTTTTTCGCCCAAGGCAAGCGCGAAGGCCAAACAGTTTTTGCTGGATATGGATGTGACCATTTATAATAGCGTACACGTGGAAAGCTATAATGGCTATTTGCTTAAAATAGATAATGGCACAACCATTCTCACACGTAACGTACTTTGGGCAGCCGGGGTAAAAGGAGAGTTCCCCGAAGGTATCCCACCCGAGAGCATTGCCCGCGGCAACCGCATTCTGGTTGATGAGTTTAACAAAGTAAAAGGCTACGAAAATATTTATGCCATAGGTGACGTGGCGGCCATGATCACAGATGAATATCCTAACGGGCATCCCGGTGTTGCTCCCGTAGCTATTCAGCAAGGGCAAAATCTTGGCGAAAATGTTTTTCGAATGTTTGATCGTAAACCTTTAGTGCCGTTTAAATATAAAGACAAAGGCTCGCTGGCCACCATCGGTCGCAATAAAGCCGTTGCCGATCTGGGTAAACTCCATTTCCAGGGATTTTTTGCCTGGTTGGTTTGGGGTTTGGTGCATATCATGTCGTTAGCAGGCTTTACCAATAAGGGCATCATCTTTTTTAGCTGGGCCATTAACTATTTTACCAAAAATAGCGATAATAGGCTTATCGTACGCCAGTTTGATACTGAAACCCGGAAAACCGATCCAGAAGTGAGATAATTGCAAACAATTGGTCCGTTTAAATCCTTAATGCTAAGTATTTATGGATCTGTTTGTTGTAATTGCTTTATTGGTTATTGTAAGCGCGGTTTTCTCGTATTTAAACGCCCGCTTTATTAAGCTGCCCGGCACAATCGGCATTGTGTTGCTGGCAACGATCGCTTCTATTGTTATACTTGTTTTAGATAAAGTAGATTCGTCCATAGCCGATTACCTGGGCACTTTGGCCAAGAATATCAATTTTTCAAAAGCGGTATTGAATATCCTGCTGGGGTTCCTGCTATTTTCAAGCTCATTTAATCTTGATGGCCGGAAATTAAAACGTGAAATGCGCCCTGTTTTTGTATTGAGTACATTGGGCGTTATTATTTCAACCGCGGCTTTTGGGGCTCTGTTTTACTATGTAGCGCCCATTCTTCATATCCGCATGCCGCTCATTTACTGTCTGTTGTTCGGAGCGTTGATCTCGCCGACTGACCCGGTAGCGGTATCAGCCATTATCAAAAATTCCAAACTCCCGGCGCATCTGGAAACCATTATCTCGGGCGAATCATTATTTAACGATAGCATTGGATTGATCCTGTTTGTGATCATTTTAGAGGTTGCGCGCGTAGGCGAGGAGAAGATAGAACTGGCTAAAGTAACCATGCTTATTATTAAAGAAATAATAGGAGGGATAGTGGCTGGTGCGGCGTTGGGATACCTGGCTCACCGTTTAATGCATTCAGTTAAAGATTTTCAAACTATTGTATTGATCTCGCTGGCTTTGGTGATGGGCTTATCTGTTTTAGCGGTTTTGCTTAATTTTTCGATCCCCTTATCGGTAGTTACAGCAGGGCTATTTGCGGGGGGACAATCCATCAACCAGGATAACAAAGAAAAATCGCACGAAGCGTTGGAGAAATTCTGGAAGCTGGTTGATGAGATCCTGAATACGATATTGTTTGTGATGATAGGCCTGCAATTGGTAAACCTGCCTTTTGTAAATAATTACTGGGTTACCGGCAGTTTATCTATAGCCTTGATTTTATTAGCCCGGTGGTTGAGTATCATGTTGCCGCTTACTTTTTTAAGGCGTACGCTAAAGGTAAACTACAGCAATATCAATATCATGACCTGGGCTGGTTTGAGGGGAGCGATATCGATAGCACTTGCATTGTCGTTACCTAATACGCCATACCGACATTTGATTCTTTCTGGTAGCTATTTTATAGTGATATTCTCGGTGATTGTGCAGGGTTTAACCTTGAATGCTATGATCAATAGCGCATCAAAGAAGGTAGTGGAATAAAAACAATTCTACAAAAATCTCCCACAATCCGCCGCAGGTTTAGCGATAGCGTAACCCATGGTGAATAACTGTTGAAGTTTTCAACTTCAGCGAATCAGATATAAAACCAATTTGTTTTATCTGACACCTTATTGTTAGCGGACAGCTTTTGTGGTTAAGTTGAAAACTTGACCCGTTTTTCCCACGGGTTACGCTGCGCTAAACCCGCGGTAGTGAATTATTTAAGCTCTCCATATATTTAGCTATCTCGACCTCGGTGGTATCATTGCTTTGGTTTAGCGCTTTAATAATATTTTCCTTCTCAACTTCGCTTCGGTTTTGGCTAAGTTTGTGCTTTCCCTGTAAATCATCAACGGCAATTTCAAAAGCTACAATGCCTTTCATCATGCGTTGCTTGTATTCATCGGGTAGGCCGTTCCATTGGGACAAATAATCCGTTTCATAATTGCTGATCATTCGGGCCAATAAATCGGCCGTTTCTTCTCCCTCGGGCAAAATTGAAGGCTTGCCGTAAGCATGCACGGCTATATAATTCCAGGTGGGTACGTTGGTTTCTTTTTCGTAATGTTTTGGAGATATGTAAGCGTGTGGCTCAGTAAATATCACCAATACATCTTTACCTATAATTTCTGCTGCTTGTGGATTAGCCTTGGCAAAGTGTGAGGCCAGGATGATACGCCCCTCGCGTTGTTCAACCAAAAATGGAATGTGAGTGGCAAACGGAACATTGTTAGTAGCAGTAACAATGGTTGCAAAACTATACCGCTGCATAAAGCTGATGGCTTCCTGCTCATTATTTAGTTGGAAGTGTTTGGGAGTGTACATGCTTAGCCTGTGTTATTGCGTAAAAGTACGTGTAATAATTACGTATTTCAACGGTGTTTTTACCATGCCTAAACATATATCTTTATTTAATAACTCTTTAACAATGAATTAATTCATTGTTCCTATAAACCTTTCCAATCTTATTACGATATGATCATTGCAAAAAAACTGAAACGTTGTTTTTGCCTGATAGTGAGCACCGGTTCCTTTTTGATCCGGCTTCAGGCGCAAACTTCCCCGGCACCAGCTACGGCTCCGACCCCCGATCTTACTCCGAGAGTGATAGATGTAAAAGCTATCAACGTTGATTCTGCTGTTAATAGCAAGGTGGCATATGCTGGCGATATTATCAGGATCAGGATCACTAACCCGATAAAATTTCTGGAGAACAGGCCTACGGATAAATCGCGCTTGGTGATGTACGCCGAAGGCATTGAACTAAGAGGTATTTACTCAAAATGGTACAGTGAATATACTAACCAGGATATCAGGGATCATAAAGTGCCCGATATTGGTTCATACTCGGATGTTGCCTTCCGTTTAATTCGTAACCAGGAAACCAAACCTACCTGGGACTTTTTCTATGGCAACACCAAAAACTGGTATGCCAATAAGATTACGCTAAACCTGTCGCTTGGCTGGGAGCAGATGGTCCAACTTGATAAGGGTGTTGACCCAATCACTAAAAAGCCCGCCGATACGCATATCACTATTTATTATTATGAAACGCGCGAATTTATCATGTGGCTGCTAACGTTCCTTGTTATCATTATTGGCTTTTTGTACCTCGCTATTAAAACAGATGTGTTGCGGGATAGCAGGGGCGGTAAAAGTGTAGGTGCGTATAGCCTGTCGTTAACGCAGCTTTTATTTTGGACAACCCTGGTTATTGGTGGCTTTATATATTCGCTGGTATTAACCGAAATTCCGGGAGTTTTAAATTCGTCTATTTTGCTTTTGATAGGAATAAGCTTATCAACTACAGGCGTTGCTTCTATTATTGATCTGCCTAATACTAATGGCAACTAGGTGCCGGTTAAAGCGCATCAAAGTTTTTTTAGGGATATCTTATCAGATGGGAGCAGCTACAGCGTACAGCGCATCCAAACCTTTGCCTGGAACCTGGTGCTGGGCGTGTATTTTATCATTTACACCGTAAATAGTAAAACCATGCCCGAATTTTCAGATACACTCCTTTTTCTGGCAGGTATAAGTTCGGCATCGTACCTCGGTTCAAAAGTGCCCGAAAACAAGTTGTTGCAAGCCCAGGCCGGGCAGCCACCTGCACCGCCGGTAACGGTAGTAGCACCGCCGGTAAATACAGGCGAAATAGCCTCGCCGGTAACTAATACAAATATTGCAGTAGGATAAATCAAAACAGAACAATCAATGAAAACACAAGGCAAATTTATCCTCCTATCATTAGAGGAATTTGAAACCTATATCAATAATTTAAATGTAAGTGGGTTAAGGCATATTGATCACGTACAAACACACCATACCTGGAGCCCATCGTACCGTAATTTTAACGGGAGTAATCATTTTGATAAGCTTACCAGTATGGAGGAAGCTCATAAGGCTCGAGGCTTTTCAGAAATTGCCCAGCATTATACAACGTTTCCGGATGGTACTATAGCTGTTTGCCGAACAATTACCATTATACCGGCTTGTATAAAAGGGCATAACACCGGCGGCATCTGTATTGAAAACCTTGGCAATTTTGACGCCGGGCAGGATCAGCTTACCGAAGAGCACAAGAATACCATCATCAAAATGAACGCGTTGCTATGCCTTAAATTTGGCTTGCCCGTGAATACCGATACTATCGTTTACCATCACTGGTTTAGGTTGAGCGACGGGTTTAGAGACAATGGCGTTGATGATCCTGAATTGAAAGACCATAAGACATGCCCCGGAACCGGATTTTTTGCTGGTAACACGGTTGAAAAAGCCACAGCCAATTATTTGCCGTTGATACAGGCGGCTTATGATGAGTATAAAAATAATCCGATTGCTGCCGCGCCATCAAGCTTTAAAACAGGGGTGGTGAATGCCTCTGTTTTAAATGTGCGGAATGGGCCAGGTACAGAATACAACGTGGTTGATCAATTGCATAACGAAGCCCGGGTAACCATCATAGAAAGTAATAATGGTTGGGATAAAATAGGGGATAATCGTTGGGTATCTTCAGATTATATCGCTTTGAATTGATAGGTATAAAAATAACAAAGCCCGCAACGAAAATTGCGAGCTTTGTTATAATATGATGTAGAATATCTTACAAACTCTCCAGCATCTGCTTTAAAACAGCCTGCGCTGCCCAAACACGGTTGCCTGCTTCATGTACCACAACAGAGTTTGGCCCGTCGAGGATCTCATCAGATAATTCTAAATTACGGCGAACCGGTAAGCAGTGCATTACTTTGGCATTGTTGGTTAGTTCGAGCTTTTTATTAGTAAGCATCCACTCCTCGTTTTTGCCCAGTATATTACCATAAGGCTCATAAGCCGACCAGTTTTTTACATAAATAAAATCAGCCCCTGCCAAAGCTTCGTCCTGGTTATAAGTGATATTTGCGCCTTGGGTAAAATCGGCACAAAGCTCATATCCTTTTGGCTGAACAATGGTAAAATCAACATCAGCCTTACACATCCACTCCGAAAATGAATTTGGAACAGCCTGCGGCAACGGTTTGATATGCGGTGCCCAGGTTAAAATAACTTTAGGGCGGGCTATGGTTTTTAACTCTTCAATGGTAACCAAATCGGCTAAGCTTTGTAACGGGTGACGCGTGGCTGATTCCAGACTCACCACCGGCACTTTACAAAACTCAACAAACTTGTTAAATATCATCTCACTATAATCCTCTTCGCGGTTACGCAAGCCCGGGAACGATCGTACACCAATAATATCGGCATACTGGCCCATAACACCAGCCGCTTCGCGGATGTGCTCAACAGTGGTACCATCCATAATTACGCCGTCGCGCAGTTCAAGCGCCCAGCCTTCTTTATCGATGTTGAGCACCATTACGTTCATGCCCAGGTTAATGGCAGCCTTTTGGGTACTCATGCGGGTACGCAGACTTGGGTTTAAAAACACCAATGCCAGCGTTTTATTTTTGCCCAACTGCTGGTGGGCAAAAGGATCCTGTTTAAGTGCCAGCGCCTCTTTTACAAGGGCGTTAACATCGGCTACATCATTAACAGAAGAGAATAGTTTCATCGGTTGGGGTATTATAGCGGGTTATTGATTTAAAACAGTTACAAAAGCTTCCAAAAACCTATCAGCATAAGCTTTGGTGAGGTTCAATGCAGGTAACAACCTGATCACATTTGGTTTAGCTTCTCCGGTGAATATATGGTGCTTGTTCAGCAATTCTTTACGGGCATGAGCCAGTTCTTCAGGTAATTCGATGCCGATCATCAAACCGCGACCACGAACTTCTTTCACCTGCTCCAGTTTTTTCAATTCGGTGATGAGATAGTTACCAATCTCAGAAGCGTTTTGCATCAGGTTATCCTGTTCCATTACTTCAAGTACGGCCAAACCGGCAGCACAAGCCAAATGGTTGCCGCCGAAAGTAGTGCCCAACATGCCATAAGCAGGCTGTATTTTTGCCGAGATAATGATACCGCCAATAGGGAAGCCATTGCCCATACCTTTGGCCATGCTATAGATATCGGCATTAACGCCACCAAAATCGTGCGAGAAGAATTTACCTGTACGGCCATAACCGCACTGTACCGAATCTGCAATAAATACAGCGTTATATTCGTCACAAAGCGAACGGATCTTTTGAAGGAAAGCCTCCGGAGCAACCTGGATACCGCCTACGCCCTGGATACCTTCAATGATTACCGAAGAAATCTCATTGTCTTTAAAAGCCTGCTCCAAAGCCGCTTCATCAGCCCAGGGCAAAAATATCACGTTATCGGTTTCGTTAACCGGCGCTACAATTTTAGGGTTGTCGGTAGCTGCAACAGCTAAAGATGTACGGCCATGGAATGATTTTTTGAAAGCGATGATCTTCTTTTTACCATTGTAAAATGAGGCCAGTTTCAAAGCATTTTCATTAGCCTCAGCGCCAGAGTTACAAAGGAATAACTGGTAATCATCTTTGCCAGATACTTTACCTAACTTTTTAGCCAGTTCTTTTTGAATTGGGATCTCGATAGAGTTAGAGTAAAAACCGATCTGGTGCAACTGATCTTCCAAACGCTTTACATAATGCGGGTTGGTATGACCAATTGATATAACGGCATGGCCGCCATAAAGATCAAGATATTCAGTTCCTTGAGCATCATATACAAGGCTGCCATTGCCCCGTGTAATGTTTATATTGTTAATTGGATAAACGTCGAATAATTTCATTTTTTTCAGTGGATATAATTTTACTACTTAATTGATAACAGGTTTTTCGGGACGGCGAGCAGCTTGGTTAAAAGCCGATCGCCTTAAGTCGTAAACCTGCGCGCTCGTCGAGGCCGAACAATAGGTTCATGTTCTGTACTGCCTGGCCGGATGCGCCTTTAAGTAAGTTATCCATTATGCTGATAATGAATATTTTGTTATCGTGTTTTTTAACCTGGATAAAGCATTTGTTGGTATTTACTATCTGCTTTAAATCGATATTACGGTTGGTTACATGCGTAAACGGATGCCCTTCGTAATATGCTTTGTAAAGCGCTAATGCTTCCTCTTCGGTTAAATCGCTTTCGGTATAAATAGAGGCTATGATGCCGCGGGTAAAATCACCACGGTATGGGATAAAGTTTATCGCTTTATCAAAGCCCGGTTGTAATTGCCTTAACGATTGGCCAATCTCATTTAAATGCTGATGGCTGAATGCTTTGTAAACGGAAAGGTTATCGTTTCTCCAGGTAAAGTGCGATGTGGCCGATAAACTCTGACCGGCACCTGTTGAACCTGTTGTCGCTGTAACATGCACCTCATTATCCAACAAACCTTTCGAAGCCAGCGGAAGCAAACCTAATTGCAAACAGGTAGCAAAGCAACCCGGATTAGCAATATTAGCGGCTGTTTTAATAGCCTCGCGGTTTAACTCAGGTAGTCCATAAATAAAGCCCTTGCCGTTTAAAGTAGCGTTTTGCGATAGCCTGAAATCCTGGCTCAAATCAATGATCTTTACAGAATCGGGGATAGTATTTGCTTCCAAAAACTTTTTAGCATCGCCATGGCCCACGCAAAGGAAAAGCACATCGATATCTGTAGATAATTCAGAAGCAAATTTCAGGTCGGTATCGCCAAACAGGTCGGTATGTACCTCGTAAACATAGTTGCCCGCGTTGCTGTTGCTGTGTACAAAAGCTATATCAACGTTAGGATGATTGATCAGGATCCGGAGCATTTCGCCTCCGGTATATCCCGCGCCGCCAACTATACCTGCACGTACCTTATTTAATTTCAATTCTGTCATTATTTGTAGATGGATATGAATATAAAATAAACTCCAGATCTGTCCGGTCGTTATTGCTAATAAAATGCTTCTGACCGGGGTTGATCTCGATACCTTGTTCGGGTTTTAATACCGTTACCTCGCCGTCAATTGAAAAAGTAGCCCGTCCCCTCAAAATAAAAAATACCTGTGTGGCTTTTTCATGATAATGCAGTTGCTCGGCAGTATCCGGGGGCATCAACTCTTGCTTAACCGATAGGGCTTCCGTATCAATGAAAGTCCAGCCGTGGCAGTCGTCGCCCCAGTTGTAATGCTTTAAGCAATCGCTTTTTGAAAACGCCGTATTAATCATTTTGGCCGTTAACCTTATGATAGATCATTACCTGGTTACCGAATATTTTCGAGAAACCTTTAACATCTTCGCCGCTCCATGCATTGTTCATTTCGCCGTAGCTGCCAAATTTGTTCGACATCAAATCATGATCCGACTCAATACCTACAACCTGGAAACGGTATGGGTGTAATTGCACAAACACTTTACCGCTTACGTTAACCTGCGTATCGTTCAGGAAAGCCTCGATATTGCGCATGATAGGATCATGGAACTGGCCTTCATGCAACCAGTTGCCGTAGAAAGATGATAACTGATCTTTCCATGAAAGCTGCCATTTGGTTAACACATGTTTCTCTAAAGTATGGTGAGCTTTGATGATCACCATTGGGGCCGCAGCCTCAAAACCAACGCGGCCTTTAATACCGATAATGGTATCACCAACATGGATATCCCTGCCAATGCCGTAAGGCTGCGCGATGGCCTGCAACGCCTGGATAGCTTTGGTTGGGTGATCATATTGCTCATCGCCAATGGCTACCAATTCGCCTTTATCAAAAGTAAGCACAAGGTCTTTTACTTCGCTTTCGGTAACCTGTGTAGGCCATGCTTCTTCGGGTAAGCCAAGGTTTGAAGTCAAGGTTTCTTTACCGCCTACTGATGTACCCCAGATGCCTTTGTTGATAGAGTATTTAGCCTTTTCGAAGTTCATATCAACACCGTGTTTTTTCAGGTATTCGATCTCTTCTTCGCGGCTCAGTTTCAAATCGCGGATAGGGGTGATGATCTTTACTTCAGGTACAAGGATATTGAAGATCATATCAAAACGTACCTGGTCGTTACCGGCACCCGTACTGCCGTGGGCAACAAATTCGGCACCAATTTCTTTGGCGTAGTTAGCAATAGCGGTTGCCTGGCTTACGCGCTCAGCACTTACCGATAGCGGGTAGGTATTGTTTTTTAATACGTTACCATAAATTAAAAAGCGTACGCAGGTATTGTAAAAGTTTTCGGTTTCGTCAACAACGTGGTGCGAAGTAACGCCCATTTTGTAAGCACGCTCTTCAACGCCTTTTAACTCTTCCTCGCTAAAACCGCCGGTATTTACAATAACCGAATGAACCTCGTAACCAAGATCCTGTGTTAAATAAATACAGCAAAAAGAGGTATCTAAACCTCCGCTATAAGCTAATACTACTTTTTTCTTCATGTTTTTGGTAAGCTTAAAGCTTAAAGCGTAAGGCTTAAAGCTTTACTATCAATTTATGGTGATCTGTTTTGTTAGTTAAATAACGACTTTAAATTAAACGTCGTGTTTGATGCGTTTTTTAATGGCGTTCTCTATACGCTCGAGTAGTGTAGCCTTGTGAGTAATGCGTTGCATCTTCTCTTCGTATTCTTTCTGTTTTTCGGCTGGATCAAAAAGCATGGCGGTGCACATGCAGTTTTTGCGGCCTTTGCTGGTCAGGATATCGAAGTTTACGCAGCTTTTGCAGCCAGCCCAAAAGTTCTCGTCTTGCGTCAATTCAGAATAAGTAACAGGTTCGTAACCAAGTTCTGAGTTGATCTTCATTACCGCTAAACCTGTTGTTAATCCAAATATTTTGGCCTCCGGATATTTATCACGCGACAATTGGAAAATACGGTGTTTAATAGCTTTCGCCAAACCTGCTTTACGAAACTGCGGATTAACGATTAGGCCTGAGTTGGCAACGAAATCGCCGTGGCTCCAGGTTTCAATGTAGCAGAAACCGGCCCATGTGCCGTCTTTATGCAATGCTATAACCGCTTTGCCTTCCAGCATTTTGTTGGCAACATATTCGGGCGAGCGTGTGGCGATACCGGTTCCGCGTGCCTTGGCCGATTCGGCCATTTCATCGCATATCATGGCAGCATAATCTACATGCTGTGCTGTAGCAACCTGGATATCAAAATCTTGTATGGTCATTTAAATAGATAATTACCGTGAAATTAATTGGCTTTATCAGCCTTAAATAATTAGATGGTTTTTTTAAAAGAAGTTTAAAAAACTCTTTTTGTGTGGAGCAGGATGAAAATTAATTCAAGCCCGTGGCATGTAGGTCCTTCGTCGGAGAAGAGGGCAGTTTAAAAATACAGCTGAACCCAAGGCAGCAGCAACCGGAGCAAAACTTGCTCTCAGGGCGGGCTTATTTAAGCTTGGTGTATTCATTTTTTTTGTAGAGTTACTGTGTTTTTAATTTCGCTGCAAAGTAGACTATAAAATTTTATTTATACAAGAAAAAAATGTCATTATTTTAGGGTTGGTGAGTGGTTGATTGGGTTGATTAGGTGAGTAATTGGTTTTTTGATATAATATCTTGTCTATCAAGGCAAACCATTCACCTAATCAACTCAACTAAACCGTCATTTTTTCGCCACAATATCAGCAAGGATCATCTCGGCATGTACACGCGAGTTTTCGATGAACCAAAGGTGGGTATCCAGGCCGCCGCAAACCACCCCGGCAAGGTATAAACCGGGCATATTTGTTTCCATCGTTTCGGGGTTGTATTGCGGGATGAATTTATCTTCGGATAGGATGATTCCCAGTTTTTTCAGGAAATCGAAATTTGGTTTGTAACCTGTCATCGCCATCACAAAATCATTGGGGATGGTGATCAATCCCTCTGGCGTTTTGATATCTACCTCATGTTCGCGGATGGCTTCGAGGTTGGAGTTAAAATGGGCTTTGATGCTGCCTTCTTTGATCCGGTTAATAATATCCGGTCTTACCCAGTATTTAACCCGCTGACTAACCTCGCTATCGCGAATCACCAGTGTGACCTCAGCGCCCTTACGGTAAGTTTCCAATGCCACATCTATAGCCGAGTTGCTTGAGCCTACCACAACCACTTTTTGCAAGGTGTAATAATGCGGATCCTGGTAGTAGTGTTTTACTTTAGGCAGATTTTCGCCGGGGATATCCAGGTTAACCGCGATATCATAAAAGCCTGTTGAAAGGATTATCTTTTTTGCCTGATAAGTATCTTTCTTGGTAATGATGGTGTAAAAGCCGTCTTCAGGTTTTACTTCAATAACTTCTTCAAAAAGATGGATAGGCAAGTTATTGGATAGTGCTACACGACGGTAATACTCCAATGCATCGGCACGGTTGGGTTTGGTGTGGGTAGTAACAAATGGCACGCCGCCAATCTCCAGCTTTTCTGATGTGGAGAAGAACGTCATGGTTGAAGGGTAGTTGTATAACGAATTTACAAGGGTGCCTTTTTCGATGATCGCGAAGCTTAAACCGGCTTTTTGGGCTGCAAGTCCGCAAGCTAAACCAATGGGGCCGGCACCAATAATGAGTATGTCGAGCATTTGTATTTTTAATTAACGTAGCAAGTTATTTTGTTTTGGTTGATAACCACAAAACCTGACGACCGTTCGTTTTCGAAATTGAAAATGGTTTCATCACCATAAATTTTGCAACCAAAATCAAGGTTCCACATAGGTTTATCGCTAAGCTGGCTTATGGTAACGAAATTTTTATTTTCAACACGGCAGATATAAGTTTTAGGATATTTAGAGATAATATAAAAAAGGTCGTTGTTGTAAATAAAACTCGCAACCGAATTTATACCAATTGAATCAATCAGGTGTGTTGTTCCTTTTTTTGAGGAGCTTTCGTCGTCTCCTTGATTGTAAACTGGTGTTCCGTTGCTTAAATAGCCCCGAGGCGTGGGTTTGTTTTTATATGCAGACTGTAATTTTAAAGGATTTTTAACTGTAAAAATATTTGTTGAGCCAGCCATATGATTCAGCGAAGCGGTTACATGATATTCACCGCGGTGCTTAATTACATTGACTGCACATGTACAGGCGGCTTCGTATTTTTTGCCTGTTTTTTTATCCTTAAAATAAATGGTGCCTCCCCATTCGCCGCTACAAGTAGCGGTAATGATGAATTTATCATCCTCAAATATTGGCTGAGTTTTGAATTTACGGTTTAATGGTATCCAAACGTGGGCTTGCGAGAGGTAATAAGTATCGTTTGTTGACTTGACGCCGAAAAGCGAATCATTTTTCAGGAACAGATTTACAATACTAAGGCCTTTGGCATTATCAGTATAGCTTGAGTCAATGGTATTGGTTCGTCTATCTACCACAAAAACTTCTCCGTTTGATTTTAAGCAATAGAATTTGCTTTTAAATAGTACGGTCGTTTTTAAGGGAGACGTGATTTTTAAAGGATGATATTTTTGTACAAAAGTTGGATTGTTTTCCTGTGCCTTTACAGCAAAAGTGAATAGGAGCAATAAAAGTACAAAAGTAAGAAATTTGCTCATGTTAGCTCAGGGAATAGGTGCTCGCACAGTTAGCAAAAATAAAGAAAATAAAAAAAGGGTAAGCTACTTTTATCGCGCCGCTCAACTCTCTACCCTTGCTGTGTTCCCACCCTGGGGGAGTTCAAGAGGAGCTGGCCGTAAAAGACTTACCCCGGCGCAAATATAGAAAAACATACCATTTTTGATTAAGAAAATGTTAAAAAAGGCTTATCTGTTGATTTATAGAGGGATAATTTTTAATTTGCCTGTTTACACCCACATTATTGTAACCAGCCAGCACATTTTCATCACCCCGAAACTCAAATTCCCGGTAAGTTTTGGCATGTTGGTCCGAATCTGTGAGCAAATTTTGCAAAATGGTAAGCCTGCTTACCACAAATTTTACCTTCATTTCCCGTTTTTGAAAAAGCGGCCATAGCCGGTTAAACTGATCGGGAGTGATGCCCCTTGCAATAGTGATATGAGGTATGGTGCTGCTTTCGCCAACTATATCTTTCAGCAGTTTTAGCCAATATTTGTTCTGCTCGCTCAGTTTTACTTTAGCGTAAATGGTTTTATTATAATTATTGCCCTCGTTAAAGCAGTCAAAATCATCTATCTCAAAAACAACCGACGGCAAAAGACTAAGCTTCCTGCTCAAAAATGAAAACCCCTGCATATCGGCGTCAAGCGGTTTGCGCGGATAATTATTGATAGTGATATGCGCCCTGCTCTGCACACTTGGGTAATTGCCAATAAGGCGTTTTGCTTCGTTCTTTAATTTCAGGATCATGAAATTAACATGATCGGGTACCGGCAAAATGAAATGATAAAATGCGTAGTCCATGACATTAAAATTTTAAATGAAGAGGTTAATTTGATCCGGATCTCCGGTTTTAAGCAGTTCCAGCTCATCGCGGGTATAGCCCGTACCTGTCTGGTTTTTAAACTCAAAAACTTTAAACTTATCCCATTTGGCAAAGGCATCCAGCGTATCACGTTTTAAAATGTTTAGTTCCCTGATCCAAAAAGGCCCCACCAGTTTTTTATGCCTGAAATGTGGCCAAAGCGCATCGAAATCTCTTTCGGGGATATCGCGTACCACGGTAACATGCGGTATAATGTTCTTTTTGATCTTTAGCTTCTTTTTAAGCATGTTAAACCAGCTATCAGTAGCCGGGGTGGTGCGGATGGTTGCATAAATTGTCATCCGGTTATGCAGGTGCGTAAAATGCGCAAAACCATCTAAATGCAGCAATACCGGCGGAAGGGTATTAATGGCTTGTTCAATCAGCTCCATGTTTTTGCCCGACATAAACGGTTTTTGACGTTCCAGATGTTGAATAGAAATATGCGCAGGTGAATCCATGCTTTTAAAATTACCGATAAGCCTTGCCGACGCCTTTTTGTAGCGGGCTATCTCGTGCTTCACCGTTTCTGGAGGCGAGAGTAGCATCAGGTAATCTTCGTACATATTCATCTGTTGGCTAATTAATTTAGTCAAAAATGCTAAAATAATTAGTAAAATATCAAATTTATTTTCACTTTTGTTTTGTGGAAGCCAAGCGCTATATCGTTCATATCGACCTCGATTCGTTTTTCGTTTCGGTGGAGCGAAAGTTTCATCCCGAATTGATAGGAAAACCGGTGATCATCGGCGGATCTGCCGAAAGGGGAGTGGTAGCATCATGCAGTTACGAGGCAAGGGCTTTCGGCATACATTCGGCTATGCCTACGAAACAGGCGCTTAAACTTTGTCCGCATGCTATCCTGGTACGTGGTTCGCATGGGCGCTATGGAGAGGCTTCGCGCGAGGTTACGCAGATCATTGACGATACAGTACCACTATATCAAAAAACATCTGTTGATGAATTTTATATCGATTACACAGGAATGGACCGTTTTTTCGATTGCTACCAGGAGGCAACTAAACTAAGGCAGAAAATTATCAAAGAAACGGGCTTACCTATTTCATTCGGTATGGCATCTGGCCGGACTGTAGCCAAAATGGCCACCAATCAATCCAAGCCAAACGGACAGATGTTCGTAAAACATGGCGATGAGGTGAAATTTTTGGCCCCGCTCAATATTGGTAAAATACCCGGCCTGGGCGAGAGTACCCGTAATAAGTTATATCAGTATGGCATTGAAAAAATAGGCCATCTGCAAAAGGTCGACATTAGGTTTTTGGAAACTATTTTTGGTAAGTATGGCCACGCGCTTTGGGAAAAGGCCAACGGGATAGATCATAGTGAGATAGTGCCCCATTCCGATAGGAAATCTATCAGTACTGAGCATACTTTTCATATCAATGTATCAGATCATCGCACACTCGAAACTACTTTGGTATCGATGACCGAGGAGTTATCATCAAAGCTTCGGCGGGAAAATAAGTTATCGTCTTGCCTCGCTATCAAACTTCGTTATGGCAATTTTGAAACGCATACGCAGCAGCAAAAGATCGCGCTTACGGCTGCGGAGCATATCCTAATACCCGGCGTTAAGAATCTGCTTAAGAAAGCCTGGGATCAGCACCGGCCTATCCGGTTAATAGGCGTAAGGCTAAGTGATCTGTGTACAGGAAGCTACCAGATCAACTTGTTTGAAGATAACGAAGAACGTATTAAACTTTACCAGGCTATGGATCAGATCAACTTTAAGTTTGGTGATAAAACCGTTTGTCGGGCGGCGGGAATGGAAATTGGCACGAGGAATTTTAACCCGTTTATGCGCGGTTGACCGTTGACGGGAGGATGATTACGTTGATTTTGTTTCTGGGATTACACCGATTGTTTTTTGATTACACCGATTTTTTTGAGGTGGGGATGGGTGATTACATTTAGAAACAGCTACTACCTGTTCGCAGGATCTAAATTAAAACAACGTCGGAAAGTGCGCGAGATAATTCAGGAAATCATAACGTCTCGCAACCTCTACTGTTTTCAGGTGATTATAGAGCCAGGGTTTGTGTTTTCAACGCACCACTTTTGGGGAAGTTGTTGTCGTTTTGATTAGTGTAACTTCTTTAGATCATGTGGTACGGTGAAAACACCGACCACAGGCTTAATAAAGACTCATCAAAATTTAGGCGAGACACAACAAAATCTATCTAATCAAATTGTTCTTTCAAGCGCATCAGCCTGTCAATCATTAGGTTTAGCTTTTCTTCCTCGTTTTTAAACATACGTGGTTTAAGATAAAACGTGGTGAACAGGAACCATACCAGTATTGAACCGTAAGTAACTATTTTAAATGTTAATGATGAGTGTTCAAGCACCTCAATAAAGTACATAGCCAAGCCTGCGCTTAGTAGTAATATATAGGTATAATAAAACCAACCTATCACTTTGCTTCTGTTTTTTTGATAAGCTTTTAAACTGTCAAGATAATCAGCGGGGTTAATGGTGGCGTCGCGCTTGCTCAGGATATGGTAGTGGCGCACCATTAAGGCCAAACCCATGATCATGGTGACCAAAACAATAAGGATACCAACAGTAGTAACGGCCGATTTAAACGCCAGGAAAAAGGTAACTATAAAAGCGAAAACTGCAGTTATCACCATAGCCACAATGCTCCAATACAACTTATTGGTTATACTCCTGATCCCCTTCTTAACCTGTTTCAGCACCTCATCCACCGAAAGCTGATCCGGCTTTGGCTGTCCCTGCCAAACCGACATCAAATGATCAAAGTCTTTCATACTGGTTATATAACTCCGTTAATTTTTGTTTAATACGATAAATTTTCACCCTCAAGTTCCCTTCTGATATTCCCGAGATCTCGGCGATCTCCGGGTACGGCACCTCATCAAGCACCATCGTTATAATGATCCTTTCCGATTCTTCCAGTTTTGAAATACACTTATATAATAATGCTACCTGTTCGTTTTTTTCGGATAATTCTTCACGCTTGGTTTCAGCAAACTGGGGGGTCAGTTCGTCTTTGGCCTGTCGTTTTTCCGAGCGCAAATAAGTTAAGCAGGTATTTACAGCTATACGATAGATCCAGGTTGAGATCATGGCCTGATTCCGGAACTTGTCCAGATTTTGCCAAACCTTTAAAAAAGTTTCCTGTAGCAGGTCGTTAGCGGCATCGTCATCGCCGGTATAACCATAGCACAGATGGAATATCTTTTTAGAATTAGCTTCATATATCTGCTTGAACGCTGCTTCCTTGTTGGCCACTTCAGTTAATTTTATATTTAGACGATGTTAAGTGTTAGATGTTACAACAGGTGATCATTCTTTTTAAACCAGCCCAGCTTAGCTTCGGCATCGGTTATTAATTTGTTGTAACTGTCCTGATAGTCAAATTGAAGGTCTTCGTGAAGTTTACCGATCAGGCCTCGTACCTTTTCAACCTGTCTTAATAATATTAGCCGAAGGGGTTTGTATGAGGTACGGCGATCAGCATATTCAAGATAATTTTCACAGAAATTGATGAGCAGTTCGATCTCAGCACCTTTTGAAGCCATGAACTTGGCGTACTTGCTCAGCAACCTTAAAATTTTGCGCATCCCTTTTGCGGCATTATAGCTTAATGAGGATAATTGGCTGAACATGAACCCGGCTTCGGATTTTACTTTTTCAACAAAAGCGGCCTCATCATGAGCTTCGAATAGGAGGTAGGCCAGTAGTTCTTTGTTTTCTTTTTTGTAGCGGGCCAGGCGCAGCATTAATTCGGCCAGCTGCTCGTTGGGCAGGTGCTGAATCTCTTTTTTGATATGCTGCAATCCGTAGGCTGTAGTGCTCATGTTTTAATAAGCGGGCAAAATACTAATTGTTTAAATATTTTTCACGAATGGCATTTACAGTTCAATAAAATTTAAACGAAAATTAAAATTCGATATCTCGGTCACGGCAATTTTGTTTTCTCATTCCGACTAACCATAAAATAGAATATTCCCATGGCTACTTAAACAGAGCGTAAATTTTGTAGTTTTGCAGGCTTATTATATTAAATGAAAAAAAGCAGACTGACGCTCTTCATTTTTATCGCGCTGGTAGCAGGCGTGGTGGCCGGCTATATTTATAATACCTATGTATTTGCCGATCTGAATAAACAGATCAGCACCGCCGGAGCGAACCTCAAATCTATCAATAAAAGTATTGAGGCTTTACCCGATACCACAGTAGCTGCTTTTAAAGATCTCAAAATACAAAAGGCCGCACAACTTAAAGTGCAATTTACGGCTACAGAAACCCGTGAAGATAAACTTGAACTATACAATATCTTAAGTAAGATATTCCTTAACCTCATAAAAATGATCGTTGCCCCACTGGTATTTACCACGCTGGTTGTTGGGGTAGCAAAAGTGGGAGATATTAAAGCCGTAGGCCGGATAGGTGGCAAAACAATGCTTTGGTTTATCAGCGCCACGTTGGTTTCATTGTTGCTTGGGATGCTATTGGTAAACCTGTTTGAGCCGGGGAAAACCATGCACTTGCCATTGCCGGATAGTCATTTAAGTACTGGTATCAAAAAATCGGCATTGTCATTAACCGAGTTTATCGGGCACGTATTCCCGAAGAGTTTTATTGAGGCTATGGCCAATAACGAGATCTTGCAGATCGTTGTGTTCTCCTTATTTTTTGGTGTAGCTACCGCTGCCATTGGTGAGCAGGGCAAAATTGTGATCAAGGCAATGGATGCTTTTGCGCACGTGATCATGAAAATTACAGGCTATGTAATGAAGATGGCTCCTTTGGCCGTGTTCGGTGCAATAACGGCTGTTGTTGCTAAGCAGGGTGTAGGCGTGCTTTCAACTTATGGTATTTTTATCAGTGAGTTTTATTTTTCGCTGATCGTATTGTGGTCTGTAATTATATTGGCCGGTTACATCGTTTTGAAGAAGCCTGTGTTTAGGTTGATCAATAGTATAAAAGATGCTATGCTGATCGCTTTTAGTACCTCAACCAGTGAGGCGGCTTATCCAAAAGTATTGGAAGAGCTGGAGCGTTTTGGTTGTAGCAACAAGATAGTAAGCTTTGTGCTGCCGTTGGGATATTCATTTAACCTGGATGGTTCGATGATGTACATGACTTTTGCATCATTATTCCTGGCACAATCATATGATATTCATCTTTCGTTTGGGCACCAGTTGTCGATGTTGTTGATACTAATGCTTACCAGTAAAGGTGTGGCAGGGGTGCCGAGGGCGTCGTTGGTGGTGATTGCTGGTACGCTTTCGATGTTTAATATTCCGGAGGCTGGTTTGTTCTTATTAATAGGTATTGATCCTTTGTTAGACATGGGCCGTTCCGCTACAAATGTGCTTGGCAATGCCATGGCGACAGCCGTGGTTAGCAAATGGGAAGGGGAGAAAATAAACACTTAATTGTTGTTAAAAGTAAAATTATATTGGTTGTGCTAAAGAGCGCAAGCCCGCGTTAGGGATTGCAGTGGAAAGCCCACAGCGCGCGATGGATAGAGGGGCAGGAGAGCGAGGACTTGGAACGCAAAGCCCGGGCCGCAGGCAACGCCCCAAATATGATTAAAAGAAAATTGTTTAATAAATAATCAGATCACTATTAAGCCCCAATAGCTAAGAACTTTGCATTCCGACCTGCCTGTAGGGGATTGCTTCGTACCTCGCAATGACGGGTCAAATAAATAAAATTACTAACTAAAATATTTCTATACTCAATAATTCAAATTAACTACATATGTCTCCCCGTTTAAAAAAGGTATTTCTGATCATGACTGTGGTGGTACCATTTATTTTGTACTGCGTTTATTATTATGGTATGATGATCAAAAATGCGCCATATCGTTTTGTCGATTTTCAGTCCATGAGTTTTGAGTATGGGCATAAGGATAGCTTGTTAAATAAGTATGACTCGCATACCGGGATGTTCCAGTATTTGGATAGGAAAGATTCGCTGGTGAAAGAGCATATCCATTTTACTAAGGATGACCTGTTATATCTGCACCGCAAAGCTGCCGACCTGGGTTTTTGGGATTTTCCATCAAACGAAATGGGGGATACTACGGCTGCTGCCGCGAAGAAGGGCGTGCGTTATGTGATCGAATTTAAATACAAAGAGAAAACAAAACGTGTGACTTTTGACAGCGACTATCCCGGCAACCCCAAACTTGTAGATGCTAACCAAAGGCTGATAGGCGAGATCCAGAAAAAGATTACTGACGTTGAAAATCGCGGTAAAAAATAATATAGGGTGTATTGTTTATTAAATAATCAATCCCTATATTTGCACCTCGAATTTAAAAACAAATAATTAACAAAACATGTACGCAATAGTAAGTATAGCAGGACAGCAATTTAAAGTTGCTAAAGACCAGCAGATCTTTGTACACAGATTACAAGGCGATGAAGGCGCTAATATTGAATTTGACAATGTATTGTTAGCAGAAAACGAAGGTTCATTCAAATTAGGTTCTGATTTGAAAGGCGCTAAAGTATCGGCTAAGATCGTGTCGCATTTAAAAGGTGATAAAGTGATCATCTTCAAAAAGAAAAGAAGAAAAGGTTACAAAAAGAAAAACGGTCACCGTCAACAATTTACCAAAATTGAGATAACCGGTATTACATTATAATTAAAGGTTGAACCAAGGAGTTGTTTTTACAATTCCATAAAAGAAATAAAAAATGGCACATAAAAAAGGGGCCGGTAGTTCCAGAAACGGCCGCGAGTCACATAGCAAACGTTTAGGTATCAAAATTTTCGGTGGTCAACCAGCAATTGCAGGTAACATCATTGTTCGCCAGCGTGGTACCAAACATAATCCAGGTTTAAACGTAGGTTTGGGTAAAGATCACACTTTATTTGCCTTGGCAGAAGGTATCGTAGTTTTCAGAAAGAAAGCTGATAACCGTTCATACGTTTCAGTTGTTCCTTTCGAGGCTGCTGAAGTTGAAGAAGTAGCTGCACCTGCTCCAAAAGCAAAAAAAGAAGCTAAAGCTGTTGAAGTAGAAGCTCCTGCTGCTGAAGAAGCTCCTAAAAAGAAAGCTGCTCCAAAAGCTAAAAAAGAAGAAGCTGCTGATACAGCTGAAGAAGTTGTAGCTGAGTAATCAGTTAACAAATATCAGAATATAAAAAATCCCGGTCAGTTTTGATCGGGATTTTTTGTTTTGGGGATTATTCGTCGGATTCCAGCATAAAACAACTGATAGGAGCGTAATATAGTACCCTTACTGTTTTACCTTGAATGAATCCTGGCTTCCACTTTGGCGAATTGTTAACATGTTTAACGAACGCTTCACACATAGCTTTATTGATTATTCTACGAACCCGGGCGTGAGTTACACTTCCATCGGGTTCTATAATCATTTGTATAAAAAAACTGGCTTGCGTATTTTGTTGATAGTAATCTTTTGGTATGGGGACACTGAAAAGATATTTCATCCATTTTTCCATACCTCCAGGAAATTCAGGCATTACTTCGGCTGTTGTATAAATTGTAGTATCGGGCCTAATGTTCGCCTTTGCCAATTTGCTTTGCGCAAATGAACTAACAGAAAGCAACATTAAACCCGATACAACCCAGCCTTTCATAAACTTATTCAATGATCAGTTTTTTGAGATAGTAAGTATCCGGATCGATTACAGGCATCGTTTTGCTAACGATAGTAATCCCTTTTTTATCGATCATGTATTTTTTTGTAATGCCTTCAGCAGTGATATCAACAGGCAAAGGCATATCGATATTGAGTAATTGAATCTGGTATTTATCGCCTCGTTGTGCTTTTACATTCACTTCCAATTTATTGATGGAATAGATGTACAGGTCGAACAGAGGTTTCAAATCTTTCCCCGCCGCTTTGCTGAAATAATCGATCACATCTTCGGTGCTGGCCATATTGTTGTAAGTATATCGCGGATCCGTAACAAAACCTTTAAGGGTAGGGAAAAAGGTACTATCACCCATCACATATCTCAGCGTATGCATAAAGAATGCGCCTTTGCCGTAGATATCTCCATTGTAAGCCGATTCTTCATCAATATCCTTACCTATTACAATAGGGATTTTATTGCCGAAGGATAGGGCCGAGTTTTGGAAGAATTTGATATATGCTTTTTCACCCTCAAACTCTCGCACGTAAAGGGCATCGCCATAGGTGCAGATGCCTTCGTGAATCCAGTAGTCGCCCCAATCTTTGGCGGTTACTTTATTGCCCCACCATTCGTGGCCAAATTCGTGATGCATGAGGCCGTCGTAATCTTCGCCTCCAACTTTGCTGTACCTGAATTTAGCACCATAGGCATTCATGGTTTGATGCTCCATGCCCAGGTGAGGGGTTTCAACAATGCCTATCTTTTCTTTGGCCCAGGGATATTCGCCAAAATATTTCTCCTGCTCTTTAATGGTTTTGATAAAAATATCCAGATGATGTTCGGCTTTGGCGGCGTGCTCTTTCAATACATAAAACTGTACCGGAACTTTATGGCCATCAACCGTGGTGTACGGTCGGCTAACTACAGTATAATCGCCCGCGTTGAACAGGATGCTGTAGTTATTGATAGGATATTTTGTTTGCCAATGATAAGTAGCTGTTTCACCTTTTTTGCTCACGTTTTTCAATAAACCCGGACCTGCCACTACCAGATCTTTAGGAACAGTGATGATCAGATCTGCACCTTGATCAGGCTCATCTGATGGGTGATCTTTACAAGGGAAATAAAGTTTACCACCAGTACCCTCGGCGGTTATAGCCATCCACTGATGCCCGGTAGAATCGCGTGTCCAGATAAAGCCGTCATCCCATGGCGGGCGACGGGCAACATGTGGCTTGCCTCCGTAAATTACCTTAACGCTGGCTTTTCCGGCGGGTAATTCTTTAGCGGTGTTAATGGTGATGAGGTTGTTTTTATAATCAAAGGTTTCGGGTTTTCCGTTTACCAGCACCTTGCTTACTCTTAATGAATCGAGCAAATCAAACAGTAAAACTTTGGTGGGCTTGGCCATTACTACGTCTATTGTAGTGAAGCCGTTTATCGTTTTCTGTGCAGGATCAACAGCAAGCGAAATAGTGTAATGTTTTACATCCATTATGGCTTGTTCCGGTTTTAGTTTTCCGCCCGACGTTAGGGTTTGGGCATTTAGCAGGCCTGCGGAAACCAGGAGAAATAATGCGGCTGAGATAATTCTTTTCATCTAAATTATGGGCGTTTAAAACGTAATGGTATAGTATGTTTACCCGGCTTAGGTTGGCTATGGATAATGCGGGGCTTCCAATCCGCGTAGGAGCGGATCACTCGCAAAGCTTCTGCATCTGTAGCTTCGGATAAGTTTTGTTTGATGTGGGCTTCAATTAATTTGCCCTCTTCGTCGGTAGTATATTCAACTAACACTTCACCCTCTGCGGTTTCCCCTTCGGGATAATTGAGGTTGTTGGATATATATTCAATGAATTTTTTTATTGCATCAAAATCAAAAGTTGTGGTTAGTGCTGCTTCTGTTATTTTTATAGTTTGCTTTCCCATTGCAGTAGAACTAATTATTCATCATCTCTTTTAAACGGAATAATGAGGTAATATTTAAAATCAATAGCTTTACCCTTTAGCATAGCCGGTTTCCATTTGGGACTTTTCTTGACTAAGCGTAGCGCTTCTTTATCTTGTTCCTCAGATAAGCCCCTCTTTATAACTGGATTAATTAGGGAGCCATTTTTTGTTATCGTTACCTCTACGAAAATCCTTCCTTCTATCTTCTGACTTTTAATCGGCCATCGTAAATTCTTTTTAATGAATGAAAAGAAAGCATCAAGGCCTCCGGGAAATTCTGGTTGCTTATCTACTTTAACGGCGTAATCATACACTTTATAAGCACTTGTGTCGATTGATAACGGAGTATTATTTTGAGCTTTAGCCGTTATTTCTGACAACGATAAAAATATTAGCACTAAGGACCATCTCATAATCATAATACTGTTAACTCATACTGGATAGGGACAGAATATTTTGATTTGATAGGTTTACCATCGCGCGTAGCAGCGATCCATCTGGGAGATAGTTTGATAACCCTAAGCGCTTCTTTGTCAAATTCTGGTGAAAAACCCTGTACCAGTTTAATATCCGTGAGCGCCCCGTTATCTTCTACAAAAAAACTTACCTTAACAATGCCTTGTTTAACAAGCGTATCTTTTGGCCATTTTAGGTTTTGATCCAAAAAATCATGGAAAGCCTTATCTCCTCCGCGAAAATGAGGCGGTGCAAGTTTTTGGGCTTTTAAGGCCGATGAGATCAATAAAAGGATAAGGATGGGTAAAAGTTTCTTCATCCTTAAATATAAATCAATTCTCCCTTACCAGCAAGCTATCGGCAAAGTCACGAAGGTACTGTTTATGGTCTTCGGGCAAACTTATAGCTTCCAGGGCGGCAAAAGCCTTATCTGCAAATGAGTGCATGGCTTGTTCTGCCTGTTGCCTGATATCAAGAGCGTCGTAAATTGCTGTTACCGCGGCAACTTTTTCAACGTTGTCAAACTGTTCAAGGCCGATCCAGTTGTTAAGTTCGGTTTTAGTTTCACCCTTGGCCAATTCGAGTGCCTTGATCAATAGGTATGTTTTTTTGTTAGAGATGATATCGCCGCCAACTTGTTTGCCGAATTTTTCCGGATCACCGTAAACGTCCAGTATATCGTCCTGTAACTGAAAGGCTATGCCCAGGTTAACACCAAACGCATCGATTAATTCCGCATCCGTAGCCGAAGCACCTCCAATGATAGAGCCTATTTTCATGGTGCCGCCAAGTAATACAGCGGTTTTAAGGCGGATCATTTCCAGGTATTCGGCTATGGCTACATCGTTACGTTGCTCAAAGCTCATGTCAATCTGCTGACCTTCGCAAACGCCTGTCGCGGTATCGTTAAAAACATTAAGCACATTACGTAATATGCTATCATTCACCAGCATCATCATGCGGTTGGCTTCTACCATCATGGCATCGCCCGATAGGATAGCCACGTTAGTATTCCATTTCTCATGAACAGTAGCTTTACCGCGACGAAGCGGGGCTTTATCCATGATGTCATCATGCATCAGGGTAAAGTTGTGAAATACCTCAATGGCCAGTGCCGGTTCGATGGCTTTATCCACGTCGCCGCCGAAAAGGTCGCAGGCTAAAAGTAGCAGGGCAGGGCGCATGCGTTTGCCGCCAATAGATAGGATATAGCTTATCGGTTCGTACAAATCGGCCGGGTAGGCCGGATAACTTAACTTTCCAACCGCGTCATTTATCAGTAACTGTAACTCTGTAAGTTGTTTCATTTTTTAAGTGAGTGGTTGATTGGGTTGATTAGGTGAGTGCTTGTTGTATTTCATGTATTCAACAATACTCTTAACCAATGTCATCAGCCAATTTAAAAGTAAGTGGTTTATTAAGTTAATCAGGTAAGTGGTTTCAGTTTTTCAACCTAATCAACTACTCACTCAATCAACCATTCACCAATCACTATTCCTGTACCAGTGAAAAATCTATCTGTTTTTTAGTCAGGTCAACTTGTTTTACTTTGATCTGTACCTCATCGCCAAGCTGGTAAATTTTCTTTTTACGCTGACCGATGATAGCATAATTTTTCTCGTCCAAAGTATAAAAATCGTCCGAAATATCGCGCAGGCGGATCATGCCTTCGCATTTATTTTCGATGATCTCTACATACATGCCCCATTCGGTAACGCCCGAGATGATGCCTGTAAAGGTGTTGCCAACCTGGTCGCGAAGATACTCAGCTTGTTTGTATTTTACCGAAGAACGTTCGGCATCCGCAGCTTTTTTCTCCATAGCCGAACTGTGCGAGCATAGTTTTTCGTAAGCCTCGGCATTGGCCGATTGCCCTCCGTTTAAATAATGGAATAATAGCCTGTGCACCATCACATCCGGGTAACGACGGATAGGCGAGGTAAAGTGTGTATAATGATCAAAAGCCAAACCGTAGTGACTGCTGCTTTTGGTAGTATAAATAGCTTTTGCCATTGATCGGATAGCGAGGTGCGTTAATACATTCTGCTCTTTTTTACCTTCCACATCTTCCATTAAATAGTTAAGTGATTTGGCCGTTTCCTTGTCGGATTTGGTGTTGATCTTATAACCAAACCGTGCCGCAAACTGCGCAAAGTTGGCCAATGCATCGGGTTTGGGTGAGTCATGTACACGGTAAACAAAAGTAAATCTGTGTTTACCTTTGCCCATTTTGCTTACCCGCTCGGCTACTTTACGGTTGGCCAACAGCATAAAGTCTTCAATCAGTTTGTGGGCGTCTTTACGTTCTTTTACATAAACGCCTATGGGTTTGCCGGTTTCATCAAGCTTGAATTTAACTTCGGTGGTTTCAAAGCTGATAGCACCATTTTTAAACTTGCGCACGCGAAGTTTATGAGCGAGCGCATTTAGTTTAAAGATCTCTTCTTTAAAATCACCTTCGCCGGTTTCGATAACTTCCTGTACTTCTTCGTAGGTAAAACGCCTGTCGGAGCATATGATGGTTTTGCCATACCATTCGGTAACGATATTGGCTTCTTCGTCCATTTCAAATACCGCAGAGAAGCATAGTTTTTCTTCTTTAGGGCGAAGCGAGCAAAGCCCGTTCGAGAGCCTTTCGGGCAGCATCGGAATCACCCTATCCACCAAATAAACTGAAGTGGCCCTGTCAAGCGCTTCTTTATCTAAAGCAGAATCGGGGATGATATAGTGCGATACATCGGCAATGTGCACGCCAACCTCATAGTTGCCGTTCTCCAGTACGCGGTAGGATAGGGCATCGTCAAAATCCTTGGCATCAAATGGGTCGATAGTGAAAGTAGTGATATCGCGAAAATCGCGGCGTTTGGCAATTTCTTCGGGCGTGATCACGTCCGAAATTTCTCCCGCATCATGCTCAACCTCCGCAGGGAATGATAGCGGGAAGCCGTATTCGGCAAGGATGGCATTCATTTCTGTATCGTTCTCGCCCTGCGCTCCTAAAACGTGTTTTATCCGGCCGATAGGGTTTTTGGCTTCGGTTGGCCAGTCGGTAATTTCGGCAACGGCTTTGATGCCATTTTTTGCCCCGTTAAGCTCGGCCATCGGGATAAAAATATCATGCATCATTTTGCGGTCGTCCGGGATAAAAAACGCGTAACGCTCCGATAGTTTAACCACGCCTGTAAACTCCATCTTAGCGCGTTTAATGATCTCAATAACCTCACCTTCTTTGTTTTTGCCGCGACTTTTGGCGTAAACGTAAACTTTTACACGATCGCCATTAAGGGCCGTGCGTAGTTTGCGTGGGGCGATGAATATGTCGCTTTCAAACTCGTCATCAGTAACAATAAAGGCCGAGCCATCGGCGGTCATATCAACAATACCCTCTACAAACGTTTTAAGCTCAATGAGCTGGAATTTTCCGGGAGCAGTTTCTTTTAAAACGGATTTAAATGCTTCTTCTTTAAGTATTTCGAGTATTACCTGCCGACCTTCATCATCGCGCACATTTAGTTTTGCAGATACCTGCTTATAGTTGAGTGGCGTATTGCCATTTTGTTCAAATATATCGAGCACCAGTTGGGTAAATACCTGGTTTATAGATGAGTTTTTCTTTTTATGTTTAGACATAGTGTAGTATTTGTATCAAAGATACAGAATTTTAGGGTGGTTATTAATTGGGGAACTTGTTCAATGTGTCGTTACAACGCGGCGGTGTAGAGATGGATACTGGCTTGATTAACCCGGTATCGAAGCAATCAATTTCTTGGTATACTCTTCCTTCGGCTTGTAATAAATATCATCCGGATAGCCCATTTCCACTATCTCGCCTTTATTCATCACCATCATCCTGTCGGAGATATGTTTGATCACAGCCAGATCATGCGAGATAAAAATATAAGTCAGCTTTAATTCTTCCTGCAACTCACGGATGAGGTTTAAAACTTGTGCCTGCACTGAAACATCAAGCGCCGAAACCGATTCATCACAGATGATGAATTTAGGTTGTAACGCCAAAGCTCGGGCAATAACAATACGCTGCCTTTGCCCGCCCGAAAACTCGTGAGGGTAGCGGTTAAAGTGCGCCGGTAGCAGGTTTACTCGTTCCAGTAGTTCCAATACTTTTCTTTTCCGAACTGTATCATTATCATAAAAGCCGTGCACCTGCAAGGGTTCCATGATGGATTGACCGACAGTAAGTTTAGGGTTTAAGGATGAATACGGATCCTGGAAAATGATCTGGATATCTTTCCTGACCTCTCTTAATTCATCTTTCTTTAGCCCGCGCAAATCGGTGTTTTCAAACGTGACCGTGCCTGATGTAGGCTCAATTAGCCTTAAAATGCTACGCCCAAGTGTAGTTTTACCGCAGCCCGATTCTCCAACCAAGCCCAGTGTTTCACCCGGATAAACCTCAAAGCTTACATTGTTAACCGCTTTTACAATATTATTCCTATGCTTAAATAGGCCTGTGCCGGTGGGGAACCAGGTATTTAAACCATCAACTTTAAGTAAAGGTTGTTGGCTATATAACTTCTTTTTTCGTGCCGATATTTCATCTGGTGGATATTGGTACCGCTCGCGGATGCCTTCAATAGTAACTACCGGTTTATCTTCATTCAAAAAGTCAGCAACTACAGGCAGTTTTTTCAAATGCTGATCTGGAGAAGGGCGGCAGGCCAGTAAACCTTTGGTGTAGGGATGTTGAGGATTGGTGAATAACTCACTAACTGTTGCCTCCTCAATAACTTCGCCTTTATACATTACTAAAACGCGGTCGGCTATTTCTTTGATCACCCCTAAATCGTGCGAGATGAAAATAAGGCTCATTTGCCGTTCGGCTTTTAACTTATGAAGTAGTTCGATGATGGTTTTCTGCACCGTAACGTCAAGGGCGGTAGTAGGCTCATCGGCAATTAAAATTTCCGGATTGCAAGCTAATGCCATGGCTATCATTACCCGCTGCTTTTGTCCGCCCGAGATCTGGTGTGGGTAGCTGTCGAATATCGCTTCGGGTCGGGGGAGTTGAACTTCCTTAAACAGATCGATGGTCTTTTGTTTAGCCTCGGCCTTGCTTAAACCTAAATGCAGCCTGATAGCTTCGGTTAACTGAAAACCGCAGGTAAGCACCGGGTTAAGCGATGTCATGGGTTCCTGGAATATCATGGCCACCTGGTTACCGCGAACCTGCTGCATTTCATCCTCCGAAAGCGAACAAAGGCAGCGCCCGTTTAAAAGTACATGGCCATCTAAAACGGTTTGATCGGGGTTAAGCAAACGCATAATAGCCAATGATGTAACCGATTTACCTGAACCAGATTCACCCACAATGCCGATAGTTTCTCCCTTTTGAAGGGTAAAGGAAATATCCTTAACAGCTTTGAAGTTGTTTTTCCCGTTGCGGAAACTTACCGATAAGTTATTTACCTCAAGCATTGCCGCCAACTATGGTGATACAATCATCTGTTATCAATTCTTCTCCACGGTAACGCCTTAATAATTGCGCGGTGGCGACAACATCCTTTTGGCAGTAAGTGCAAATACGTTCCAACTGGTTATCCTGCCAGTAAACGCGGCCAACATCGCTGCCGTCGATATCACCCTTAGGCGTAGGGATATTAAAAATTGCCGAAAGCAGGCTTAAAGAAGTATAATGTTTATGATCGCCAAATTTCCAAAGCTCCATGGTATCCAGGTGGATGATCTCCCAAGGCTTTTTACCCGCTATTTGTAATTGAGGTGGAAATGGCATGCCGTTAAGCAGCAACCTGCGGCAGATGTACGGAAAATCAAACTCCTTGCCATTATGGGCGCACAAGATCAAATTGGCTGGTTGACTAAAAAGCAGGTTGCAAAACTTGGTCAACAACTCCTTTTCATCGTGCGAGGCAAATGATTTTACCCGGAAACCTGTGCTTTTACCGGCTGTGAAAATTCCCGCCGAAATACAAACTATCTTACCAAACTCAGCCCAGATACCTGCGCGTTCATAATAAGTATCGGCAGGTTCGTCTTTACGCTGGTATTGGGTTTTTAGCTCCCAAAGCTTTTGCAGGTTTTCGGGCAGTTGATCATGGCTGCTGTATTGCGGTACGGTTTCAATATCAATTATCAGTATGTTATGCAGGTCGTACTGTTCAAGCATCCGGGTATCAATTTTGACAGCAAGATACTGATAGTTTTGAATTTTGTCCGGTGGATAACTTCATATACCGGTCAATTTATTAATGATGTTTAGTACCGTTAAGCTTAAAACCAACGCTGAGTTGCAAACTTCCCGGGTTGTTTTTGTAATTGTGGAAATCGGAGATCACATTATAACCGCTCAGACTTTTCTGATACAGTGCTTCGAAAATGAAACGGTTTGCTTGTACGCTAATACCTCCGGATAAACCCAAATTGATTTTCTGATCATACCGCGTAGTGGTTTTTACCTGGTTGTCTTTATTTTGCAGAAATAGCGTATCCACATTTAAATACATTTTTTGAGCGGAGGTATTAAGGCCCACCTGCTTAGCCAAAACATTAATAACCGGCCCGCCCTTAATGCTGATGTTATCATTTATTTTGTAAACCGCGTGGATAGGGATGGTAACAAAATAAGCCTTACGCGCATCCGTTACCCTGATCGATTTTACCGAATCAACATTATCGTTTTGATTAGTATAGGTTCCGCTTAAATTTAATGGTGTTAAAAAGCGTACCTGCGCATTTAATCCCCATTTGTCATTGATATGATAGGTAGCGAACAGGCCAATGTACAGATCAATAGGAAAACTGCCGTAAAAATTATGGTTTTGGGTAGTCGGTGTAAAACTACCTGATGTATTCGCTCCTAATAAAATACCCCAATCCGTATTGGAAAACGCGGCAGACAGTGATCTTCCGAATTGACCTCCTCCCGAACTTTTGGTTTTGGCGCTCTTTGCCGATTGATTTTTAAGTTTGAGGTTTTTACCTTTTGATGTTTTGCTATTAGTTACGGTACGCAACCTGTTATAATAATAATTGCCAACTACAAAGCTTGATAAAGGTTGCCTTGCAAATATCTGTGGCTGAAATAGGAGGGGATTTATACCTGTAGATTGCCTGGATTGTGTACCATTGGTTGAGATTGTTGATGGAATGGTTAAAGGGCTATTGTTCTGTACCGCCAGATCATCTTGTATATCGGTTTGGGCTGAAGTTTTTGTAGTATCGGTAACAGCCAGTTGTGCAATCCCGTTTCCTGCACTATAGCTGTTGTTTAGATGTTTTACACTAACCACGTTGCCGCTTTTAGGATAACCCGAATATCCGGTCAATGAGCCATTAGTATTATAGCCATTACCAAGCCTTGTTGAAACAGCCTGCTTACCATTTGCAGCTCCGCTTGAAACAATTCCTTTTGCTTTAACACCGCTATTATTTATGGTTGAATTTGTTCCGGCTGCGTTATTAAGGCTATCGTTGTTTGCAGCTATGTCTTTTTTATTGCCGGTGAGGTTCACTCCCAATAAGCTATCGCTCACAATGCCAACGCTATCGACATTTGATTTGTTTGCCGTTAATGAATCAGTTAAACTATCTGTACGCATAGCATATTTAGTATTTTTATGCTGATGTGATGATTTTTTATGCTGTTGGGTTTTTACAAAATAAATTGTTGTGCCGGTAACAGTAGCCACGATTAGTGAGGCCACCAATAATGACGTTGCTTTCATTGCCTTAATGGCCTTTATAACCTTTGCCAGTTTTGAAACCGGGGCGGCAGGTGTAATGGGAACTATTGGTAAATGCAGATCAAGCAGTGATTGCATTTCCTGCCATCCGGCCTGTGGTTCAGCGTCAATAGGTAGCTCCTCGCGTTTTTTACGCCATAGATCGGAGTACTTTAATGAATTTTTCATTTCGTTATTTCACTCCTTTCTTTTGTTGGTTTTGCACTTGGTTCAAGCAGATCCCTCAGCTTTCTTTTTGCCTCGGCCAAGTGCCAGCGTGATGTACCTTCGCTAATGTTTAATTGTTCGCCTATTTCTTTATGGGTAAAGCCGTCGAGTACAGCGAGGTTAAAAACGGTTTGAGTAGCCAGCGGAAGTGTACGGATCTGTTTCAGGATATCCTCAAAATATAATTTCTCCAAAGCGGAAGCGGGGATGAAATGATCATCCAGTTCCTGGTTGTCAATGCCTGTGGTGTTAAACTTAAGCTCTTTACGGCACAGATCAATGGCGGTAAAGATCATGATCTTCCTGATCCAGCCGCCTAACGCGCCTTTACCTTGTTCGAAGTTTTTGATCGACTGGAAAACTTTCAAAAAGCCCGTGTTAAATGCCTCTTTAGCAAGTTCTTTGTCGGGTAAATAGCTATAACAAACACGGAGCATCTCGCTGTGAAATAATTTGTACAAGGTTTCCTGCGCCGTTCGGTCGTTATTTATACATCCTTTTATCAGCTTATCCGACTGTTCTTTGGTTAGGTCCATTTAAAAAAATCACGCTTGTGGTGATTATATCTGCATCATCGGCTGCAAACCGTTAAACGTTGGGTTGAAATGTAAATTTTTTTCAAATTATTTCAGGTTATAATAATACACGAAAATTAGCGATCCCGGCCCTCATAATCTGCCGGGATCGCTAATTAAGGTTATTTGATTGATTATTAGCGTGATATTGTTTTAGGCGATATCACTATACCCGTGGTATAATTCCAATCAAAGGTTATCGCTGTTGCCGATACCTGGATACTACCAGTGTAAGTTGTACCATTCAGGGTTATTACCAGCGGATAGCTTCCGTTAGCAAGATGCGACTTTTGGAAGTTTACAGCAGCAACCATCGGGATATCGCCGGTGCCATGGCAAACAATCGGTGCCTGCACATGCAAAAAATCAATATGGAAGTTTTGGCTGGCATCTATAGTGTTGTGAAGCTTCAATAACCCGTTTGAACAATACAGGTTAGTTGTAACCGCGTTGAAGGCGATGCGTATACTATCCGTTGCCCCATTGTTGTAAGCGACCGGCGATAGCGTGATCTTATCACCCGCTAGCGGTACATTCAACGCGGTGTCGGCAGTTGGTGGGGTTACAACAGTATCTGTTGTTGTGTTCAGCGAATTTTTTGAGTTGAGTTTTCCGGTATCGACAGCATCATTTTTTTTGCTGCAACCGGTAACGATAATAATCCCCAATACAAGGGCCACCAGGGCGTAAGTTAGGTTTTTCATTTTGTTTGATTTATGATTTTATTACATCATCGCATCAAACAAAAGAAACGTTGGGTATGCTGGTTTAATTTTTTTATTTGCTCAGGATCTCGAACCCAATACTGATAGTATTGCCGTTGCCATCAACCAATGTAAGATTGTGTTTTCCTGGTGGAGGGTTTAAGGCCATCTGATGGAAATCTTTAGTTTCGCCAACATACTGATCATCCAGGTGCCAAAAGATCTTTACGCCCGGCTGCCGGTGCGCTGCATTGCAGATCATACGACCGCGGGTTCCGTCGGCTTCAAGGGGGACGTATATTTTAGCGCCGTTTTTAGGGTAGATAACTTCCATGGCGTTGCCGTTTTCGGCCTGGGTGCAATCTGCTCTAAACGGAGGCAGAACATGATATTGATAATTTCGGGCTTTATAATAATACTCCATCGAAGGAGGTAGCACAAACCAGCTTTTGTTAAGGATATTATCAGGGATTTCGCAATTGCCGTTAACCTGCCAGCGTGCATCTGCTGATAAATGGACAAGTTGGTGATATGGGCATACTGGTGCCTTCAGTCCGCTTTTAGGTACATATTGTTCATCCATATCCTGGCAATATTGCCCCGCGCGATATCCGCTTTGCCTGCATACATTGATCTTAACCATTTCACCCGTAGGCATCTCAAACCAATCGCGTGCTACCGGCAATAACCTGAAAATCTCGAACAGGGCAGGAGCGGCAGTATTAATGCCGGTTAACCCCGGTCGGCCTTCGCCATCAGTATTTCCAACCCAAACACCAACAACATATTTAGGCGTAACGCCAATAGCCCAACCATCCCTAAACCCGAAGCTTGTCCCGGTTTTCCAGGCCACCCGTTGTGATGAGCTGAATTGCTGCCACAGCATTTCCTCGCCGGGGCGCATTACCTCTTCCATAGCCTGGAAAGTGTAATAAATTGAAGCTGCATCTAACAAACCGGATGTATGAAGTTTGGGTTTAAAGGTTTCCTGTTTGCAGTAAACCGGGCTGTGAAAATCTGCCGGATCATATTGGCCTTTGTATTTATTATAATGATTAAGCACGCGTGCCATATCAGCATAAGCACCACTCAATTCCCAAAGGGTATTTTCACCGCCGCCTAATATCAGCGATAAACCATAATGATCGGCGGGTTTGGTTAATGTGCTGATGCCCGCTTTATGCAAAAAATCATAAAAACGTTCATACTTGAACTGCTGCAGCATTTTTACAGCCGGAACATTCAATGATCGTGATAAAGCCCTTGATGCAGGCACAGCACCATCATATCCCAGATCAAAATTTTCGGGGTGATAGCCTGCTATCATCGTCGGCACATCGGGCATTAAGCTGTTTGGAAGTATTAATCCATCATGCAGTGTGGCTGCATATAACAAAGGCTTAAGCGTACTACCGGGACTGCGGGGGGCGTCGATCACGTCTACATCACTTTCCATCTGCGGGTCTTCGCGGTGCGAGATATTGCCAGCATAAGCGAGCGTAGCACCGGTTTCAACATCAAGTACAATGGCGGCTATATTGTTGATATCGTTGCCTTTTAACAATTGATGGTGTTGCTCAAGGATATCGTTTACCTGTTGTTGTAATGATGATTTAATACTTGTCGTGATCCGCGTATCTCCCTCTGGTTTAGCTTTATGATCGGCTTTAAAACGTTGCAACAGGTGAGGGGCAAGTTGTGGCAATGGCATGGGCCTATCCGGCACAGGTTCCAGTTTGGCGAGGGCTGCCGTAGTACTATCGATAATGCCTG
The DNA here is from genome assembly GCF_039839285.1 of Mucilaginibacter sp. CAU 1740. Lineage (NCBI taxonomy): Bacteria > Pseudomonadati > Bacteroidota > Sphingobacteriia > Sphingobacteriales > Sphingobacteriaceae > Mucilaginibacter > Mucilaginibacter sp. CAU 1740. The sequence continues at coordinate 85,575 of NZ_JBDOQS010000012.1, read as the reverse complement.
CCTTCTGCATTTTCTCTAATAACGAATTACGCTTCTTAAGTAAAACATTCCTGTTTCGTCCCGGGTGAACCAATGATGGCGAATTGGGTAATACTGCCATAGCCGCCATTTCACCCCATGATAATTTGTCCGGGCTGCGACCAAAATAACGCCATGAAGCGGCATCCAAACCAATAACATTAGTTCCGAATGGCGCATTACTGGCATATAGGGCTAAGATCTCGCTTTTGCTATAGCTAAGCTCCAACCGCATGGCCATAAAAATTTCTTTTAACTTATTCCAGATATTACGGTTGTGTTTGGTGGCTAAACGGATCACCTGCATGGTAAGCGTGCTGCCGCCACTGGTTACTTTTTTTGAAGATAGGTTTTGTTTGATGGCCCTGCCAAATGCGATAGGATCAAAGCCGGGGTGATGTTCAAAGCGTTTATCCTCAAAAGTGATGATGCATTGTTTGAATTTTTCGGGTACCTCGGCATTGTACGGAAAGCGCCATTGACCGTCGCTGGCTATGGACGCGCCTAATAGTTCGCCTTGATCATCATCAATAACATACGATGTTGGGCTGCGAAATAGCGGTTTGGGCAAACAAAACCAGAATATCAGGGTTAAAACAAACAAAATCGACAGCGTAATGACCGCTTTCGGCTTTTTGAGTAGCTTTTTTGTTCGTTCTAACACAAATTGCATTATTAAATATAAAAATATTAAGCAGGTAAAGGTTTAACAGCTATAATTGCAGCAAATATCTACTTAGGCAATATTACAATAAATGACGATAGAAAAATTATCAATTATTATTCCGGCTTATAACGAGGCGCGTACCATCCATTTAATTTTAGATAAAATTAAAGCTGTAAGCCTTCTTAATGATATTGAAAAAGAAGTAATCATTGTAAACGATTGCTCAAAAGATGATACCGAAGGTGCTGTTTATCAATACAAAGCCTCAAACCCCGAGGTTAATATACAATACTTTAAACACGAAATAAATAAAGGGAAAGGTGCCGCCCTGCACACCGGCATAGCCAAAGCTACCGGCGAATACCTCATTATTCAGGATGCCGACCTTGAATACGATCCTGAAGAGTATAATGATCTGCTAAAACCCGTAATAAACGGCTTTGCCGACGTTGTTTACGGCTCGCGCTTTATGGGTAGTAACCCGCACCGCATCCTTTTCTTTTGGCATACTATCGGCAACAGGTGGCTGACTTTCGCTTCAAACATGTTCTCCAATCTTAACTTAACGGATATGGAGACCTGCTACAAATTGTTTAATACAAAGCTTATCCAATCCATAAAACTCACTGAAAAACGTTTTGGTTTTGAGCCGGAGGTTACACAGAAAATCTCGCGCGTGCCGAAAATCAGGATCTATGAAGTGGGCATTTCTTACTACGGTCGTACTTACGATGAAGGTAAAAAGATAGGATGGAAGGATGGGGTGCGAGCCTTTTACTGTATTGCCAAATACGGTATGTTTAAATCGAAGTAAGGTCAATATCCCAAAACTTAAGTTCAGAATAACCATTAACTTCATAAGCTACGGTTGCCAAATTGCTGGCATCAAACTCAAAACTTGCTAAAGCGATATCTTTAGATGAGTTAATGATATCATTAGCTATAAGGTGTTTATCGCTTAATGAGGGGATTGATTTTAAACGTTCATCCAAGCCCTGACCGGTAAGCTTGGTGGTAGCTTCCTTACGTGTCCATAACAGGCAAAAGCGTTGGTGAGATTGCTGCTGTTCAACGTAGGATATCTCTTCTTTGCTGAAATGATCCGGCAGGATATCAGCATATGCGAATGTCGGATCTATTTTTTCGGTATCTACACCAACTGTAGTTTTTGAAACGGCTATCAATGCCCATTTATCAGAGTGGGAGATGTTATAGCTGATCTCTCCGCTAAAATTTGCTAAAAAAGGTTTCTTGTTTGGACCGATGCCAAAACGGATATCCGTAGCAGCTTGATGCATATATCGGCTTAAAATGATCCTTAACACTGCGCGACTCACAATGAACCGTTGCCGGTCTTTTTCCTGGTAGTAGCGCCCTGCACGTTTTATTTCGTCGGGTTCGAGTAGAGGTAGGAAACGGGGGATTAAGGGGAGGTTAGCTTCGATATCGATCCGCCACACATCAATATCACTTGTTAAGCTAAAAGAACACCCGGTATCTTGCTGCCACTTAACAGCATCAATATACCGGATATCTACGGAGATCTCGCCCATCATTATTTTTTTGCCGATTGATCAAGGCATTGCTGTAAAATACGGGCAAATATCTTATCGTTAGGTGCTTTGAATATCGAATTATGTTCGCCGGGGATAGGGTGTACGTTGATGCCTTTCAAAGCATACGGTTTCCAGCCCAGAAATTCAAAGTCGTCCATATAAAAAGTATGCGTATTGGCCCTGAACAATTCGATGGCGAAGTTTTGAGGTTTTAACTGATAACGACGCTCGGCTACCACATTCATCTCATCTATCTTGTTCGAATACCCAAAGAAACCTTCCTGCTGATCGTCATTAGTTAATTTCCATAACATCCTTGTAGCGTGTCGCTTAATACTCTTGCTTTTTTCGGTAAAGCTTTGCGATAAACCTTCGGGGGTAAGTAAGTTGTATTTAAGCTTACGCATAAAAAACTTAGCCCTTTTGGTTTGCATAGTAAGCCAGGGATCGAAGAAAGGAGAGCGATAAGCATACGTATCAAACATGGCCAGCATTTTTACCTGCTTGCCTTGTGCTTGTAGCTGCACGGCCATTTCCCAGGCTATAATGCCGCCAAAGGAGTAGCCCGCCAATGCATATGGTCCGGTTGGGTTTTGAGCCTGTATGGCGCTTATATAATGCGCCGCGATATCTTTGATCTCACTTAGTGGTTCGTCAATGCCGTCGAGCCCCTTAGCCTGTAGGCCGTAAACTGGCTGGTCAGGATCCATATTAATGGCAAGCGCGTTAAATAATAAAACGTTAAGGCCTGCACCATGCACAATATACAAAGGCATTTTGTTGCCATTAGGTTTTATGGGCACTAACGAATCCCAGACGATTGATTTGCCATCCAACTCGAGCATTAATGATAGTTTTTCAACTGTCGAGTTTTCAAATAACGCTGCCAATGGTAAACGTTTGCCTGTAATCTTTTCAATGCGGGCCATTACCTGTACTGCTATCAGCGAGTGACCTCCAAGCTCGAAAAAGTTATCATATACACCTACTTTTTCGATCTCCAAAAACTCCTTCCAAATGTCGGCAACCAGTTTTTCTACGTCGGTTCGTGGTGCTACGTACATCTGAACTTGTTCTACAACTTGTGTTGATGTTTGGATGAGCGCCTTCTTATCCACCTTGCCATTAGGGGTAAGTGGTATAGTTGGTATCACGATAAAATCATCGGGTACCATATAATCGGGCAGCGAGTTTTTGAGGGATGAGCGCCAGTTTTTCTGACGAACTATCTCATCTTCGGCCAGGTGATCATCATTTATGGTGATATAAGCTACCAGTTTATTGATCCCTTTTTTATCGGGCTGAGCTACTACTACCGCCTGTTTTACATTGGCCTGATTGATGAGGTGATATTCAATCTCCCCGGTTTCAATGCGGTAACCGCGGATCTTGATCTGTGCATCGGCACGACCGAGGCATTCAATTTCGCCATCCTCCATATACCTGCCCAAATCTCCGGTGCGGTACATTTTATCGCCCGGATTACCCGAAAACGGATCGGCGATGAATTTCTCAGCAGTAAGTTCGGGTTGGTTCAGATAGCCTGCCGCCAGTCCGTCTCCACCAATAAAAATTTCACCTATTGTGCCGGTATCGAGCGGATTAAGGTTTTTATCTAAAATATAGATGGAGGTATTATCTATCGGGCGGCCTATGGTTATAGCCGTGTCATCGGCCTTGATTTGTTTAATGGTCGACCAGATAGTGGTTTCCGTTGGGCCGTAAACATTCCATAAGGATGATGCTTTGCCCAGTATCCTTTCGGCCAGTTCTTTTGGTAAAGCTTCACCACCGCAAATTACTTTTATCGGTGTGCTTTCGTCCCAGCCAGCTTCAAGCATAATACGCCAGGTGTACGGCGTGGCTTGTACGGTAGTTATTTTTTCACTGCGGATGATATCCAACAACGCGCGACCGTCTTTGGCTGTATTGGTATCGGCAATAACAACCTGTGCTCCACTAAGCAAGGGCAAAAATAGTTCAAGCCCGGCAATATCAAAACTGATGGTGGTAACTGCAAGCAGTTTGTCATTGGCCGCCATGCCTGGTTGTTTCTGCATGCTGTACAGGAAGTTCACCAAACTATGATGGCTGATCTGTACGCCTTTAGGCATCCCGGTAGAACCGGATGTATAAAGGATATAAACCAGATCATTCCCTGTAAACTCAACCGTTGGTTCCGTTGCCGGATAGTTGGATAGGTTAGGCCATTCATCCTCAACTACTATTTCGATAGCTTCAGATTCATAATGCCCTTTATATTTTGCCGATGACAGTAATACTACAGCCTTCGAATCGCTGAGCATATAATTGATCCTGCCTAATGGGAACTGTGGATCGAGCGGGATGTAAATGCCGCCAGCTTTCATAATGCCCAGGATAACCACCAACATTTCTGCTGAGCGATCCATCGCGAAAGCTACCTTATCACCTTTTTTAACGCCTTTATCAATTAGCAGGGCCGCTAAGCGGTTGCTGCTTTCGTGCAATTGCAGGTAGGTAAGGCTATGATCTGCAAATTTTACAGCTACAGCATCGCTTTGCCAGTTGATGAGTTGATGCAGGGCTTTATCCTTCGGATAAGCAACAGTAGTATTGTTCCAGCTTTTTAGCTGTTCAACTAATGAGGCGCGGTTAGCCGTTGGGATATTGCCAATTAGTACTTCAGGGTCTTTTACCAGCTCGGCCAGTAAAAACTCAAACTCATCCATTAAGTGATGGATGCATTTTTCGCTGAATAACTGCGTGTTGTATGACCACTCGAGTACTAATGCTTCGTCCCGACCGGAGATGTTTACAAAGATCTCAAAGCTTTCATACTCACGCGGATTGCTGGTTAGGTGATGCTTTAATCCGTAAAAATCAACATCATCATCCATCCCCATATCAATGTTAAACATCACCGGTACCAAAGGCACGCGAGATGCATCGCGGGGGATAGCCAGCTTTTTTAACAACTCGCCAAACGTATATTGCTGATGATCGTAAGCATCTAAAATAGCGGTGGTACGTTGCTTTAAATAGCTTTTGAATGATTGGGCAGATTTAGGCGCGCTTCGTAATGCCAACAGGTTAACGCAATGGCCTACTAAACGGTAATTACCGGTAGCCGATTGCCCGGCTGCAGGCAAGCCTAATATGATCTCATCCTGACCAGTTGAGCGCTGTAAAAATACTTCGAATGCTGCCAGTAGTGTAGTTACAAAGCTGCTGCCGTTGGCTTTGCCCAATTGCTTGATCTGACCTACCAGTTGCTTGTCAAGCCCCAAATCAAGCCGGTGACTTCTATAGGTGCGCACGGCTGGGCGGGGCAGATCTGCGGGCAGATCCATCAAATAATTACTGCCCTTAAACTCGTTGAGCCAGTATTGTTCAATATCTTTAAACTCCTTATTGCCAGTAAATAAGGTCTGTTCATTTGAATAATCAATAAAGGAAGGAGCAGATGGAAGCGTTAGGTCTTCACCTTTGGTATAAGCCGAATAAAGCTTACTCAGGTCCTGCATCATAATGCCTATCGACCAGCCGTCGCAAACAATATGGTGTGCTATAAAAGTTAAGCGATATTCTGCTTCGGCAAGTTTGATCAACTGCACTTTAAACAACGGGCCGTTTACCAGGTTAAAAGGCGTAAAAGCATTTTGGTTATTTTGCTCGGTAATAAAAGCCTGCTTTTCGGCGTCGGTACGTGAAGCTACATCCGCGAAGCTAAAATCGAGTGGCAGGTCTTTATAAACACAAATGGATTTACCATCTGCACTAAAGGCCATACGCAAGGCCTGATGCATATTGGTAATTTCCTGCAAAGCCAGTAACATGGCATCCTTATTAAGCTGCCCTGTAAGCTGTAGCGAAAACGATTCGTTATAGGCACAGTTAGCTTCATCGCCACCAATAAGGCACGATGCCCAGATCTCCAGCTGCGGCTCGGTTGAAGGGGCTACAGCCAAAAGCTCCGGCCCGGCAAAGGGGTCAAATTCAACCGGGATAGTATCGTATGTGGTAGTAGTAGTGGTCAAAATTAGTTGTTGCTGATCTTTACCTGTAAAAATTTGCCTGGATTCTCCGCGTCGTTGATAAACCAACCGGGGTTACCATCCTTATCACGACCTAATTTAGCACCCGGCACAGGTGGCTCGGTTGGTAAGCCGTTCTTTACAGGCTCAGGTTCAACCGGCGCTGGTCGGTTAGTTGGCATAATGCCAGCCTCAATCAGTTCGTACACGCTTTCGCTAAATTTAGCAATGATCTGGTCGATATCCTCTTCGGTATGCGCGGCCGTAACAAAGCAAGGGAACAGATCCCAAATGTGGATGCCTTTCAGGCGCATTAAGGTGAATAATAACTCGCCGTAGGCCAATTCATAGTCAAACTTAATCTTCCACAACGAGCCGAATGATGGGATATGCAATGGCAAACCTTCTTTTTCGCAAATAGCATTCAAGGCATCGGCCAAACGCAGGGTAAGATTATTCAAACCTTCCTGCAGTGCAGGGCCTTTTTCTTTCATGTAAAGTAAAGAAGCTTTGCCGGTAGCCAGCGCTAAAGGATGGCGTACAAATGTGCCTGCAAAATAGGTTACACCAGCCTGCGGCGATGAATCATCACCATATTGCCATGTACCGCCATCAAGTGCGTCCATATATTTGCTAATACCTGCAATAGCGCCAATAGGCATACCACCGCCAATTACTTTACCATAAGTGCCCAAATCGGCTTTGATGCCAAAGAGCGCCTGTGCGCCACCTGGGTGCATTCTGAAGCCGGTAATTACCTCATCAAAGATTAATACCGTTTCAGACTGGCGGGTAATTTCGCGCACGCGTTTTAAAAATTCAACCGGGCGGAAATCTGGCCTGCGGCTTTGTACCGGCTCAACCAATACGGCCGCAATTTCGTGGGCGCGCTCGGCGATGATCCTTAACGATTCTTCAGTGCCGTAATCAAGGATCAGCATATTCTGAACCACTTCAGGCATAATACCCGGAGCGGCGGGAACTGTTTTTAATTTCCTGGTACCGCGAACGATAACCTCATCATTAATACCATGGTACGAGCCATTAAAGGCTACAATAATTGAGCGCCCCGTTACAGTACGGGCAATACGCATAGCGCCCAATACAGCTTCCGAACCTGTGTTACACAACGCGGCACGGTCAAAATTGGTGAACTCGCAGATCAGTTTGGCTACTTCACCGGCAAGCTCATGCTGTGGGCCAATTTCGTAGCCTTTTTCAACCTGATCAAGCACCGCTTTTTTAAGCAGATCGGTTTGATAGCCTAAAAAGTTTGAGCCGAAACCGTTCAGCGCGTCGATATATTCGTTGCCGTCGATATCCCAAACCCGGCTACCTTTTGATTTATTGACGATCAAAGGGTAAACAACCTCTTTGGTTAAAGGACGGAAACCGCTTACAACTCGTGGGTCGGCCATGTAAGGCCTGTCCATTTGGGTTTGCGCTTTGCTGCCTTTGGTTTTGGCGTTATATTTTTCGGTAAGGTCTTTTAAAAAGGCCTGTTGTTTAGTATCTAAACCCTGCACCTGTTTTTCAATGCGGGCTGTAGCGCCGAAAGGTTTTTTTAACTCAACCTGTTCTTCGGGTGTAAAATCGGCTATTAATGATAACAGCGATTTAGCTGGAGCGGCAGGAGTAGCTGCAGGAGCAGGGGCATTGTAAGTTTGTTGAACCGGGGCTGAAACAGAAGCAGGGGCCACATTATTACCTTGTATTAAGGTTAATTGGCTGGCTAACAGTTGTAATTGCTGCGATATCAGGCTGATGGCAATATCATTATTACCCTGGCCGCCTGAAAATTGAGGCGTAAACTGTTGTGCCTGGAACGGTTGCGCCGCAGGAGCAGGAACCGGGTTTTGCTGGTGCTGATAAGCCGGGTTTACCGCCGGGGCAACCTGTGGCTGGAAAGCATCGGCAGGTAGCTGCGTATCAAGGTAAGCAGCCAACAGTTCGAGGCTATTATATTCTTCAAATAATTTTCTGAAAGTGATAGGCACGTTGAAGATCTTTTTCAGGTTGGTAGCTATCTGGGTTAGTGATAACGAATCAAAACCGATTTCAATAAAGCTAAGGCCTGTGGCAGCCATATCAATTTCAATACCGGCGGCATCTTCAAATACTTCTTTCAGCTTATCAATTAAAATATCCTTCCTCATCGGTACAATTTGCGTAGTTATAGTAGTTTCAGTTTGTTGTTGTGTTAAGGTTTCCGAAACCATGTTTATGGTTACGGCAGGCTCAAGCCAATATCGCTTATAATCGAAAGCGTAGGTTGGGATATCGATCCTTTTACGGTTTTGGCCCAAATAAGTTGCTTTACAATCAGCTTCGATACCGTTTAGCCAAAGTTGGCCGAGAGCTTTTAACAAGCTGTGGTACTCGGACAATGTTTCGCTCTTTTCAAAACCGCTTATAACCGGAATAGTTTTACCTGCTGTATGCTGGCGTGCAAGTGTTGCAAGTATATTACCGGGGCCGCTTTCAAGCAGTAGGCGGCCTTCGTCTTCCAATACAGTATCCAATGCTGCCGCGAAGCGTACCGTTTTGCGCAAGTGTAGCGCCCAATAGTTTGGATCAGTTGCTTCGGCTTCGCTTAGCCAGGTGCCCGTTACAGTTGATACCAAAGGTTTTACCGGCGGGTTAAGTTTTACCGATTTAACCACTGTTTTAAAAGGTTCAACCACATCATCCATCATTAATGAATGGAACGCGTGACTGGTTAGCAGCAACCTTGCCGGGATGCCTTTTTCTGCAAGTACATCGGCAAAAGCGGTAATTTTATTTTCCGGCCCGGCAACAACACATAATTTGCGGCTGTTTACTGCGGCTATGGAAAGCGTTGCAGGTAAAATCTCTATTAATTTACTTTCCTCGAGGCGCACTGATAGCATTTGGCCACGGGTTACACTGCTTACCAAACGGGCGCGTTCCGATATCAGCGTTAAAGCATCCTGAAGGTTGAAAACACCTGCCAAATGCGCCGCTACAAACTCGCCAATGCTGTGGCCCATCAAAACGGATGGCTGGATGCCTTTGCTTATCCAAAGCTTAGCCATGGCATACTCCAATATAAACAGGGCAGGCTGCGTATATAAAGTGTTTTTTATTTTTTCTGCAGATTGAGTATCGGCAGTATTCGGGAAAATAATATCGAGCAAACCGGCGTGTGCCGTGTTTTGTAAAAGAGCGATACACTCGTTTACAGCATCTGCGAAAACAGGTTCTTGCTGATATAGCTCGTGACCCATATCAACATATTGCGATCCTTGACCGGGGAACATAAACACTACTTCGGCAGGGATGTCACTTAGTTTTTTGGTTGCTGATGGATCAGTTTCGGGCGAGTTTAGCTTGGTAAGTAAATCTTCTACATCAGCTGCAATTGCAAAACGCCTGTAGCTAAATCCGGGCCTTGTAGTTTGCAGGGTATAGGCAACACCATTAATGTCGACGGCTTTATTCTCGCCAATAAAACCGGCAAGCTTTTTGGCGTAGTTATTTAAACTACTCTCTGTTTTGGCCGACCAACTGATCAGCTTAAGCGGCTTATCAACGCCCGGTTGTTCCGCTATCGGAGTTTTGTATTCATCAACTATGATATGCACGTTGGTTCCGCCCACACCAAATGAACTGATCCCGGCGCGTTTAGTATCTGCATTCCAATCACTCAGTTGGGCGTTTACAAAGAATGGACTATTAGCAATATCAATATTAGGGTTGATCTGTTTAAAGAACAACGAAGCCGGGATTTTACCGTGCTGCATGCCTAACACTGTTTTGATCAATCCCGCAACGCCCGAAGCCGCTGTGAGGTGACCAAAATTGCTTTTTACCGAGCCAATAGCGCAATATTGTTTTTTGTCCTGCTGGCCAAAAGCCAGGTTAAGGCCTTCAATTTCAATAGGATCGCCAATAGGGGTGGCGGTGCCATGAGCTTCTACATAATTGATGGTTGATGGATCGATATCCGCATCGGCAATAGCCATAGCAATCGCTCCGGCCTGGCCTTGCGCGTTCGGGCCGCCAAAGCTGCCTTTTTCGGCACCATCATTATTTATACCAATGCCTTTAATTACCGCGTAAATGGTATCTCCATCGCGTTCGGCATCTTCTAAACTTTTTAATAAAACCACACCTGCACCATCACTAAAAACAGTACCCGAAGCCTCGGAATCAAAAGGGCGGCAATGCCCATCGATACTCATGATCGAGCCTTCCTCGTAAACATGACCGCTTTTTATAGGTGAGGTTATGGAAGCCGCGCCAGCCAACGCTACATCACATTGGCCGCTGCGAAGGCTGCTTACAGCCTGTGTAATGGCCAATAATGAAGTGGAACAGGCAGAGTAAACTGCTACTGCCGGGCCTTTCAGGTTAAGCTGATAGGCAGTGCGGGTAGCTATGTAGTCCTTTTCGTTAAGGGTACGAACCTGGAAATGGCCAGTAGTTTCAACAATAGCCGGGTTGGTGAGTACGTTGTTGTTATAATAGGTATTGTAGCCGCAGCCGGCAAAAACGCCGACCGAGCCATTATATTTTTGAGGGAGATAGCCCGTTTTTTCTAAAGCTTCCCAGGCAATTTCTAAAAACACACGTTGCTGCGGATCCATCAGTTCGGCCATACGCGGCGTGAAGCCAAAAAATCCGGCATCAAACTCATCGGCGCCATTAATAATGCCCCTGGCTTTCACATAGGCCGGGTTGGTTTTCTCGCTAATCGGTACATATTTATCCAGTTCTTCTGTACTGAAAAAGCTGGTGCCTTCACGGCCTTCGGCAAGCAATTGCCAAAATTGCTCAATGGTATCAGCACCGGGGAAACGGCCCGCCATACCAATAATAGCAACATCGTTATTAGTGCCGTTATTTTTTGTTTTTTTCGCCGAAGCGAATGTTTGTTTACCAACTCCGCTTATCAGGTTTGCAATCCCTGTAATAGTTGGGTATTGGTATAGTTTGGTAATAGGCACTTCATAGCCAAACCGTTGCTTTAATAGCGCAACTGTTTTTAATGCCAGCAGCGAATTACCGCCTAATTGAAAAAAGTTATCGTTAACACCAACCTTATCAAACTGAAGCAAATCGATTAAAACTGCCGCTATATTTTTTTCAGTTGGGGTTGATGGCGCTTTATAAAGCACATCCAATTCCGGGCGTTTAATATCCGGTTTGGGTAGCGCTTTCCTATCAACTTTGCCGCTGGTGGTTTTAGGTAATTCCTTTAACCACACGTAGGCCGAGGGCAACATGTAATCGGGGAGGTGCTCTTCAAGTGTTTTGCGAACGGCCTCTGTATTCTCTTCATCACTGGCCGATACCATGTAGGCAACCAAACGTTTTTGTCCCGCTGCATCTTCTGGTGCGGTTACTACGGCTTGTTTAATATTATCAAGTTGGCTAATAAGCACTTCAATTTCGCCTATCTCAACCCGGTTACCTCGGATTTTTACCTGTGTATCCCTACGGCCAAGGTATTCGATATTACCATCGGGGAGGTAGCGGGCCAGGTCGCCGGTGCGGTAAACGCGGATGGTTTTTTCGTTTTCTGTCCAGTCGATAAATTTTTCGGCAGTAAGCTCGGGCTTATTCAAATAGCCATTGGCCAAACAGATACCCGATGCACAAAGCTCGCCGGTTTCGCCTTCTGCAACCCTTTTCAGGTTTTCATCAAGCAAAATGATATCCGTATTGCTGATGGCTATACCTATGGTTGGTAAGCCCGGCCATAGCGATGCATCACCTTCTAATTTTAGTTCGGTAATTACGTGTGTTTCCGTAGGGCCATATTGGTTGAACAAAACAGCGCCAGGCAAGGCTTTAAAAAAGCTGGCTACCTGCGGCGTAATTTTTAGTTGTTCGCCGGCTGTCATTACCTCTTTTAGGGATGCCGGGATATGGTTGTTGGCAATAGCAGCCTCGGTAAGGTACTGCAATACCACAAACGGCAAAAATATACGGTGAATGCTGTGCGTATCAATATATTGGAGCAGCTTAACCGGATCGATGCGTAATTCTTCATCAACCAAAAACAGTGTGCCGCCCGTACCTAACGTGGCAAAGATCTCCTGGAAAGAAACATCGAATGTTAAAGGAGCAAATTGTAAGGTGTTGATGCCCGGTGCAGATATCGAATTTTCTTCCTGCCATAACAGCAGGTTTACCAATGCCGCGTTGCCCATTGATACACCTTTAGGCGTACCGGTTGATCCTGATGTATAAAGCACATAAGCGATATCTGGCTGCCAATCAGCAGAAATTGATTTAGCATCAACATCATGAATTATATCCGATGGAAGCACAGTAATTGGCAGGCCATCAAATAAATGCTTTTTGCTTTCTGATGCTAAACAAACTTTAATACCCGAATCATTAATGATAGTCTCTAAACGGTCTTTCGGATATTCAGGGTCAAGTGGCAGGTAGCCTTTTCCGGCTTTGAATATAGCAACAACGCCAATAATGGTTTCAATACCACGCGTTGTGCTAACACCAATAATTTTATCAGTTGGGTAGGCTGCCAATAAAGCCGAAGCCAGGTTATCGGCTTTTTGGTATAATTCGGCATAGGTTAACTGCTGACCATTGTGCACAACGGCAACCGCAGCGGGTAATTTTATCCGCTGCCGATCAAACAGATCATACACATATAGGGTAGGATCCTCCCCAGTAATAGCTATGGTTCCAGGCTCAATATTCATCAATATCAATAAGGTTCGACCGTGGTTAGGCGGTCTGATATATACTTTTCAATTAGTTTGCAGGTAATAAAAAAAGCAGTTGAAGATAATGATTTTTTAATGTTACACCATTTATCCCGAATGTTTTGAACAGTTTAACTTATTCGCTACAGGAATAAATTAAATAAATGGCCTTGTATTTTTCTTATAATCAATGCTTTATTGTTTACGCTGCACTTTTTCCCAAACCGCGCTTTGCTTTTTGCCAAAATAACGGATGATGCCGGCCAACACCGCATAGTTCATCACACAAAAATAGTAAGGTATAAAGAGCACTTTTATGCGCAGTTGTCGTTTTTCCATAATGAGGCCAAGCAATGCCAGCAAATAAAACAATACCTGTGCCAATAACAGTAATTGCATGGCTGTTTCGCCAGGTTTTATGGCAAGCACAACGGTTAAAATTAATGATAGTGTAAGCAGGAATGGCGTTATCGTCCACCGTAATACCCGGTGACTAACATATTGAAATGAAAGCACAGGATAAGGGAATGGATTAAACAGTTTTTTAAGCCTTAATATAGATTGTATACCTCCAGCTGCTATCCTGATCTTACGTTTTAACTCTTCCGATACGTTCTCTGATGCGGTTTCCGTAGCATAAGCATCCGGTTCGTAAATAATGCGGTAACCTTTGGCCGCTATCAGCATCGAGATCATAAAATCATCTAATACCGTATCGGCCTCAACAGGTTGGTATAATGAGCGGCGAACACTAAACAACTCACCGGCGGCACCCACTACCGAGTACAGTTCCGAATCCCATTTTTTTAATGCTGATTCGTATTTCCAGTAAAAGCCCTCGCCCGCGGCACTGGCATCTGCATTTTCATCAAAATGTACGCGTTTTTCACCAGCTACAGCCCCAACGGTGGCATCGCTGTATTGGCGACAAATTTTGATGAGCGCGTCTTTATTTAAAAAGGTATTGGCATCGGTAAACACCACGGCATCGGTATCAACATATTCCATAGCACGGTGAACTGCCGCTATTTTACCGGCGCGCTCGGGCTTGTGTAATAACTGGATCTGCGGATAGCGTGCGATGATCTCCGGCGTTTTATCTGATGAGCCATCGGTAACAAAAAGCAATTTCAGTTTGCCTGCGGGATAGTTAAGTTGAAGCGTATTCTGAATTTTTTGCTCCATAAAATACTCTTCGTTATAAGCCGCAACAATGAGGGTGCATGATGGCAAAAGATCTGCATCTTCGGCAACCTCAGGCTTACGGCCTTTAACGGCACGTTTTATTTTGATCAGGATATACAGGAAAATCCCGTACCCGGCAAACGTGTAAAAAACAATAAAAAGGCTAACAAATAAAAGTATTTTCATGCTATAGTTTTAATAGGGTATCCCAGGTCGCTGCTGTTTTTTGAGTGGGTAAAGTTCCACCAAACGGCTTTTAAAAGCATCGGGATAAAATCGTATTGTTTGTCTTTAATGTAGCTAACCAGGTTGCGTGGCACCACCAATAACAGGAAGTAAAAATAAAAGAAGATCTTTTTAAACAACGGCGCGTTCCGGCGGATAAACAGGATGCGGTTGCGGTTCATAAAGTATTCCTTCAGCCTACTTTTTTTGCCAACCGAAACCGATTCTTTGTGGTAGATCAACGCTTCGGTACAAATCCAGGCCTTAAACCCGGCGCGGATGATGTGCTCGCACCAATCAACCTCTTCGTAGTATAAAAAGAAGTTCTCGTTCATCATGCCGGCTTTTTCAATCGCCTCTTTTCTGATCATCATAGCTGCACCGTGACAATAAGCGGTAGGAGCGGTGATATGATCAAACTGTCCTTCGTCTTTTTGTTTTAGGCCTATGCAGCTATTGCGGGCTGTATAATAGTTCATGGGTGTATAACCCGCGTATTGGATCAGCCCTTTATCAATAAAGTAGTTGATCTTGGGCGAGATCATCCCCACTGCATCGTTGTTATCCAGTACGTTAACCAGTGTTTCAACTAATCCCGGAGTAAATTCGGTGTCGTTGTTCACCATAAAAATATAATCGCCGGTTGCCGATTGCAGGCCCAAGTTGTTACCTCCGGCGAACCCAAGGTTTACCTCCGAACGTATAAAAATAATACCGGGGTATTTCGCTATCCAATCGGGTACGGGATTAGCCTTGCTGGCATTATCAACAACAATTACCTCGAGGTTGGTGTAGATGTTCGTTTTTTCGATAGATGATAACAGTTCTTCGGTAACGGCAGGTTGATTAAAATTTACTGTAACTACAGATACTTTTTTCATCTATATTGTGGTTATATATCGATATTGCCTTTTTACGACGAATATCAGCAAAAGTTAACTACAATACATCAATAAATTCCTGTGAAGAGTGAAGAAGTAAACAACCATAATTCGGTACTTGATGCGAAGGTTAATGAACTGATATCATTGTTGCAAAGTGGCAATATTGATAAAGAGCATATTAAGGCCGCGCAGCTTAAAATAAATACCGCTATGGAAGCCGCTCCTTCGCTCCAAAATTTCGACGCTTTTAAAGAACTCGATAATAACCTCGACAGGCTGGATATTGTAACCAACCTCGAAATGCTGCTAACTCAGCACCAGGTAGATAGCAGACGATCTAAAAGATATTTGCTACGGGAAAAAGCAAAGCGAATAGTTTTGATAGCAATTTCGGTTACCATGGCGGTATTGGGGCTGGCCATGATCATTATGCCGGCGCCACCATACTTTGAAATGTTCACGATTTTTTACTTTTCTAAAGATGATGGTATAACTTTAATGGATGTTATATCCGTAATAATACTGTTAACAGGCGTATATTTGTTTTTAAACGCCACAATAAAAAAAGCCAATTCCTGATCCTGAT
Organism: Mucilaginibacter sp. CAU 1740; assembly: GCF_039839285.1. Classification (NCBI taxonomy): domain Bacteria; kingdom Pseudomonadati; phylum Bacteroidota; class Sphingobacteriia; order Sphingobacteriales; family Sphingobacteriaceae; genus Mucilaginibacter; species Mucilaginibacter sp. CAU 1740. The sequence goes on along the minus strand of NZ_JBDOQS010000012.1, from coordinate 69,737 downwards.
ATTTTATGCCGAAATCAAAGAAAATATTATTGGTTGATGATAGTCCGCTTATTTTGAAGATCATTGGCCAGGCTTTGGAGAAAGATGGTTTTGAATGCCTTAAGGCAGGTAATGTACCTGATGCGATGGAGCATCTGAAAAATGATATTCCAGATTTGATCCTGTCTGATTACCAGATGCCCGATATTGATGGCTTCGCTTTCAGGCAAAGCTTAATGGCTATCCCCGAATACCGGAACATCCCTTTCATGTTCTTAACTTCTATTGCCGATCATGACCATATGCAGAGGGGCATGAACATGGAAGTGATAGATTATATTATCAAAGATACCCCGATAGCCTTTGTGCTTTCCAAGATCAATAATTTTTTAAACAGTATCCGCGAACGGCACCAGCGTACTATACAGGAACTAAGCAGCGCGGCAATGGCGCTCAATCTATATTCAATTCCGCAGGATGCGCCGGCGGTTGATGGCTTTGATATCCATTTCTGGCACCGCTCATACCAAAATTACCCTGGAGGGGATTTTATCGACCTGATCACCATCGAGAACAAATACACCTTTATTATTCTTGGCGATGTGATGGGTAAAAAGTGGGGGGCCTGGTTCTTCTCGTTCGGGTACCTAAGCTATATTCGGGCGGCGGTAAGATTGTGTACTTCAGAAGGCGACCTTTCAACCAAAAGCATCATGCAAAAGATCAACTCTGTAATTTATCTTGATCCTGTGGTGAGCGGGTTACTGTCAACACTTTCGCTTATCATGATCAATGCCGAAACTCATACTATCAGTTACACAGGGGCAGGCGATTTGCCTTTGTTATATTATAACAAAGCCGAATGTTCACTTAACAAAGTAAGTTCAGCGGGTTTATTATTGGGGGTTAGTAAAGATGGGGGCTTTGATGAGCATGTATTTACCATGCAACCGCATGATCAGTTGTTGATGGTAACCGATGGCATGATAGATAAGGAAACACCAAGGGGTAAAAAAACGGATTTGAAAGAGTTTGAAAATGAAGTGACCCAATACCTGGGTAGAGCAGATTCATTTCAGGATATGAAGGATAATGGGTTTTTAAATAAAAAAGCCCAGGAGCAAATTGATGATTGCAGTTTAATATTTATTCAAAAAAACAGTTAAATGATATTACAAACCAATCCGCTTGAGGGGGCATTGCAGGCTACCGTACAAATAAAAGAAGGAAATATGGCTTTGGCGGAACAGTTTAAAACAGAATTGCTAACTTTAGTTGACAATGGTAACAAGTATATCATTGTTAATTTTGAACAGATAATATATGTTGATAGTTCTTTTTTAGGCGCTTTGGTATCGGCCCTGAAACATGCTATGAATAAAGGGGCGGATATAGCAGTAGTGGGGTTAAATAAAGATATCAAATCGCTTTTTCAACTTGTTCGATTAGATAAGGTATTCAAGATCTATGCATCAGCACAGCAGGCGTTAAACGGGGCATAAACCATTTATAACCTTGAAAAAGTTTATTTTTAATAACGAAACCGAAGGGATCTATCCATTAACCCTTCAAATTACCGACTATATTAAAAGTATAGCAGCGCGGTTTATTGATGATGATCTGAGTTTCAGGATCAGAACTATCCTTATCGAACTGCTTACCAACTCGCTTAAACATCATAGCGATCATGTTACCCATATCGAGGTTTCTTTAAAAAACAATCAACTCCTGCTGAAAAAACTCGATAAAGGATTACCCCTGCAAATAAAAACCCGGCATGACTTATTAAAATGGCCTCTCCCTGTCGAGTTGCTGGACAAAAGTGAGATAGCCGTATACGGCGATGATTTCGGCACATTGAAAGGGCGGCTTAAAAGCAGCAATAAGCTGGAGTTTTACACCGAGGATATTGACCTGCAATATGTTGACCGCGAAGTAATAAATGGCCTTAACGAACATTATGGCCTAATGATCATTACCAGGGCCAGTGATATGTTCAATTACGAATACAAGCCTGAAACAGGGGCCAATAACTTTACTTCTATCATTCAACTCGGTAACTAAGGCGGTAGCCTACTGGGTTATCTTTTGGAAACGCTTTTTAATATTAAGGAAAGGTTTTTCATACCCAAAATAGGAGAGGGAAGCTACCCCAATAGCGCATGAAATAGTAGCTACGTAAATCACTACGTTTTGAATCAGTATATTACCCCCCGGCATGTAAGTATGTACCAGGTACAGTATTAAAAACAAGGGATATTTATGCAGCAGGTAAATGCCGTACGAGATCTGGCCTATGTAATCGAGCTTTTTACTTTTTATGGTTAATATACTTGTATCAGATTGGCAAAGGTTAACTATAGCCAATGATGAAAGAATGGCCAATGGTATATCGCCATGCCCAATGTCGTAACGAAGGTAGGCGTATATATAGCCAACAAGCAAAATATAAAGTATCACCTGGATATTACGTTTAAACAACCAATTGAATAATGTTTGCGCCTTGAATTTAAAAGTTGGATGTTTTGTATTATGAAATAGCACGGCTACCGCGGCACCAATCATCATATTATCAAACCTGGCGTAGTAAAAAAACTGACTAAAAAGTTCCCAGATAATATCAGTGTGTTTAAGCAGATGCATACTCAATTGTATCGACCATATTAAAAGGATAAATGCACCTAAGACGTAAAGTATATTTTTAGTTTTTTTTATCCTGAAAAAATGGGGATGAAAAATATAAAACTGCTCTTCTGTACCTATCGACCATATTGGGTTGAATATGTCAGGTAGCATTCTGAGGCAAAATGCCAGGTTGGGTAAAAAAAATACAGATAGCCAAAGCGCTGTAGATGAACCATGCCGGGGATAAACAAAAAAACCAATAGCAACCAGCAAAAAATACAGCGGCCAGATGCGAAGCATGCGCCTTATGTAGAAATCCTTAAAGTTTACTGCCGAAAAATTGCGTTTCTCTTCCAGCAGTAAATAGGAGATCAAAAAACCGCTTAGTGAAAAGAAGATAGTTACGCCAGCCCTTCCAAAATTCAGTATGTTAATGTAAGGGATTCGCGTTAACTGAAAATCAACTTTATGCAGCTCGATATGTGATATCACCACCATTAAGGCAGCAATAGCCCTTACGCCATTTAAATTGGCGAAATAAACTTTTGCTTTGCCTTTAGGGGTAGCATCTTTTTCGGTAGTTTTCTCCATAGTTAACATGGCGGCTCTAAGCTAAATATAGCTTAAAGTTTTAGTACGCCCGGCATGTTTATACTGTTTCTTTAACTAAATATTAAATAAAATATATTGGCTATTTTGCCGCTACACGATCAAGGCACTTCTGCAGGACATCAGCAAATTCTTTATCATTCGGTGGTGCAAAGATGGTATTATGCTCGCCCGGAATCTCATGAACGTTAACCCCTTTTTTAGCGAAAGGAGTCCAGCCTAAAAACTCAAAATCTTCCATGTAAAAGGTGCGTTTTTTAGCGCGGAACAAATCGAGGGTAATATCAAGCGGTTTTAAAACGTAGTTACGTAATGCTTTTTCGCTTGCCTCATCAATCTCGTTATCGTAGGCAAAGAAACCTTCTCTCTTTTCGCCTTTTTTAAACAGCTTCCAGTAGGTTTTAATCAGCTGGCGTTTAAGCATCAGGCCTTTGTATTCGATGGTGCGTTTAGGGTCTTCTGCCAACAATACAAAACTGTGCAATAGCTTTTTGGTGCTTAGTACCGCTTTGCCAACAGCTTTCTTAGCCGCACTGTCGTTTATATTTGATCGCTCGGCATAAGTATCAAACATGGCTACCATTTTCACTTCTTTACCAGCCGCAATTAGCTGATTAGCCATTTCGTAAGCAATTATACCACCTAAAGAGTAACCTGCGAGGGCGTAAGGGCCTTCGGGATTTTTAGCTACAATTTCGGCAATGTAATTGGCTGCTATTTCTTCCATTACATCAAGTGGCTCGTCGATACCGTTAAGGCCGCGGGCTTGTAAACCGTAAACCGGTTGCTCAGTATCCATGTTCATCGCAAGAGCGTTAAACAACAATACGTTTAAGCCTGCACCATGCACAATATATAAAGGCATTTTGCTACCATCTGGCTTAATAGGTACTAACGATTCCCAGCTGATCACCTCATCGCCTTCAAGCCTTTTAGCCAGTTTTTGGATAGTGGCATGCTCAAATAATGTAGCCAATGGCAAACGTTTGCCTGTTTCCTGCTCAATAGCAGCCATGATTTTCACGGCAACTAATGATCGGCCACCCAGTTCGAAGAAATTATCGAGGATACTGATCTTCTCAATACCCATGTTTTGTTGCCAGATCTTAGCAACCAGTTTCTCGTTATCGGTTCCCGGCTCAACAAACTCTCCTTCGCGGTAAATAATGTTGTAATCGGGTTTTGGTAATGCTTTGCGGTCTATCTTTCCGTTTGGAGTGATAGGGATAGCTTCCATCACCACAAAATCATCCGGTACCATGTATTCGGGTAGCACTTCAAGCAACCCTTTTTGCCATGCATCAAATTGGTTTTTAAGGTCGATGCCTTCTTTTACTTCAGGTGTAATCACGTAAGCAACCAAACGCGGCATGCCGGGAGTATCTTCACGGGCTATAACTACGGCCTGTTTAACATTATCCTGCTTTAACAGGTTTTGCTCAATTTCTTCCAGTTCGATACGGTAACCACGCACCTTAACCTGGTGGTCAATACGGCCAAGGCAAACTATCTCGCCATCTTGTCTTATCTTGCCCAAATCGCCGGTGCGGTACACACGGGCTCCTTCAACTCCCGAAAAAGTATCTTTTACAAAGCGGTCTGCTGATAATTCTTCGCGGTTTAAATAACCTACAGCTACACCATCACCGCCAATAAAAATCTCGCCGATAGAGCCATCGGTTAAATTATTCCCTTGCTCATCTACAATATAGATCTGGGTATTAGCTACAGGGGTACCGATGGTAATGTCTTCTTCGTTGGTAATTTGTTTAATGGTGGAATATATAGTTGTTTCGGTAGGGCCGTACAAATTCCAGATCTCGCTGGTTTTAGGCAATAATTGAGCAGCCAGATCTTTAGGGAAAGCCTCTCCGCCGCAATAAACCTTTAAATCTAATTTGCTATCCCAGCCCGATGCCAGCATCATACGCCAGGTAAAAGGCGTAGCCTGCATTACAGATACATTTTCGGCTTTTACCAAATCAAGCAACGCGCGACCATCCTTAGCAGTTGCCGAATCGGCAAGTAATAATTCGGCACCGGTTATTAATGGTAAATACAGGTCAAGGCCGGCGATATCGAATGATATGGTTGTTACAGCAAGTACTTTATCTGCCGATGTTAAACCTGGTCGTGATTGTTGACAGCTTAACAAAAAGTTGATCAGGCTGAAATGGCGGATCTGTACACCCTTAGGTTTGCCTGTAGAACCCGATGTATAAAGTATATAGGCCAGATCTTCGCCAATAACACCGCTTTCGGGTGCTACGGCCGGATAATCGGGAAATTTCTGTAAAGCCTCTTCAATTAAAACCTCTTGAGCATTTGCTGCGAAGTGGTTATGATATTTTTCGGATGTGATCAAAATTTTTGCCGATGAATCTTCCAGCATAAACTCGATACGGTCCTTCGGGTAATCGGGATCAAGTGGGACGTAAGCTGCACCGGTTTTCATAACTGCCAGCAGGGAGATCACCATCTCGGGCGAGCGGTCGAGCGCTACACCGGCAACATCGCCGCGTTTAAGGCCCTGATCTACCAGGTAACCGGCAAGTTTGTTGGCGGCATCGTTTAAAGCTTTATATGTAAATACCCTATCATGAAACTTAAGGGCAATTTTATCTGGAAACTGTTCGGCTGCTGTCGCGGTTAAATGGATCAGTGCTTTCTCTTTTGGATATGCTACAGCTGTATCATTTAAAGCGTTTATTGCATCGGTATTTAAAGGGGCATCCATAAGTAATTTTCGTTAGCTGTTAATTGCTGGTTGGGTTGATTGTTAATTTTTATTACCGTTTGTTATCAATTACACACTTGCCTGATCTTTCACTTGCTCGGGCACTGTGTCTTGAGCGGCGTGATCATGCGGTGTGTGGATAAACTTTTTGTTGGCACCCTTCAATTTAAACAGGAGCAGGAACATGGTAATAAAAATAAGGGGCAGCTTAAGCATGGCCTCTAAAAGTTTTCCGTTATAGAACGATGTTGGTATGGCAACAATAATACCAAGATAGCAGGCAATGGTAGCGTACAACCACAAATGCCAATCGGGACCGATGCCCGGCGTTAAAAATGAGATGAACAGCATCACCGGCATCAAACCCAGCATCAGTACACGAGGCAGGATAGCCATTTGATAGATCTCGTTCACATAATCAAAATTACCGCGGAAAAACTGGGCAGGGGCGGTGGCTCCGTATTTTTTAAGCAGGTTAAATTGAGCCGAAAGCCAACGTTTGCGCTGCTTTTCGAACACGGCAGGGTTACTTACTTTTTCGTCGTAGATGTATGCTTTTTCGGCATAAGCAACATGGATCTTATCCTTTGTAAGGAGCAGGCCCATCTCTTTATCAAAGCCGCCAACAGCATCAATCCTCGACATTACGTTAACGAATAGTTGATACTCCAGCGCCATTCCCGAACCAATAATAGCTGCCGAAAACTTGAACAACTGCTGCGATTTCCTGAAAATATGATTGTTAACCTCTTCACTTACAGCGTCAAGTACTGCTACCTGCGTGTTTGAGTTTTTTGCTACGCGATGGCCTTGCACTACTTTATTACCGGCTTGCATGTAATTGTTTAACTCGTACAGATAATCTGGCGCGGCAATGTTATCAATATCAAAAACAACGGCTACATCAAAGCCAGCGGCAGTATTCTCAATAGCTTTATTCAGGGCTTTTGATTTAGTGCTGGTTTCAAAAACAACTTCCACCACTTGCAGAGGCATCTCTTTTAGTTTGGCGATGGTTTCAGGTTTAAGCGAATCGGCAATTACGCAAACATGGAATTTATCTTTCGGGTAATCGATAGTGAGGGCAGCAGCGGCCGAGTTTAAAATAATTTCATCTTCTTTATAAGCACAGATGTAAAGGATAAAATTACTGAGCTTTGTTGCTACCGGAGGTTGCTTAATGGGAATTAATTTCCCCAATACCGAGAACACAAATAAGTACAAGCTATATACCCCAAGGTATATAAAAAGTACAATTGCCACTATTGATGCCAAAAGTTTAATGATTTCCATGCGTTGTGATGATAAAACCCTGTTTTGTTAATTATTAGTAAAAAGGCAGCTTTATTTGCTGATTAACCTTTCTGCTTATTATTCAAATTTGTTGCCAGCAGGTTTTTTATTTCTGTTATACGGTGTTCCCAGGTATTTTGTGATGCCACAGCTAATCTTTTTTGTTGCAGCCAGGGCGTGTCATTTAACGATAGGTTAATGGCGGCAGTGAACTCATCCGCGTTTTTGCAAATGTGTACCGTATCGCCTGTAAACTCCTCCAAATCAGCGTTAAAATCGCTTATCACAACCGGTCGGCCCGAGCCTAAATATTCAAACAGCTTAAGCGGGAATATGGAGCTGCTTACATCGTCCTTTTTAAACGGAATGATAGCCACATCAAAACCTTTTAATACCGCCGGAAGCTGATCATATGGTACCGATCCTTTTTTGAAAATATTGGGTGCATCAAACGCCGGGTTATTCTCATAATCTATATCTACGGGGCCAACAAAAACAAAGTTTTTATCTGGGTTCTGTTTTAATAAATTAATGAGTAACTCATAGTCGATCCTGCGTTCGATATTGCCGAAGTAGCCTATGATAGGTTTTTGAACATCTGAAAGGATCTCTGCTTCAGGAAGCAAAGGATCAAGCGCCTTTTGGCTATGACTGATGTTGGCCGCATTGGGTACAAAGTAGGAGTTAGGGTTAAGCTTGCCTTTAATATTGCTCAGCTCCTTACTGGTACAGATCACCATATCCATATCCTTCACCAAAATATCTTCGGAGATCAGGCCGTGGCGGGTTTGGTATTCTTCAATTAATGGATCAACGCAATGGTACACCTTTAATAATGGTTGCAGTTTAAGCAACCGGTGCATAGTAGGATAGTAAAAAGCGTAAGAGTTGATGAAAATATAATCGGTAATGCCAAGGTTTTTGATCACCTTGTTTAGCCTGTTGGCTACTATCCATTCGTTAACTTTTAGCGCCACGCGGTATATTTTACCCTCGGGCAATGAGTTAATGGATGGTACAGGCGGCGAAATGATGATCTTTAAATTAGGGATCTCCGTTTGGATAAAACTATCTGTAGACGAGAAAAAATGTGGCTTACGGGCCTTATACCCTGGAGTATCTTTAAACTGAATATAATCCTTCCAGGTGTACGGCCTATCAACATAGTACACGTAGTTATCCTTAGCCAAATGCTTGGCCATGGTGTAGTTTGTAGATTCGAGTCGGCTATCAAACTGCATTTGCGAGAAAATAACGATATGCCGGTTCTTAAGCTCCATAGGTAGTAGTATGTTATTCTGTTAGCGGTTTCCCTTTAATTTTTTGCATTACAATACCGATCAATTCTTTCAGTTCGATATAGCCTAAAACAAAAATGTCGGATATTTTAAATTGCAGGTGTTTTTTAAGTGCCCAGTAGCCAAATATAGCACCGGAGAAGAAGGTGAAAATTGAAGCGACTGCCACAGCGTACAAGCTATGGAATACAAAGATGCCCGTAAAATCGCCGATAACGTTAACTGTTAGCATGATAAACACCTTGATCATGTTCAGCTGCGGTTTCCCTATGATATCCAGCGTAATGCCAAAAAACCTATCGATAGGCAATAGCATCACATAGCACATAAAAATGCGAAAGATGTTACCGGCATCTGAATGGTAATATTTAGCACCGAATATGATCCCGATAATGATATCAGCAGCTGCAAAACAAATAATAGCGATAGGAGTGAGCGCCATGGTAAGCATGCCAGCATATTTTTTCATGATGTAGGTAACATGCTTTTTATCGTCACGCTGTACCGCTGCCGACATGGCGGGGAGCGCAGTTGAGATAAAAGCCCTCAACGGGATCTCGAAGATCTCCATCAACCTTTGCGGGATATAATAAACCGCTAAAAGATCCGGACTAAACATCGGTTTTACGATGAGCGTATCCGAGCTACGTAGCAAATAGGAGCTTATGGATGTACCTACACTGTACTTACCAAAATGTGCCATCTCTTTAATGGTAGCCCAGCTTTTACCGGCGATGGTTTTAACCTTGGCCCAGCCTATTATAATGCAGATAATACTGCTAAGCAGATTGGCCGCAAAGTACGAGTAAATGGTTGTGTTAAAATCGGAACGCCCCATAAAAGCAAGTATCACCACCAAAATCAGGAAGCCGCCCTGGTTCATCAGTTGCAAAATGAACATCTTATCAAAGCGTTCTTCGGCTTGTAATATCCATAAGCTTACTGCCGATGGGAGGGTGCAGAAATAGATAAGGCTGAACCATTTTAAGGTGATCACGATATCAGGATCGGTACCCGGATAAACCAAATAGATCAAAAGGTTAACTACAGCGAATGCAGTAGTGATGATAGCCCCCAAATACCATGTAGAGCCGGAAATATTGTGCATCCGCTCGGGCGTTGAGCCAGAGTAAAATTTGATGAGTGATGTTTGCAGGAAACCTGTACGGAAGGTATCGGCCAGCGTAAAAATGATCAGGAAGAATACATAATTACCAAAAGCCTCTTTACTTAACCGGTGAGCAAGCAACGATAGGATCACCATGCCCAACACCGGCAAAACCGCGTTGGTGGCCAATGAAAGCGTGTGTTTGTTTATTAACTTTTTAAATAAACTCATAGCTGGCTTTTACGCTTTTTCCCAGGTTTGTGTTGTGAAATTATACTGTTTAATTACTTTAGCTGGATTGCCTACAGCTACCGAGTATGGTGGGATATCACGTGTAACCACACTTCCGGCGCCAATTACCGAGTGCTTACCGATTGTCACACCGGCAGTTACGGTACAGTTAGCACCTATCCAAACATTATCATCAATGGTGATTTGTTTGGTGGTTACTTTTTGATGGCGAGGCGAAATACTCACGTCCTGGTAACCATGGTTCAACCCGGATATTACCACATGTTGGGCTGTCATGCTGAAATTGCCTATTTTAACCGGGCCTATTACCACGTTACCAATGCCAATGCCGGTTCCTTCGCCAATAAAAACATCGCCTACGCCGTTATTGATCACCGCGAAATCTTCTACAATGCTTTTAGCCCCTAACGAAAATTTATTGAAAGGGAACAGATCCATTCGTGAATTAAACCTAACTACGCTGCCTTTGCCCCGGTGGTGAAAAAAGCGGTTCAGGATAAGCCTTACCCAAAGCCGCGGGCGCGATTGCCCGGTTGGGATCAGCATCCAATGCACCAGTTTTTTAAGCTTGGGGTTTGATTTTATAGATGATACTATCGACATCGGCTTAGTTAGTTATTGTAGCTTGGGCTGTGTTTTGTTGTTGTAGTTTTTCCTGTTCCTGATCATCCAATCGCTTGCAAACCACCATTATAGATATGGCCAGGTAAAACAATATGTTTGATGGGTATTGAACGATAGCCTGCTGCGGAAAGTTGCCAATATTAAAGGCAAAAAGAATGAGCACCATGGCCAAACAGTAATTTTTTAGTTCGGGGTTTTTCACGCTGAAGTAAAAGTTGATCCCCGTTTTAAGTATGATGAAAAAGTGAGTACAGAATAGGATCAAACCTAACCAACCCATCTCTACCGCAACACGTACGTAACCACTATCCGGCGGGAATTTGGCCAGCATTGAATTTGGTGAAAAGCGGCGCCCCCAAACACCTACCGAGCCTAAACCGCCGCCAATAGGATGCGACAGAATGAACGGCTTTATTTTCTTTTGATTCTCTGCACGTACGTTATATGATGGATCATCCGAAGGATTGAATGCCGTTTGGAATCGTTTAATAAGTGGGTTAGAGGTCGGCATCACAATCAAAACGCCGAGCATTGCGCCTGCAATAAGTGTAGAGATCAGCACCCTTTTATTAAAATTGATAACCGCCAACATGGATAAAGCGCCAGGTATCAATACATAAGCGGCCCTGGTACCCGAGTAAAGCATCACATACAAAAAGAAGGCGGCGGTAAAACCCAAAATAACTTTCTTTTTGGTTGGGAGGTTCCCCATCATAAACACAATACACATCAAAGCACCGATAACCATGTTGTATGAAAACGTAACCGGATCTGAAAAAATGCCAAACTTACGCATGTGCCCGTTAATAAACAGCAGGCTAACCCGTAGCGGGTCGGAGTACAGATACTTATGCTCGAATGGAAAAAAACCAAAGTTTTCTTGCTGAAAGGCCGATATACCCGCCAGTACATCCAGAAAAAGCCAGAGCTTCAATATTGTCTTGATAAATTTTACGGTGCGGATCTGGTACACAAAAACATAGTACATCAGCATAATGAAACCGAATGCACGCACAGTGTAAACCCAGGCCAGGCGCGATTCGGCGGCAGGGTTCACAAACTCAAGCAAATTGAAACTCAGCCAAACCAATATCATATAACTGACAGGGTTTTTAAAATAGGTCCAATTCCTTTCAGTTCGTTGCTTTATAAAAAAGCCGAGGATAAGTAAATAGGTAGTAACGTCCATTATCAAACCTATCGGTGCCTCTTCCGGCACAAATTCGGATGCGTAACTGATAAAGAAGGATGCTACGATAAGTACGCAAATACCAAATTCAGGGTAAACGGTTATGGCAAATACTATAGGCAAACCAATAGTTAATACCAGTACAGCGCCAAAGCCTATAAATTGTAGTTTGTAAGTTAAAAAGCTGACAGCGAAGCAACTGATCAACAAAATCAGTAACACAAAAGGATGCGAAAACTTTTGCACCAGCAGATCTTTCCAAAAGCTGGATTTAAGTTTTGTATCGCCTGTTGGTTCAATTCGCATAAAGTAGATGAGTACTGCTTAGTATAATTACAGGAATAAGATTTTTACAGCCCACACAAAAACGCCGATAAAAGCGAACCATATGGTTGCCTTACGCGTTTTTTTTTGCAAAGGAGTTAAATGCTCAAACGGATCTTTTTCAATTTCAGGAGGGTTGAATCTCATTTTAAATATATTTAACGTGAGCCGGTGCATTAAAAAATGCACCGTTTAAACCACAGGCGTTTTTATTTATGCTGATTGTTATAATCAGTTTTGTTAAGCACCCAGCCTGCAAACTTGCCTTCAAGTCCCTTTAAATAGGCTATATGTTGCTTTTGTATATTGTTGATCTTTTTATTGGACTCAAATACCGCGATGGTTTTGTTGCTAAACAGCATCCACTCTTTTGATTTGTTGAGCGCAGTTAAAGGAGCTGTATCAATAATGATCACATCATATTTTGTTCTTAGCTCGTCGAAACGGTTTTTAGCAAAAGCTTCATCCCCAATTTCAAGCAGGGTTACATCACTACCGCGATTACCCAAAATAGTGGTATTACTGCTGCTGATCTCCTGCCCGTATGCCGAACTTTTAAAAAAGTCTTCAACATAAACCTGGGGCTGCGCCGTATTGCTGATGGTTGGATGGTTAAAGTTACCGTCAATCAACAACACCTTTTTATTGATCATGGAGTAGGAGTAAGCCAGGCTGATGGCCAACAGCGTTTTACCTTCGGTAGGTTCGATACTGGTTATGGCCAAAACTCTTTCGCCGTGAAGCTCCTGGTCAATTTCAAACCTGATTGAGCGTAGTAACTCTTTAAAGGTTTTCATTTTATCGCGATGCTCAACATCCCAAAGCTTCTTTAAATCAAGGGTTTCGCCCTGTATTTTGTTCAGGTAACCCAATAACGGAAGCTGGGTTTTATTAACCAGCTCGGTTGGGTTTTTGATGGTATCATCAATATAAAACAGTACAAACAACCAAAAAATACAAACAAAGAAGCTACCCACAAAACTCAGGATAATGAGCAACATCTTTTTAGATGGCTGGGCAACATCCGGTGCGGCAATCTCCACCTGGATCAATTTTATCGAAAAATTTGAACGCAAGTTGGTTTCGTTGTATTTGTTCAATACATCCAGGTATTCTTTACCGGCAATGTCGATATCAAAATCATACGTTTTAACCTTGGCATCAAAAGGTACCAGGCGTGAGAATTTGGCGTTAAGGTTTGCCAGTTCTCCATCAATTGATTTTACGCTGTATTTTGCCAGATCACGCGATACCTCAAGAGTTAGTTTTTGCTTGATCTGATCATCTTTGGCCACCAGCGGATTGCTGATATATTTATCTGATGAGAGGTTGATCTGGTTGGCCAATTGGTTTTGCAGCGAGTCGAGTTCAACTTTGTATTTGTTGTTGAAACCGCTTCGTACATACTGATCTTCCAAAATGTGCAATTGCTCTTGCGTACCAATGATAGCCTGGTTGTATTTGTTAGTTACAGCCTCAACGTATTTACGATCATCGGGTGTGAATTTCCTTTCAATGGCGTCGATAGCACCCTGGTATGATATGGCATCTTTATCGGCTTGCAACTTTTTATCGTTATAAACCATGATCTGACCAAAAATAGCTTTCGACTGTTCATCAAGGTTCAATACACCATTCTGAATCTTATACTGCTGTAGCTCGCCGGTTTTTTCGCTTAGCGCTTTACGTTTGGAGTCTAATAAGTTTGAGAGGAAAGTTACCGCGTTCGATTCGTTTTGCTTTACACTTTGGGTGTAATAATCAATAAACTGCTTACATAGTGTATTAACCAAAAAAGCCGAAAGCTGCGGGTTTTCGGAATCGTAACTAACAGAAATAAAATCGCTGCTCTCATCGCGGGCTATAACCAGGTCTTTCATTATCCCACGCTCATCGTATTTCATCGACCTGAGCAATTCTATAATGCTGTTTTCGGTTTTATCGTAAACGGAAAGAGGTTCTAATTTGGCAAACTTGGTTTTAAGAACTGATAGCGCGGCATCTTTTTCAAAAGGGCGCATCTCCAGTAATTCTTTACTGGGCTTACGAAAAGGAGTGCCTCCACTCAGATCATGGATCATGAGGGAATAAGAAACCTGATCGATCAACTTTTTGAGCTTCATGATGGCTATCAGGTTGCTAAACTCACGGTCAACCTGCTGCTCCTGTACATTGGCAGTAGCATCCTTATCTAAAAGGTGGCGCGAAGCATCAATAATACCCGTGGCAATTTCGGCGTGCGAATTGTAAACATCGGGCAGGTTTTTGACAAGAAAGAACGAGACAATAACAAACACCAACGGAACGATGATGATGATATTTCTGTGTTTTTTTAGTAGATTAAAAAAGTTGCCTATCTCCATATGTTACTTAACGTCTTCCAATTTAGTACCCAACAATTCTTCCAAATTTGTCTTGGCTGTAAATGTCGCTAATTCGGCCTGTACTTTAAAAGAGTTTTGGTTATATAAACTGTTAAGTTGCTCGTTGTAAATCTGAAAAGTTGTTTCGCCTTTTTGAAAAGCGTATTTTAATTGTTTAACTGCGCTCTCGGCGTCAATAACAGCATTAGCCCTTAAACGCAATTCGGCCTGGGCCTCCAGGTAAGCGAAATAGAAACGTTTAACCTGGGCTTCAAGGCTTAGCATATATTCGGCTTGCTGAAATTGCGCTACTTTGTAAGTTTCCTTTGCTTGTTTAATAGCGCCCGGCCTTGAAAATAGTTGGCCAATATTTAAGGATATAGCAATCTGGTAACCCTTAAATATGGTTGGCTGCGAAATATTGATGGATGTTTGCGGACTATAGATATATGATGCCGTTAAACCATCAAGCCATGAAAATACTGTTGAATTATACAAGCCTTTGGCCGATTCAACCTGGCTTTGCCTGGCTTTTACCTCGGGATAATTCTTTTTAGCGGTAGCTATCAGTTTTTCAAGATATGGGTAATTGATATCCTTTATAAAAGAAGTCTCCTGCGCGTGTAACCGGGCGGAGAATATGGTAATAGTAATAAATAAACAAATGAGTTTTGTTTTCACAGGCATAATAGGTTTTATACTTTTTCTTTTTGGAATAAAGCAGGTACGGTACCCACAATAATTTTTAAATCTAACCAAACAGAATATTTTTGAGCATAAAAATTGTCTAATTTTTTTCTTTCACGCTCAGACATATCTTCTTTACCGCGTTTGCTGATCTGCCACAAGCCAGTTAAACCGGCAGGACCCAAAAAGCGCATCGACCACTCATTAGAGGTTAGCATCTCGGCTTCATAAATAGGCAGAGGCCTGTTACCCACTACAGACATGTCGCCGCGTAAAATGTTATACAATTGAGGCAGCTCGTCGAGGCTCGAATTACGTAAAAAGTTACCTAATTTGGTAATACGCGGATCGTTTTTAATTTTTACGAAGGCTGCTGTTTTTTCGCCACCCTCGGCAGCATACTGGTTGTTTTCTTGCGATAATTTAGCCAATAACTGATCAGCATCGGTACGCATCGAACGGAATTTGTAAAAATCAAACACCTTGTAACCGGTACCTACGCGTTTACTTTTATAAAATACGGGGCCTTTTGAATCAAGCTTGATCATGATAGCCACAACCAGCATAACCGGCGAAAGGAAAAACAACATCCCGCCAGAAATTACCAAATCGATAAAGCGCTTACCTGCCGGCATTTTATAAGCCGTATCAACCACTTTTGATAGTTCAAGCAATTTAGGTTTGATCAGTTTAAACCTAACCAAAAAGTTAAGCCTTTCACGAATATCACTAATGGCGAAAGGTGCAGTATAAAAATCATGGACCCTTAACTTCGCTGCCTTTTGCTTTAAAGTTTTATCACTGTGCGATGAAAGCAAAACAATGATCAAACCGCTAAGTAAAAAGCTGCTTTTAACCTCTTCAACCAATTTAACCCATTGGCCTTCTGCATCTACCTCTACCAGCATAATATCCGGTACAGATAAAATTGATTGCTCGCCCAGGTAATCGTTAAGCTGAGCAATTGTATCGTTATATTCTATCTTAAAACCGTCGTTTAAACCCGCTGCTATAACATCCTTAAATTCAGTACCGGCGTAAGCTATCCTGATATTTGAACCCGAACTTTCGTTCCAGTTAGCTGTTTGATGATTCATAAACTTTTAATACTTGATTAATGGCTGTTTTTAACTGTTCTGGTTTAAAGGGCTTGTGGATATAGGCATCTACCTTAAACGGCATTTTGCTCACCTGTTCATCAAGGTCGTGAGCGGCCGAAAGCAGTATTACCGGGATGTCGCGGTAAAAGCCGCTGATCTTTACATTTTTCACGAACGATTGCCCGTCAAAGTAGGGCATTTGAAGATCTGACATGATCAGTTCTGGCATATTGCCGTCTTCCAACCAGCTAAAAGCCTCAATACCGTTGTTTTTAACTACGATATCATAATGTTTTGAGAGAATGAAGTTAAGGAGCTTCAATATACTCAGGTCATCGTCAACAATAAGTAAAGTTGGTTTCATTTTGAATAGTTTGACTTAAGGGAGAGGGGTTTGCTTATGATTGTTGTTATATATTTTTCTGTTTGTAATAGAGTAATATTGATTTTTTATACTCAAATTATTTATTATAATAAATAGTAATTAAGCATTATTGCCAATTTGTATTGGCTGCTAAATATAAATAAATAGTTACATCAATAACTATGTTTGTTTATGCTTAAAGCTTATGCAATAAACATTCCCGAAAACTAAAAAAACGATGATAAGCGGCTCAATGGCCCTTTTTACGTGTTTTACAGGAAATAGTTATCTAAATAATCCTTTTTTAACAGAAAGTTAATAGCGGAAGGTTGTATTGACGAGGAATTAATTCCCGGTAGGGATGCCGGGATTCCCCAAATTGTGGTTGATGAAATAGTGAAAATTGCGGTAATTTAACTTTGAGTTTCTAAAACAGATAAAAAATTGCCTGCGGCGTCTTTGAACCAAGCTATTTTGGGCCCGCCGCCCAGAAAAATACCCTTTTCGTTTGTCTTAAAATTTTCGTCGTTGTATATCTCAAATTTAACTCCGCGTGTGGTTAACTCATCAACCGTATGTTCTACATCAGCTACGGGAAAATTAAGAATGGTAAAGCTGGCCGGTGTATGGTTGGGTTTAGTGTAGATGAGAATTGAACTACCACCGCTAATGTTTAACCTGAGCAAACCCTGCATATCCGGCACATCGCTTACATCTAAACCAAGCACATCGGCATAAAATGTTCTGGCCGCTTCGGTATCATTGACTGAAAACCCGCTGAATGCTTTGCTCTCTTTTAACATAACTTTAGGTGTTGATCTGTAATTAAATACCCGGCAAGATGGGTAATTGTTTGCTTTAGATTAGGTTTATCCCGGCAAAACTTCTGCGCGGCAACCTAAATTGTTTAGGAAAGCTACCAGTGTTTTGGGGCAAATTGTACCTTCATTGCACTGCACCCTCAGGATCCGGTCGCAATCATCCAAATCGAAATTTGCCTTGTGATTGAGGAATGTTTGGTGAATGGCCTCAAGCAGTTTATTTGCGTCGCGGCGCTTGTTCACATTCGTTTTAAAAACTTCTACTATCATAAGTTTGGTTTTTAGGTTTGATTTTTAAGGGATGATGAAGCTATTCATCATCCCTTAAAAGAATATTACGGACGGTTTGGATTGTAAGAGATCATCCAGCTGATGCCAAATTTATCAGTAACCCAGCCAAAGTAATCGCCCCAAAATTCTTCTTTCATAGGGCCGCCTTTTTGCTGATCTTGTGATAAGCCGGAGTGGTACCTATCTGCCTCTTCTTTTGATTCGCAGCTGATGGTTAGCGAAAAATTGCTGCCCATAGTTACCAAACCCATGGCCGATTCAAGTGCATCAGTACCCATCAGCATATTGCCGGGGCCAAGTGGGAGCGCTATGTGCATTAGCTTGTTCTGATCTTCTTCGGGGATTTGCGATGCTTCAGGGCCATCTTTAAAACGCATTACCACGGCAAACTCGCCGCCAAATACTGATTTGTAAAAGTTAAAAGCCTCTTCGGTATTACCGTTAAAGTTTAAATAAGGATTTACGACTAACATGCCTGTTTGTTTTTATGATTTATGGATTGATTGGTTAATTGTTCAGAGTAAAAGTAAGCCGTAGCAAGCCACATAGGAGGGTGCTGTTAAGACATCTTAAGGGGTTAATTGCGACATCAATTATCCCTAAGATAGTTATAGGAGAATAAGAAACATGGGTTTTATACCCTAATTATTTTCAACAAATGTTTTGTCTGATATGAACCGATACAGATACGGTGCTTTATGCGCGCCACCAGTCCATTTTTTGGCAATGCGTTCTAATATTCCCAAGCCTAACATTTTACGCTGAAAGGCGGCGCGTATGAGTTTTTTATTGAGGATGGTTTCGTAAAGCGATTGCAGATCGCCCATGGTAAACTCCTCGGTCATGAGGTTAAAGCCAATGAGTTTTTGGTCGAGGTCGCGCTGCAGGGTTTGCAGGGCTTTACTGATGATCTGTTGATGGTCTTGCATCAAAACAGGCAATTCGTTAAGGCTGTACCAGTTGCAGGTATCCGAGATCTCGTCGGGGGCGGGGATAGCCTTAGTGAAATCAACAAGGGCATAGTATCCCACCGAAACAAAACGTTTAAGCAGCCAGTGATCGGCAGGGGGGATGTATCCCCGGGCTTCCATAATGGCTTTAAGCGGAGTAGGATCGTACCGACTGAGATCTCCAAAAACATAAAACTGCTCCAGGTAAATATTACTCAGCGTAGTACGGCTTTGCAGTACCCGCCGGGCAGCCTGGTTTACATCCTCGTCATCATGAACAAATCCACCCGGTAGTGCGTATAGCCCGGTGTTTTTATACTCAAGCAATAATACCTTTAGCTGGCTATCATGAAAACCAAATATAACGGTATCAATGGCCAGGCCTGGTAAAAAACCAATCCCTTCAACATTGCCTTCCTGCCTGCGAAACTCTTTGCTCATTTACTGTGTAAAATAAAGGCACAAGTAAATAAAAAAATTTGATAGCTGTTGTTTTATTTTTATTATTGTAACATATTGATACAATAAACAAGTGCTTTTGTATCTATCATAACCAAACTAACCAAAACCAGATAATGAAGAAACCAATTTTAGTAATGCTGTTGCTGGCACAGATAGCCTCGGTGCGGGTAATGGCCCAGCTTTCGGCCAACAAAACCACTGTTGAGAATGGCGCGCTTGAGGGTACAAGCGAAGCATCGGGAGTAGTAAGTTTTAAAGGTATTCCATTTGCCCAGCCACCCGTTGGCGATTTACGTTGGAAAGAACCTCAACCAGCCAAAAACTGGGAGGGCACTTTAAAAGCTGATCATTTTGGCCATAATCCTATGCAGAAACCAATTTTTGGAGATATGAGTTTCCGCTCGGCTGGTATGAGTGAAGATTGTCTTTATCTTAACGTATGGACTCCCGCCAAATCATCCCAAGAGAAACTGCCAGTACTGGTTTATTTTTACGGAGGAGGGCTGATGGCCGGCGACGGATCTGAATCGCGCTATGATGGCGAAAGTATGGCTAAAAAGGGGATTGTTACTTTAACCGTAAACTACAGGCTTAGCGTATTTGGTTTCTTTTCGCATCCGGAATTAACCAAAGAGTCGCCAAATCATTCGTCGGGTAACTATGGTTATCTTGATCAGAACATGGCCCTGCTTTGGGTAAAGAAAAATATTACAGCTTTTGGCGGCGATCCGGATCGTGTTACGATAGCCGGCGAATCTGCGGGTTCAATTTCTGTATCGGTACAAATGGCGTCACCCTTATCAAAAAATTTGATAGCCGGTGCTATTGGCGAAAGCGGGGCAGGTATCAAGCCAACACTTTTCCCAATTCCGCTGGCCGATGGAGAGCAAAACGGTGTTAAGTTTGCCGCCAAAGTAAATGCAAATACGCTGGCCGACTTGCGTGCTATCCCCGCCGAAAAATTATTGGATGATGCCTTTACACCGGGAACCCCGCCAATGTCGGCCACTATTGATGGGCACCTGTTGCCAAAATCGCTGCCCGAAATATTCATGGCTGGCGAGCAGGCTAAAGTACCGCTGTTGGTTGGTTGGAATTCGGCCGAGGTGCCGTTTCAATTCCTGATGCACGCCGATGCGCCAACCCTCGAAAATTATAAGAAAACTTTGAGCACATTATATGGTGATAAGGCTGAGGAAGCATTGAAGCTTTATCCGGCTGCCAGCGATGAGGAAGTAATTAAATCGGCAACGGCGCTGTCCAGCGATCGTTTTATCGTGTACAGCACCTGGAAATGGGCCGATCTGCAAGTACAAACAGGAGGGAAGCCTGTGTACCGCTACCTGTTTTCGCGCGTTCGCCCGGCAATGGTGGCTTCGATGGGCAATGCTACTCCTGGTCTGGCCGGTGGTGTGGTAAAAGGCGATGCAAGCAAACCTGCTCCTAAAATGCCGCCGCCGGTTGGCGCATCTCACGCTTCGGAAATTGAGTATGCGATGGGTAATTTAACAGGTAACAAAACATACGCCTGGACGCCCGAAGATTTTAAAGTATCGGAAACGATGGAAAGTTACTTTGCCAACTTTATTAAAAACGCCAATCCTAATGGTAAGGGCTTGCCAAAATGGTCGGCCATTACCGATAATAACAAGGTGAAGTTTATGAATATAGATGTAAAAAGCCAGGAACAGGTCGAGACAGACCGCGCCCGCTACCTGTTTTTGGATAAGGATTATATGAAGTAAGATTCTTTTTTTTTTAGATGTTTGGGCTGGCCTCTGCAATTTTTTGTAGGGGCCTTTTTTATTGTATCTTTAGAGTGTGAAAATCAAGGCGTTAAAAAGTATCTTATCTAAATGGCTATTCACAGCCATGGTGGTGTTGAGCTTTTTTACGTTTTCGGGGTTTGTATCTCCATCCACAATTAAAATTGCTACGCCAAATACAACCTTAATTGCTAAAAGTATCGGTGGGGTTGTAAAATCGGTTTGTTATAGGTTGAGATCAAAACCGACAGCACACAAAGGATGGTTTAACACGCGCCCGGTAAATGATTTTGCTAAATTGAGTTATACTCATACAAAACAAGTGTTGCTACTTGTTAAGCAAATTGCTAAACCGGTTGCAAATAATACAATGGCACATTTTTATCACGCGGCAATTTACCCTCAAACCCTCGCCGACGGCGCTGACCTTATCTAAGCTTCGCTTTTTCTTACCAACCTCATGGTAAGCTAACTCTTCCATTTATCATAATCAATTTATAAAGCAAATGCTTTAAGCACTTTGCCTTGTTACGCATTTCAATATTTTAACAGATGAAAAAGCTTAAAAAACTCATCAGGCTTTGCGGGCTTGTTGTGTTTATAATCCTCGCTGTGGCCGGCATAGGCATTTTTGGCGTGGCCCCCACGCTAACCAAAGACAGAAAACTTTTTGTTGATGAACAATCAAAAACAGAAATAACCGATAGGAGGAAGAATGACAATCAATTACCAGATGAATAGCCAGGAAAGTGGCATTGGCGTGAGTTTGGATATAAAGCTATAACGCTATAACGCGTTAATAACTATCTTTGCTTTATGAACTATTTTGAATTTTATGGCATCCCCGAGTCATTTAACGTTGATCAGGCAGCGCTTAAAAAAGAGTTTTACAAGCTGAGCAAGCTTTACCATCCCGATTTTTACGCTAACGAGGGCGATGAAAAACAGCAGGAGATCCTGGAACTATCCACCCTAAATAACAAAGCTTACCTGGCACTTAACGACCCAGCGAAGCGACTTGAATACATTTTGCAACTTCATGACTTAGTATCTGAAGGGGCAAAACCACAATTGCCTGCAGATTTTTTAATGGAAATGATGGACATTAACGAGCGCCTGATGGAAGTTGAGAATGCCGGAGAATTAGCAAGCATCACTTCAGAAACACTTGCCATTGAGGGTGATATAAACGAGGAGTTGGCAACGCTAACCGATGGCTATGAGCAATTAGACGATACGGCCAAAGAAAGCCGTCTGGTAGACATTGCAAATGTTTACTATAAGCAAAAATATTTGTTGCGAATTAGGGAGAGTTTATCTACATTTGCAGCCCGCTTGTAAGGGAATACACTTACAAAATGCCCAGATGGCGGAATTGGTAGACGCGCTGGTCTCAAACACCTGTGGGAAACCGTGCCGGTTCGACTCCGGCTCTGGGTACAAAGCCTCGATAGTAATATCGGGGCTTTGCTGTTTTTATCACTTTTTTTCTGATTAGATAGCATTCTGGGGCAAGCAAAAATCTTATAAGCGAACAAGAAAAGGTATTTGTTTTGAAATTAGAATATGACCCAATAAGATATGGAGGTAATTTTGAGCGTTTGACATAAAAAAAAGCCTGCAATTAATTGCAGGCTTTTTTTATAATTTGATATTAAGCCCTTTTTTACAGCTTAGACCCTTTAGCGGGCGATAATCACTTTCGCTTCCTTCAGTGGACTTCGTCCGCCGAAGATCGCTACAGCGATCGAAGGCGGAGAGTTAGGGAACAATCACCTATCCAATGTCCACTGTAAATCAATGCTTTCTAATTCTATTCAATTTGAGGTCACCTAATAGATCACCCTTAAATAATCAAATCGCTTGTGCTTATTAAACAAAGATAACTATTTTAAAATATAAAACTGCAAACCCAACACAAAGGAATTCAAAGATGCGTTAGTGCTAATACGCATCGAAGCCGTTTCGGTTCGACTCCGGTTTAGAGTACAAAGCCGTGATTAGGACGAATTTTAGTTCTAACACGGCTTTGGTTTTTTGGTGAAGTGCTGTTAATCAGATAGATAAGCTCTACTGCTGCATTCAGTTTTCCGGTTCGATGTATTAAACCATCAAAACTCCATTTTTCAAGAAAGATCGAACCAATAATATCCCGTTGATGGCCAATATCTGCGTTTAAATACAACAGATCAAGCTTTTTAAGATTTTCGACTGCTTTGTAAACTAAATTATAAATATCTACAGTTACCGCTGTATTGGCTATAAAATCATTTAGCCGGGCTTCCAATATCATGATTTTTTCTTCAGCCTCTGCTTTGATTGTTTTATAGTCACTGCCGCTAATATCATCGGATAGCAGCAACTCCCTCGCTTTAGTTATACGGTTATTATTTTCCGTAATCTGGGTTATATAGTTTTTTCTTTCAGTACGGAAATAATCACTCCCACCATTATATAAATCAAGTATAACCTCCTTGTATAATTCACCCATCCCTGGTTTAGGAATAAACTCACGAAGCTTTGTCAAAAAAGCCATATTAACATGCTCGGCCTTTTAACGACAACCACAAGATGGTTGACAATGATAGTAATGGTAATAATCGTTTCTACCTTTAGATGCACTACCAGTCAGTAAACGGCTGCAACGAGAGCATTTAAGAAATCCTCTTAAAGGTAACTTGTCAGGGACAACTACCAAGATGCCGTGGGAACTATTGATACCAATATCTCTTACCCTCCCATCCATCATCTCTTGTGCTTTATAAAACAAGACTTCTGATATAAGTGGTTGATGTAATCCCTGTACAATCTGCATTTCTTCATTTTTATAGGCAGGTACTAAAACCTTGCCACAGTAGCCAACATTTCTTAAAGCCGTCCTGAAACTTGTCGCGCTGCATTTTAAACCTCGGTGTTTAGCCATTTTCCAAATCTCCTGTGTGGTAAACACGCCCTCTGCTATTTGTTCAAATGACCATCGCATGTGTGTTGCTTCCGGTTCGTCTATGGCAACATACTTCGTACCGTTCTCCCTGGTCTTATTTATATAGCCGGGAGGCGCAACACCTAACCACCTGCCTTCCTTTCGAGCCTGGCGCATACCTGTTTTTACATTCAATGCCCTACGGTCGTTTTCTATTTCGGGTGTGGTGAGGTAAACGGCAAGCATCATCTTATTTTCCGGGATATTCATATCCAACGGCTGTTCAATTGCTTGCGGCTCTACGCCGATTTTTCGCAATGTGCTGATCATTTGGTAGGCATCACTTGCGTTACGGCTAAATCTGTCCCACTTGGTAAATAGTACCAAATCTGTTTTGCCTTTATACTTCTTTAATTCAGCAAGCAACTTTATCCACTCTGGCCGTTCAAATGTTTTAGCAGAATGATCTTCAAAAATGATTTTTCTAACCTTAATAGCGTTGATCTCACAATACTTTAAAAGCACATCTTCCTGAAGACGTTGTGAGTAGCCTTTATCCGCTTGTTCATCAGTACTTACCCTAATATATAAATCAGCTATTCTCATAGTTTTATTTGATATTCAAAAAAACGTTAACGTATTTTTGATTTTTGTTTGAACTTGATTTCCAGTGCATTAAACTCTGCTTCTAGAGCTAATTTACCAAATTTATACATGAAATCCAAAATTATTTTGGCTTCTTCAAGGGTGACTTTCGTGCCATATCCGGCTAATATTTCGACGGCTTTAGCGGGCGTAACATTTCGTTTATTGGAATAAATGATTTGCATATCATACCTGTTTATCAGATACAATATTGTAGACATAATAATAAAGAATTAGGCAAGTAGCCTAAAATTTCATCGTCAAACCCGTTGTTTAACAGGCCCCTGATTGATATGCATGTGCACAATTTTCAGCAATTCTTCGAGATCAAAAGGTTTATATAATATCCCGTCGCAACTTTCGGGTTGATCTGCGTCTGCTGCATTGAAGTATGCAGAGAAAATAATTATAGGGATATGCCGAAATTCGGGATTACCTTTTAATTGCTGCGACAGATCACCTCCATTAGTGTCTGCAAGTCGGTAATCCATTAAAATAAGATCTGGTGCAAAATCACTTACCGCCTCTAATAACTGGTAGCCCCAGGAAATATTCATAACTTCAAAATTTTCGTAAATAAGGGCTTCAGTGACGACTTCCAGTATGGACTCGTTATCATCAAGTATTAAAATGCGTTTATTAGTCATAACAGAATGTTGCCTAAATAAACAATTGCAAGGTAAGAGTATGAAAATTTAAACGTGCGCTATTGAAATAGGAATGTACAGTTGTTGTGTAGAACAACAATTAAAGAATAATTGTTTTGCGATACTATTCGTGTTTTCAAGATATTCATTTCGTTCGTAAAATAGATGCAATACTTAAATTTTAGGCAAGTTGCCTAATCCATGAAATATTGGTACCCACCTTTGATTATCAATTCAGATAATCATGAAAAACAGTGAAGTCATATCCGATCTCAAGGGCCGCAAGTTCAAGGCCATATCTCTAAAATTAAACGTATTCGCACCGAGCCGCGACAGCGGATCAGGCAGCTTTTACGCTCTTTTGTTCCGCTTGACCATCTTGGCCGCAAGTCCGAATCCAGTTAGCAAACTCAATCAAATACCAGGCCGCAAGCGGCCCGGTTTCCGTTTTTTACGCGTCCATTTTTTTGAAAAAAATGGAGCAAGCGGAAGTTGGGCAGAGCCCTACTTTGCTTGCTCTACGCTTCGCTACGAGGATTTAACTTATACTCCGGGTATAAGTTGTAGCGCAGGCTATATTAAAAACATCGAAAAAAGTATAACCCTGGTTATAACCCACCACTAAAAACGACAGGATGAGTAATAAGGATGGACATACGAAAACCCTACGGTTCTCCGATGCACTGGACGAAAAGTTTGGAAAGCTGGCGCAGAAGCTAAACCGCAGTAAACTTCAACTCTTCGGGTTGATGGTCGAATATTTTTACAAGACAAAAAAAGATCCTGCGGATATCAGCGACGAAATGCTGAAGACATCGCTCGCCAAAAACCACGATATCTATATACGGTTTATCCGTACCCAGGAAGATACGCTGCTCATACCCTTAAAAGAAGAAGTTGACCGGATGATCAACAACCAACGCGAAATAGTCAGATACTTTAATGAGCAGGTAGTCAACGCTAACAAAGCCATTCTAACAGGTCAGGAAACACAAGCTTCCAGGCAAAAGGAAACCGACAAGCTGCTTCAGGCTGTTTACAGCCGGATCGATACCAAAGAAAAGCTTAAAGCGAAATTCCTTGTAATCCTTACCGGCTATATTAAAATGCGCGAGGAACTCGGCAGCTTCAAGAACAGGGAAAAAGATGAACTGGCGGAAACTTTTAGAAAACAGATAACAGACTTATAGAAGCCACGATGTATATCAATATCACCGACAGCGAAGCTGGAAATAACGAAGAAAGCAGTAAACAATTGGTTCATTATCTTGAAAAAGAGAACCGCCTAATTGAAAGGCATGAGCCGGAGAGTTGGTTCAACGGTGCAAGCAATGGCATTTTGCCACATGAAGTTGGTAGCAGGCTGGATGACAATATCGCCAAATTAGGCCGGGACGATGCTGAATTTTTTCTGATCAATATCAGCCCCAGTCAGAAAGAAATAGCCTGGCTTAAATCACAATATGGTGAGGATGGTGCCAAAGATATGCTGAAAGCCTTTGCAGTTGGTATCATGGACGAATACGCAAAAAACTTTAATCGACCCGGCATAAAAAGCAACAGCGATCTGCTATGGTTCGGTAAACTGGAAACTCACCGTTATTTCAATCACAAAGATGCTGAAGTAAAAAAAGGTTTTAGAAAACGCGGGGAGGTGAAGCCCGGCGAACAAATGCCCATTCAGGTTATCGTTAGCCAAAGAGATATTACGAACAAGATCAAGCTCAGTCCGTTGAATAAATCACGGGGTTCAAACGCGGAGAATTCTAAAAGGTCGGACAGTTTAACCGGTCGGCCTCTAAAGAGTCAGGTGAAGTTATTATAGTTTTGCAAAATCCATCCCACTCATATTTGCGTAAGTTTGATAATAACACTTATTTATTTAAGTAACGGTTATACATTAAAGTATAAGTTTAAAGGCTGGTTATTTTTAACCCCGGCTAATTGATATCTATCTACCTAAAAAAACACCATGGGATTAGGCGCACCAGAGATCATACTGATCTTAATAGCTGTACTGTTATTGTTCGGCGGAAAAAAAATACCAGAAATGATGAAGGGTCTTGGAAAAGGCATGAAAGAATTTAAAGATGCCCAGAATGGAGATCAATCTGAACAGGCATCCGAAAGTCCTAAGACGCAGTTATAAGATAAGGGCGGCATGGGACAAAAAAGAAATCTAACTTTTCCTGAAGCGCACCTCATTAGGCTCATCAGGGAACGTCATCCAAATGGGGCCAAAGCACTTTACAGTATGTATAGTAGTTCGCTTTACGGCGTTATTAGTCGTATTGTTATTGATGAAGCTGTTAGTGAAGATGTTCTTCAGGATTGCTTCATTAGGATATGGCATAATTTTCATTCGTATGACGAAAATAAAGGTCGCCTTTATACTTGGATGTCAAATATTGCGCGTAACCTGGCAATTGACCAACGACGTTCAAAGGACTTTAGAAACAGCCATCGACACCAAAAGCTTTCAGATTTCAACGAGGAGTTTTATGAAGATGAAGTTTGCAGCTTGCAGGTAGATATTCGATTTCTAAGATCCTATACACAGAGGTTACCAGATAAAGAAAGGGCGATCATTGATCTTATTTATTATCAAGGTTACACCCATGCTGAAGTGGCGGAAGTGTTGCAAATTCCATTGGGTACTATTAAAACGAGGGCTGTAAGAGCGATCAAACGTCTTAGAATTTATTATTCGACGGAAGTTTTGGCTAAAGCCTCCTAATTTACCATCAGGGTTTAGCAGTCCATTCAAATGACTGTTCGTTGATCGGAGACAGATAGTAGACATAGTGTCGCCGAAACCAACGCATTAACCGGTTTAGAAAAATTATTTTCAGTTGGATCAATTCTAATAATTCCGTGTTTCCGGCTAAGCGGGCAGGGGCGTGAATTTCACGTCCCTGCGTTTGCTTTCGCCGGCCTTGGCCGTTGCCTCCACTCGTTCCTTGGCGGTACAATACAAATTTCACAATGAAAATCCGGATAATCTATTTTCAGCGTTTCTAAAGTATCCTAAAACATGTCATATTTTATTTGAGGGTATTTGCTCACGAAAACTTACCCAAAGAATACTCAAGAAATGCAATTTGTTGATTATATAGCTTTTCAGTTCTTGACAGGTATTGTTCAATCTTTTTTACGGCAGTTTCCAAAATGGATTTTTCGGCTTTGAAATTTTTCGCTTTAGGCTTTGGATATCTTTTATCAAAAAGATTGTAGAAAACAAACTCTGTTTCATCATCCGTATCCTTGTAAAGGATATATTGGTAATCATCAGTGAACAGGCTAATTATCTGTTGCAGTTTGGCAAATCTTCCGTCCTGTCTGTTGTATCCCAATTTAAGCTCTATTGCACATCTTTGTACAGTTTCAATCGCTTTAATCATGAATGATATTGCAGACTTGTATTCGTCCTTCTTCAAGTGGGTTTCTATTCGTTTTAACAGGCTGCGGCTCTCTTTATG
Source organism: Mucilaginibacter sp. CAU 1740 (assembly GCF_039839285.1). Classification (NCBI taxonomy): domain Bacteria; kingdom Pseudomonadati; phylum Bacteroidota; class Sphingobacteriia; order Sphingobacteriales; family Sphingobacteriaceae; genus Mucilaginibacter; species Mucilaginibacter sp. CAU 1740. The sequence continues at coordinate 41,201 of NZ_JBDOQS010000012.1, read as the reverse complement.
AGCGTTCTTCCAGCACCTTTCCAACACTGCCTTATGCATTTCGACCGTCACATATTCAGGGTTCGGAATTACAAGGTCCTGATCGGTATATAATACTATCCCTGCATAAACTACCCATTCCCAAAAGCGTGGATTCGTTTTGATTTCATTTAAAGCGTCTTTGACTTTATAAACGATGGGAACGATAAAGGTTTTTCCAAGCCTGTCAGATTGAATTTTATCCGATATCTCAACTTCTGTTAGTCCAACCTGATCATCAACTAAAATTAACGGGTAAATCCTGTCCGCATATGGTAGAGCGCCCAGGTGGCATACGTGCCGGATAAATGGAAATTCTTTTACGAGAGTCTCGGCCATTTCCCCGAATTTAAATTCCTTCTCTAATCTGTTTTTGCGTTTAAGTGCCCGTGGCAACTTCCAATCGTAAAGATTGTAATTTTCCGTATCCTCCATGAGCGTGATGACCTTCCTGCCGTCTTTGGTATAAGATAAATGATGGCCGTTATTTGTAGTAAGGGTTTCCCACACCGCGCCAATAGCAAGTTGTTCGACCATATAAGCTGCCGAGTGTAGTTTTAATAGGTCGTCAAATCATTGGGGCATATTGCCTTCGAATTCTTCTACTGTCAATGCCTTATTGCTAAGGGCTGAGTAAAGCCAGTAATCGAAGTAGTCACGGAGGTCCTGCAAGCCGATATAGCCAAAGATTCGTCTGAAAACTATATATGGATTGCGCTCTTCGTAGAACGACAAATCATCCGGAAAATATTTCCATGTATGTCTTGCAAACCACAATTCACTCCCTTCGACAATTTCGGCCTTATCCCAATCATCGGGGGTTTTTCTGTCGAGCCACAAAATATAACAGATCTCTATCATCCGCACCCACTCGTTTACCGCCTGCACCATTTTTGCAGGGCCTTCTTTGCCACCCTGATAATGTGCATCGCTCAGTGCAAATGTTTTTAATTGTTCCAGCAAACGTTTATTCCTTTCTGGTTCTTCGCCCCAAAAAGCATCTCGTAACGCGCGATACGGATCGCGGATTTCATTAAAAAGCAGGAATTTAGGATAGTGCTCCCATGGTACATAATGTTCGTCACCTCGCATAGCATTTCTTTTTTAATGTCTGTTAATTAACAAAATTCAAACTGCTCATTTGATTATTCAATTCTTTTGAAGGTTATCGAAGATGCGAATTGGGATAACTCAGTCAAATCTGGAAAAATGAGTTAAAAAGTTGAGCCAATCTTGCAAATATTAGATTTTACTTATGCGCCCTAAGTCTCCGAGTCAATTACAACTTACTGTTTCTGCAAAACTCAAAGTAATTTTCATATCCACAATATAATGCTAACACGTCTTTAGTATAATACGAAGGAGGAAATTTTGCAGGTAGGAAATTAAATGTACGTAGAATAGCTATTTCTGAAATTTCATAATTAGTTTCCTTAAAAACAGCACAGGAAATATGCCGTGCATAATGAGCCTTCATCACTGAGATGCCGGTTTTTTTAAGTGCCAAGTTTTTAAGGGCTTGTAAACAATTATCAACGACTGACATTTAGGTTTTTCTATATAATACATATTGTATTATTCTGGTGTTTTGCGATAGGTATAAAATACTTAGAGCTTTTTGGGGTAAAAAATAGATTCAACACTTTCGACGATGAGTTGATTAAGCGAGTATATTAGTGGAAGAAATTTTGAAAAAAACTCCATTACGATTTAAGAGTTGTCGTGCGAATTCACGGAAAGTTTACACCGGTAACATCAACTGCATGTTAGCAAACACCGTTATCACCAATCCCTATCATAGATTAGTGGAACAATTTGAAATCCCCTAAGCAAACTCAATAAACTAAGCCTTGCCAACGTGTATTTCCTTAAAATAGCTTAATTGTCCTAAGTTCACAAATATATTGGATTGAGATTTGTTTAGTAAGGAACATGGATTGTAATTGCCACCTTACTTCGATAGTCGGAATAGAGGTTATCATTGTTCCCGAACTTAACTGCCAAATAAGGGTAATTGGCCCGGCAGAGTACGCCATGGAATCTCCGTACGATGGCGAGATGATTTTTGCCACAATATTGAACCGCGAATTAGGTTTTCAAGTGATTTCTGAGAGTTGCCCCGATTTAGAGGAAATTGTTAACGTAATACGGTGGTATAGCTTTCAAAAGACGTTCATAAATCAAGTTGCATAAGTTCGAAAGTCGCTTTAACTACGAAGATGCGGTACTCGTGGAAATAGTTACCCGTGACGCGAAAAATTGTACACTAAAACACGTGTTGTGGAAAATCATTGGCTTTGAACAAATTGTTAGCGCGGCTTCAAAGCGATTTGTAATGTTGTCTCTAAAATAAAGCATGCTGCACATTTCGCACATTTTTGACATGAGCAATTTACGTCGCCGTTTAACAATGGTGATGTAATAGACCCAAGTGGTTTACGGGGATCCCGCAAGTATCTATGCTAAATTGTAATAAATTTATTTGCTAACGTAAAAGGGCCTGCTCCTGCAGGCCTAAAACATATTTATTGGGGGTACTAAAATTAAGTGTTAATTCGTCGTCTACAAATGAAAGCCAAATAATTAAAACGAAAATTAAACGATTAAATTGTCATCTTGTAAATTTTGGTGATATTGAAATACGTTCTCAAAATAACGTGCAACATGTCCTATTTGGCTTCCGATCTATCTTTATATTGTTTGTCAGAAGTTATGAACAGTGCAATAATTCCTTCAGGTAGTTTATTTAACCAATACATCTGAATGAGCTTTGGAATTAATATCCAGTTATGATCAAGACGGCTCAGATGATTAACTAATTACCCTATCTTTGCTGCATATTCATCCGCCGGACAAGTGTCGGCAAAATTAATAAGGTTTTATTCGACAATGGTATAGCGCGAGGCCGTACCATTGTTATTAATTATTATTCATCAATACTGAAAATCAAACCCAAAGCAGGAACATTCAAAATATTTTCTTATGCACCCAATCTGAAGCTGACATCGGGATTTTGGTCAGGCTTGAGGAAAAATGCGGGTTCTTGCTTAGCAACCTTTCGACGAACAACAAAAGCTTGAAATCCCAGCTTTTTGACGCATATATAAAACACGCTATAAATAAATGAATGAACCGTTACAGCAAATTATCTACTTTAGTAAAGCAGTAAAATTGATGGAAGATGACGATCTCGTGTCGTTGTTAAGAGAGTGTCGTGAACTGAACAAGAAAGATGGCGTCACCGGTATGCTACTTTACATAAGAACCGAGATTTATGGCGGTTTGCAAGGCAGGTTTATCCAGATCATCGAGGGGCCCAAGGAGGTTGTTTCAGATACTTTCAATCGTATAAAGGCAGACCGCCGACACCGGAATGTCACTTTACTAATCCGAAAGAAAATAGATTCGCGAGACTTCCCGGATTGGGCAATGGGTTTTCAAGCGCAGGCGACCAATGAGCTCGGTAATGATATGAATTGCTACCTTGATAACGAACTATTTAACGTCGAAAGCCGCCGAATTAATATTCCGCTTGAATATCTTAAAAACTTTTATGCGCTTCGGGCGAAGTGATCATTTTTAAACCCGAATATAAATGACAGAATATAGGGGCAAGATCGCAAAACAATAGCGCCCGCCGATAGTTTACATTATTTAGGATTGTTTAGGAACGGTTAAATTGTTAAACGGGCACTTAGTGCCCGTTTTTATTTTACGGATCTAAGAAGTAGTTTGACCCATGATCAGGTGCAGACAAGTAATTTGAAGATATTAAGCGCAAATCCTTGGACTTTGATCATCAACTTTTAAAACAATCCACTAAGACGCTAATTGCAACCCCGATCAATTAACTGCTTGCATCTTATCTGTCAAGCTTATACTTTTTACCAAATTCTTTCACTTTATTTTGAAACCCGTCGTCGGTGTATTCCCTTAGCAGCTGCTGGTACTCATGTTTGGCATGTTCGAACAAGTTGAATTCACTGTAGGTAACCATTTTTCCCATTGGAAATAATGGCATTTCTTCTTGCTCAAGGTTAGTAAGCAACTTCTCTATAGTATCAAAGTTGCTGAGATAGGGTAAGATATAGTTTTGGATATCAGAATGCACTTGATTCAACAAATCGCTTTCAGGAGTTTCCTTAGATAACCTATACCAATTGTCACTCTTGTTTTTAAGCGTGCCAATTCTTTTTCGGATAAGGCAATCCACGTCACGAGGAAAATCCGGAACCTCTTTATGAGAAAAATTGAAAAATGCTAACCATACTTTCGGAACGAAAATGCCGATATTAATTGTGAACTTATTATGTTCTCTTGTGCCCCAGGCACTTTTTTGAACATTTATCAGGTGCCCTAAGCCATTAAGCTTTAAATAGAAATTATTTCCTTTGTTTTCAAATCCGCGGGGCTTTAGTAATTCCGCAAACCCATCTTCGAGCACTATATTAAATTTTTCTTCGGCAGGCACTGCTGTTTTTTTAAGGTTTCAAGGTGTTATGTTTAAATTTTTATTAGGATGCGGCATTGCTGGCAAGCTGATTGATCTAACCGGCCCATAAAATTTATGGGGTTTATACGTTTTAAAATTTTTATGGTTGCGTGCTTAATAAACTTATCTGATTTTTACGGGCATATACTCCAGCGGACAGCAATCTAAGACCGTTACACGATTGCCCTCACTACGCCCTGATACTGGTCTCTAATTTATTAAATTAAAAAGTCCTATGTCTAACATAAGATTCTAAGGGACCCGCCGCTTTTTCAGCTGTTCACATTTCAACTTAACGGTTGACTTTCAGAACTTTTGTCTCTAAAGTCCGTACAAAATAAAAAACCGTATTGCAACATGAACAATTTGAAGTTTAAATTACTGATGCAGCTAATCAACTTTGTTAGCGTGATTTCTTTCGAACAATACTGGAAGCACGGAATTCGTATCGTTATTAAAAAGCGCAAGAAAACGTGAATTCGTGTTTACCTATTTGGCCTCCTGCTGCCTTTGAGGTTTCCATTGGATAATGGGTAAATAAAGTGTTAAATTTTTAGAGAATATCAGCTGAATGCGATACCGTAGTAACTTAAATTATCACAGAGTTCATACGGCATATAAAAATATCGCTGTAAAATAACCGGCAAGTAATCGGTGTCATAAACAAGTTATAGTGGTCAAAATCGATTGGGTGCTACGCTATCAAACGGTTAAATCTTCATAACCATCTCGATGTGCTCGTAAGTTAAAGGTTTACTGATGATCTCATGAACAAAATCAATTGATTTTGCCATTTCGATATCTTTTTTAAAGACTGATGAAGTGAGAATGACAACACGGGTCCCCATTTTTGTAAAACCGCGTTCGTGATAAATTTTTAAAAATTCCCAACCGTCCATGCCCTTCATGTTAAGGTCAAGGAATAAATACTCGGGATGGGGACGATGTTCTATAGTTAGCTGGTGGAGGTAATCAATTGCATCCTGGGCCGAAAGAAAGGTTGTAACATTTGTGGCCGGATAGTATTTGCTAAACATAGACTTTGTAATGAAATTATTGATCATTTCATCATCAACCGAGAATACGCTGGTGGGATTTGAATAGTTCATACATTTAAATTTTACAAGGCATCGTGCTGTAAACGAGGCTTTGAATTTTGAATATGTAATTCCTCATAAAGCTCAATTATTTTTTTTTGAAGTTGGAAGAGTTGACCCTCCCGGTTGGAAAGCATTTCCCTAATATTAGCGAGCTTGTCTGTCGCTTCATGACGATCCGGCTCATGAAGGGTGAGGAGCTCTATTACAGAAAGATCGAATACTGATGCGATCTGTTCGAGGCGAGATAAGTTGACATCTGTGACGCCCGTTTCGATTTTCGAGAATGCGGGCGTTGACATATTAAGCAGTTCCGATATGTGTTTCTGATTCCAGCCTTTCTGTTGACGAAGCATCTTGATATTGTTTCCGACTTCACTCATGATTTTAAATTCTTAATTTATCATTCTGCAGCCGTGCTAAATCTTAATGCCACACAAAAAATAGAAAAGGATTCGATGAATGCACTTTAAAATCGTATGGAGATGCCTGCCGATTATTGGTTATACGAGTTAAATTGTTTTTTTGTTCTTCTAAGTTAAATTTGGACAACCTGTATCAGCAACGGATATCTTTAAAAAGCAAATTAGGTATTGTTCAATCCGCTAACTTTCGGTTAGAGATATTTTGTACAAGTATCTTTCATAAAATCCTAAGCGCTTTATTCCAGAATATTTTACCTGTTATTATTTCTATATTAGATAATCCATACCTTCTGATAATTTGTGTATTTTTGCCCGCACGCTACATACTGACTTATGAATAACTTAGACACCCCAAAAAATATCCATCAAGGCCGAAATGTAAAACGCTTTCGCGAAATGCTTGGGTTAAAGCAAGAAGCACTTGCGATTGCCCTTGGCGACGAATGGAGTCAGAAGAGGGTTTCGTTACTGGAAGCAAAAGAAATTATTGAGCCTGAATTATTGACTAAAGTAGCCAGTGCCTTAAATGTTCCAGAAGATGCAATTAAAAACTTTGACGAGGAAAAGGCTATCTATAATATTCAAAACAATTACGATGGGTCGTCGAGCAATTACAGTGGGCTTTACCATTGCACGTTTAATCCAATCGATAAGCTTCTTGAGGTAATTGAAGAAAATAAAAAGCTTTATGAACGTCTGTTACAGACTGAACGGGAAAAAGTAGAAATTTTAAAGAACAAGGCTTAAAAAAAAATAATTGTATGAGCTGAAGCATTCGCGGAATAAGCTTTGGCGGTACTGTATCGAACTCCCTTAAAAAGGCTGACAGAAACACACCAACCCCTTGGTAAAGATAGACCTCTTTATTTTGGAATATTTGGTCATTTTCAGCAGAATACCCAAGTAAAGAAAGTTCCGGTTAATCCAAGATCCAATGTTTTCTGGAGCACCGGAAACATTTATAACGTTTGATCGGTAGCCAAAACAAAATTGTTTTCATTAAGGTGGTTCTTCGAATACGTTGGAAACTGGAACGCGGCGCTCCGCAGCGGCACGACGGTTTCTGAGACTGGGGGGCAGACATGTTAATAATCACCGTTATCAAATAGTTAAGGCTTCTTACAACGGTTTATAATCGGTTCATCAAATATAGGGAAAACACGTAAAATTGACCAATAACCGCACATTAATTTGTGGCAAAAATTTTTAACCAGTAGCAACGCAAAGAACAGTGCAGAAAAATAACGGAATCAATAAAGTATTTCTACCCGGCAAGATCGTTGATTCTCCTCGTTTGGAACACAACGAAATGCGGTTCACATTAGAGACAGTTGAAATCATAGCAAAAAAAGAAGAGCCGAACGAACATTTTGAAACCCATAAGATACGGTACAGCAATTATCCGGCAGGTACAAGGTTGACAGCAGGTATGTTGCTGCATATTGAAGGCGCTATTAAAACGACTTTTTTTTCCGATACGGCAAACTTCAAGGGAAATTTAACTGAAATTCTAACCCAAAAAGTCTTGATTGTATCATCGTAGTTATTGGCAAATAATTCATTATTCATATTGACTTAACATTGTTGTTACGAGGCAATATTCGTCGAAAAAATGTCGTTCAAGATGGATGCCTTTAGCAAATCAACCGGCCAGAATTCTGCTCATTGAAGATTCTGAAATTGACACTTTCATCTTTCACTTAGTGATCAGAAAAACCCTCGACAATCCCATCATCGAATCTTTTAGAAATGGAGCGGATGCGATCGAACGACTTATCAGTTTAAAATCTAATGGATACGAACTATTGCCCGATTTCATTTTCCTCGATCTTGCAATGCCCGTAATGAACGGATGGCAATTTGTAGATGAATTCAATCGCCTGAATATAGATCCCATAGGAAAAAGCAAAATATACGTGTTGTCATCCTCCCTAAAAAAATTGGACATCCTAAAATCAAATGCGGAGCCAAGGGTTGAAAATTTTCTGTCGAAGCCAATCGATTTTGATAAGATAAAGGCTGTTTTCTACTCGAATTAATCAAGCATTGGATGAGCATTAAATCTGCTATCTTTGCGACGCTTTTGGAATAATAGATTTTCGTCTTATTCTATTTGTTAAAAGCCAGTTTAAGTTAATACGTTTAAATTAATTAGGGAAACAAAGTCGGGCGCGATGCCGGGCTTTGTTTTGTTTTCATACAAATAATGTCAGCATATTTTTAAAAGCTATGAGAATATTGGATCATCAGAACAAGGCGGCTATCAATAAATTGGTGAAAGTAATTCAGGAATATTGTTAAGCTCTTTAGGTGCGCCTCAAAGCCACAATATTTTTCAACTCCACGACCTTAAGAATCAACTCGATCTATTTACACAAAAAATTGGTTCGCATTATCCAGGTATTAATCCTCTTTCTCTTCAAGGAACGGTGAACTCGTATCTTACGTTTGAAATTTATAAGCTATACTATCATAAGGTGCCCGTAATATCAATCGTTTCGCGGAACACTGGATTTGAAGAAGCTTTTCGTGAAGATGACTTGAAGTATGGTTCTTTACCTTTTGTACACAGATATGGCTATTACGGTGTTTCTTAATTACTTACACCACCACCTAAACAGGCATTTATTCTACTCCTTAAATTAACTTGAAATTTCTTTTTCAGTAAATTGGGTAAGCCGAAATTGATACTCTTGAAGCTATGCAATAGCCAGTTTTCAAAAAAAGCCTTAAAGCGGTTGCTCCAAGGCTTTTTCATTGCATGTTCATCTTACTCTGTACGATCTTCGTCGTATCCAGATGTAGAAAGGTCTGCCTCATCATCGTCACTTCCATTTACTGGAGTTTGTGGTGTTGATTCGTCATGTAAATCGTCAAAGGTATCATCCCCGTCTTCAGCATTAAATTCATCGTCACCATCCAGGCTATTATCAACCTGATCGCCATTCAATCTCGCATCATCCGTAGATACTGTCCCGTGTGATTGTTCATCCTCTAATCTTGCATCATCAGATGATACAGTTTCGTTGTTGAATTTGCTCTCCAGCGCTTCATTACTTTCATTTGCAGTTGAGTCCTGATTGTTGTCAACTGTATTATTTTCATCCCGGTTCATAGTGTTTTGTTTTAGCTTTAGTTAAAGCAAAACATATACCGACAAATTGACAAATAGCTTTTATTTTGATGTGATTTTAACTTTAAGTTTATTATTTATATTAATTTTACAAAATATCTTTTATTTTTAAATTTACCCCTGCACTATTTATCATACACTGTGTCTGCCTACACGCTACATTCAGGTCATAAAAAATAATTATAGAACGTCAAAAAATCTACAATCATAACCTATGCTTTTAACGATTACTGTTGAAACAATTTCTTACCAATTCGAAGTTTCATTACATTCGGACAACGACAAAGAGTATTTCTGCCTTGCCATTCTATTCCCTGAAAAATCGGTATTAATTGCGAGAAAGGAATTTCCAGACGGTGACTGGTACCAAATTGAAGGGGGCGGATTTGACGCTGACCTTGAAGATGCTGTTTACAATGAGGTTGATGCCCAGTTTAATAAACTTAAAAGGTCACTTACGAACGTTAATGTTTTAAAGGAACGGTATTACGATTTGTTATAAAGCAAGCTTATGTGAGCGATTTAAAAACAGCAATTGAGTGAAAAACTATTTTCTTCATTAAACAGCTTCAAGAATCCATCATTTATGCCGTAAGCGCATCAATAACAAGTTTGCGTATGCTTAAATACCGATGGAAGTTGAAAACATGTCTCTCTCGTGTTTTACATGGCAAGCAAAAATTCAAGGTTGATCCTGGGAAAAAAGTTGTATTTGCATTCCATTCAAAACATCTTCCAATGCAAATTCAAAGAATTTGTTTTCCAAATCAGTCGCCAATATTTCATCTCCGGCAGCAAATGATTGCAGTAGCGTTAAATCTATTTCAACTGACTTTACGCGAGCATTTAGGAGATTCCTGATTTCTTCCCGCTCGGTCTCTGTAAATGGTGGTTTGTATTTGTCGAGTGCATCAAAGCCCTGCATTAAAGCCTTGTACTCAAGCATTAGCGCAGTAAGTGTTTTTCGATTCATAAGAGGTTAGTTGTAATTACTTTCTATATTATCCAAGAAGATATTGCCTCAAAATGTTTTAAAATTTAAAGCAATTAAAGGCCGTTAGTCGTTTTGAGGCCATCCATTTTTGGGTGGCCTTTTTTATTATCCATAAAATCGATGTATAAGAGCGGTGCAGCCGCTTCATGCCGTTCCTGCATTCAGCAGCTTCCCGCGTCAGGCACAGGCTGCGCCAGTGCCAATTCTTTTCAGCTGCGCTGTTTTAAGCCTATAAAAAGCGCGTTCTCGGCCTTTTATTAAACAAATTTCTGATAAGCCGTCCACACAGCAAGCCCGAGCCCTGCGGGTTTTGGAAAAAAAATCTTCCTCTCATTTTTTTACCTGATGCCGCTATCGCGGCGGGTCTTGAAAGCTAAAACCATACTCTCAAGGAGAGTAAAAATCATTTATTATTCAATTTATAAAATCATGGCAACGGTTTTGCCCAATCTTCAATCAAAACATTTATCTACAAACACTCTATGAAAACTAAATCACTCATTTATGCTGCGGCCTGCAGCTTGATACTGGCAGGAGCCTGTAAAAGCAAATCGACTAATAAAACGGTTGATAGTGCCGGAATCGACACAACCAAAAAAGATACCGAGGCTACCGGAAAAATTAAACCAACGGGTCCTGCACCTGAATGGGCTACAGGCATAAAACCCGAAATGCAGGCGGTTATTGAAAAACTGGGCAGCTATGGCGATAAACCTATAGAAACCCTTACTGCCGTGGAAGCCCGTAAAAATCACACACCCACCGATGCTGTAATGGATTTGATGAAAGAGAACAACATCCCCAAGCCGGCACTCAATATCGATACCATGGGCAAAGATATCCCGGTTGATGGCGGCAAGATCCATATCAGGGTGTACACGCCAAAAACAGGCAAAAGCAGCTACCCGGCTATTGTATATTACCATGGCGGTGGCTTTGTGATAGCCAATATCGATGTATATGATGCATCGGCAAGTAGCCTGGCCGATCAGGTTGGTGCCGTGGTAATATCGGTAGCATATCGTTTAGCACCCGAACATAAGTTCCCGGTTGCACATAACGATGCTTATTCCGCTTACGAGTGGGTGGTTAAAAATGCAGCCTCGATAAAAGCCGATCCTAAAAAGATAGCCGTTGCCGGCGAAAGCGCGGGTGGTAATCTCGCCCTTAACACCGCTATTAAAGCGCGTGATAAAGGTATTCAACAACCTATTCACGTATTGGCTGTTTATCCCGTTGCAGGATCAAATATGGCTACACCATCGTATGTAAAAAATGCCAATGCCAAACCGCTTAATAAAGCCATGATGATATGGTTTGTTAAAAACTATCTGAACAGCATGGCCGAGGGCAAAGATCCGCGTATCAATTTAATAGCAGCAAACCTTACAGGCTTACCTGCGACAACAATTATTACCGATCAGTTCGATCCTCTGCAAAGCGAAGGCATGACACTCGCTGATAAACTGAAAGCAGCCGGGGTATCTGTAGACAGTAAAAACTACGATGGCGTAACTCATGAGTTTTTTGGGATGGGCAATGTTGTTCCCGAAGCTAAAGATGCTGAAACCTACTCGGTTGATCAGCTGAAAAAAAGTTTTGGAATGTAAACAAACTCTTGATAATAGTGGACGCCGGGCATCAACCCCGGCGTTTTTTTTGTGACCGGTCGTGGTAGGATTTGCAGCCGTACTTTACAGGCTCGGGAAAGCATCGCTTTTAATGAAAATGAAATCTTGGCAAGAACTTAAGTTTAGAAGGCGGAATAAATATGGGTTTTTTCTTTCTAAAAGAATTAATGTGATTTATAATGTTGGGTTCTATGGCTTTGATCTATATTCGATAACCCAATCATAAACTGTTATTGGAAGACTTAACTATTGATAACGATGATAATTAACATGTCTTGCCCTCGACCTAATGAACCGTCGTGCCGCTGTGGTGCGCCACGTTGCAGTTTTCAGCGCATTTGGCGAAACGCCTTGATGAAGTTTTAGCACAAATGAACATTCACACGGATGGGTGTATGCAGATGCCAGGCAGCTATATCAAACCTAACCTGCTAAAAGCTGTATTTGATGCCATTACTTTTGCCGATCATCAAGAACTCATCAATGACATCAAGCCTCTTCAAGAAATAAAAATGAAGCATCTTAAATAAGTTCAGAATCTTTTTATGCTCTTAGAATAGTATTTCAAAGCCTATTCATAGCTGGGGGCTTTTTTCAATTGACTTATAATATCGTAACGCAACAAAAAACCCTTCGTTTTTGCGTATTGAAGGGCTAATTAACTTTTGCGAATGCAGTAAACCTTTTACCGCTTTCAGCCGCGAAGATAAATAAAATAATCAAAATTTAACCTTTGATTAAATTACCAAGGGTCGTTATTCACAAGAGCAGGCAATTTGATATTTGTAATGATGAGCAAATTCGCGCTGTCAGGATTGGAGTAATCGAAATTCTTCATCAGAACGATCTCTAATTTTTCTTTTTGCCACATTAAAGAGCCATAGCTTCTCTGCCGGTAATCACTCTCTATCACATTCCAGGGCCGTCCCAATGATTCACAGAAGGAATCTATATTCCTATGATTATTGACAGGCAACAGCAGATACAGACAAAGATTTTCATCATTTTGTCGAAAGGCATAAATATTTGCAACCGGCACGCTAAACAGTGATAAAAAAGTATCGTATTTATATGACCTGTTAAAACGGTAGAGTTCGATGGGGTGGTGAATCTTTCTTAATTCCGATTTCGAATAAGAGACAGGAGAAAAGTCTTGAGTAATAAAAGCTCTAGGCCAGTGATGCTAAAAACTCTATTCTCTAAATTTGATTCAATGTCGCTCATTCTCTTTTATTATGGGAAAACAAAATAAGTGTTACCCTTAAACTATGACAAGTGTAAAGTGTATTGATTTGACGATCAACATAACGTTACTTCCAATTAAATTCTTGTCGAACTCGGCTTATGGTGAGCTAATGGCAACATGATTCTTCTGCTGCCGCTTTTTGTTAAAAAGGTTGGCGAGAGTTGATTTTGTTACAACTGCGAACCTTTCGATATTCTCTTCTGTCACGTAAGGAGATACTTTTTGTGAGGCATAGCCAACCATTAATTTAACTAAAAAATTGGAATGCCTGAACAATGTCTTATTCAGAGTGATCGGGATCAGAAATCGCGAGGCTAAGCTTAATAAGTCCGGATGGAAAATTCCGTGGTCGGTAATACTACGCGCGGCAGCCGATTTTGGGAATAACGTGAGCACTGACGCCAATACTGCTGACGGGCTGTTAAAACGATGCTTGAGCGCCAGGCTTTGTTCATCGTCAATTATCCTCAGCCTGTTGATTTCCGATCTTAGTTCACTGATATTGCTTATTGCTGTTCTATTCATTTGCGTAGGTATTATGCATGCTCAAGATCGTCAGGGACCTCGGTTTCAATTTCGTTACCGAATATCTCTTTGATGTTGTTAACAATTTTGTTTTTGAAGACGTCACCAAGATTATTGATTTGCTCAGAGGCTGCATTTTTAATCGATTCACCGAGATCCAATAATGACTCCGATAGCTTGTTCCTGGTTTCTGAACCATTTTCCGGGGCTAATAAGATGCCTATTGCTGCGCCTGCTACTAATCCTGCCAGTACTGCAATAACAACTTTTGTTTCGCTCATAATAATTAAATTTATTTAACTTTCTATTAGTTAGTAAATTACGATTCTTTATCGTGGCTTTCCAGTTTTACTAACTTATTGTAAATACCAAGCAGCAAAAATGGGGCAGCCCATTGTCCGACAAATAAAGCGGTATGTTTTTTCTGCAATAACTTGAGTGTCAACGATGCGCCCATTGCTCCTAAGGCCGCTAAAAGAAAAATGTCTGATGGTAATTTTGCCGTTTGCTCTTCGATGGCTTTGGTAACAGTGCCCTCGCTTTGTGGTGTGTTTTGTTCCATGATTATACTGTGTTTGATAATTTTTATGACCGTAGAGTTAAAATTATTTAACCGATGACCGGTAAGCCGATTTTATCCTTATCTATTTTTTAAAAAGAACTTTGACGAATCGTCCTATTAGCATGTTTTGAATACTGATTTTTAAAATTCTCGCAAAAAAAACAACGATGACATATAGCAAGGCTATACATCCAAAGCCTTCCCAATAGGAATTGAGCAGATGCGCAGCAAACAACGACATGGTTATGCTAATAAATAAAAATGCTAACAAGGAAAGAACCACGATTATAATATCGGTTATCACTTCAGCAATAATCGCAGTTGCCCTGTCTATACCTTCATATTTTAACAGTTTGATTTTGTTTTCCAGATACAGCTTGATCTGGTCAAAAATAGGGGGCGGGGTATTTGTTTGCTCCATAATATCATGCTAAGGCGAGAAAGAATGTTCTCTTATCGCATAGCGCAATGACGGTGCCAAATGTTCACTAATTCGGAATTAATTTAACTAATAATTTTTATTGTTAAATTAAAGGTAAAATAAGGTAGCGCAGTCAGCCTATAAAGTTTGAAAAAAAACTTTCAGAATTTTAAATGACAGAACTTAGCTTTTTTGGATAGTATTTAATACGTAATTAATTGATACCTCGAAGTCCTGATAACCAATATCAATAAGTGACAATCTTACATCAATTCAATGATCAGCTGGTTGTAATTCAAAGAGGTTATTGTTTGATCAATAACGAAAATACCCTTCACTGTAAATTGATCATTAGAACAAAATCGTTGAGCAGTTTTATTCGTGATTCTATGATCAGGTAAGTGTTTCAGAAAGTTTTCAAAGTCGGATTGCAACAGAGGAACAACGTAAACTTTCATCTTGTGGCCTTTGTAAGTAAATGCAGGTGGTAGTTTCGCTTTTTTTATTATGGCATCCTCGAATGTCATTGATGTAAAGTTAAAGAGATTTGGATGGCGAATATATAAGAAATTACAATAAATCGGAATTGATTAAGTTTTCAATTCCTCCTTCCCAATGACTCAATTTATCATCATAGCCTTTAATATATTCTTGTACCAGAGCAAGGCTATTTTTATTTATGTCAGCGGTGCAGCCGCTTCATTCCGTTCCCGCATTCAGCAGCTTCCCGCGTCAGGCACAGGCTGCGCCAGTGCCGCTTTCTTTTTGACTGCGCTGTTTTAAGCCCATAAAAAGCGCGTTCTCGGCCTTTTATTAAACAAATTTCTGATAAGCCGTCCACACAGCAAGCCCGAGCCCTGCGGGTTTTGGAAAAAAAATCTTCCTCTCATTTTTTCATCGGATGCCGCTATCGCGGCGGGTGTTGGAGAGCGTATTTTTTTTCCAAAAGGCTTGCCTTAGTGACCGGCTTTTACAGGTGAGGTGCTTAATAAAAAGCGAGAGCGAGCGCATGCGAGCATCACTTAAAGAACAAATTAAAAAGCACGGGAAAATGAAAAATTTAAAAAATAAAGCGCCACCCATTAAACGACTAAAAACCGACAACCTATCGCAGAGCAGTAAATAATAATCAAATAACTAAGAAAAAATAACACCATGAAAACTACAGTAATCGAAAGCCAAAGCGCTAAAAACAATAAATCAGTTAAAAACAACAACCGCCCGAACATCACAGGTAGGGAGGCTAAAAATGAAAAACAAAACGATGAGTCAAAAAATGGCGATACGCAAAATGAAGCAGGCCCGCAAGCCGGAAACACAGAAGTTAAGGCCGATAGTAACATTGCAGTGGATAACCAACCCGCTAACGTTGGAGGCGAAACCGAAGCCGGCCAAATAAAGCAAGGTGAAGAAGCACAGCCACAAGGCGAGCCAACAAAAAAAGAGCTGAAAGAGCACTTTAGCCTTAAACCATTTTTCAATCTTGATGCAACGGTAAAACTGGTAGGCGATTTAAGCAAAAAGATTGCACAGCGCGACAGGCTCAAAGGCACTATTGACAATCTCGACACCTTTTCTATTCAGGCTAATGAGGATGGGGATGTAACAGGAAACAATAAATTTTACCGCTGTGAACTTATTCTCCGTGATGATAACGGTAACGAATTTGTAACCAAAAACGCCTATATCATCGACCACGTAACACAGTACGTGAACAGCCTCTGCGTAGAAAAATTGGCAGAAATCGAAGCCGAGATAATCATTCCCGCATAACTCAATTAATGGGCGATGCCCTATGTACCGTGGTACATAGGGCATCTTGCTCAGATGATATCACCTTAATAGCTGCAACAATGATAGAATTATTTATCGAGTTAACCAACCAAATATTTTGGCCGGGTTATGCGCAGGATTTAGCGACTGCCGACCCTGCATTATTCCAATTTGAGTACGACGAGTTTCTAAACGTCTATGAAATGGTTTAATGACTGCACAATCCTTGACGAGGTTAAGGCGCAATACAAGAAACTGGCCAAGCAATTTCATCCAGATTTGGGAGGCGATACTGCAACTATGCAGGAAATCAATAAAGATTATGCATTTGCAAGTGCGAAGGCCATTAAAGGCGAAAACCTTTCCGACGAAGAAACCGAAAACGAAATCCTTTCCTCGGAAGCCTACCGCAAAGCCATTGAGCAAATTATACACCTCGACGGTATCAGCATTGAATTAGTGGGATACTGGATTTGGGTAACCGGAAGTACCTATCCTGTAAGAGCAACTTTAAAAGGTGCCGGTTTCTTTTTTGCATCAAAAAAACAGGCCTGGTATTTCAGGATAGCAGAATACAAGGTCAGTCAAAGCAGTGGCAAATCATTGGATGAGATACGCACCAAGTACGGGAGCGAACTATTAAATGAATACAGACCAAAGCAAAACCACTCAAAAAGATAATTATGAAAATTTTAAATAAAGAAAGCACTGAAATATTCTGCTTGCTAATTGATAAACTTAACGGTAAGCAGCACCTTAAAATTGAGAACGAGCCATTTATGCCGTTGGTAATTGAAAAGATTGGCGAAGCCTACGACGGTGAAGCTTTGCTCATTAGCCTTTGCCATTATTACAAACAAAACGGTGATCTGATGCAAGACCCCGAAGTTTGTTTTGTCTTCATTGATGGAAGAAACCATGAACATTCAGGTTATGAGCATGTACAAATTATTCCGTATTCGTTTGAGCAGGCAAACCTTGGAATTTATCAGGTAAGTATAACGTTCTACTGCGGAATTGTAGAACATTGCGACGAGGTGATGCAAAATGACCATAGGGCGTTTGCAGAGGCGTGGCTAAAGAGTTTGTTGAATCAAGGCTTTGTTGATTAAAAGTATTAATATATTCTTAAAAAAAGCTTTGGGCCTCGGCGCAAGGCTTTTTTTAAAATTTCTTTTGTAAGGTTCTTTTAGGTTCAAATATTGCTAAATAGCGTTTGTGTATTCAATAAATTTTGTATTCCCGAAGTTCACAGGGTATTGACGCTTTAATAATGTTTAAGCGGTCAGGATATATAGAGTAGCGTTGCTCCATGATCCTCATAAGTAATGTTTTATTCTTCTACTTGATCATTAAAGTGTTCTTGACCTTGCTGCACTTCTCTCGGCATTGTGAAATTAAGCATTGCCCTTTTAAGGTTTACAAATTTGGCGTCCCCCCGGCATTTTGGTATTCACCAGATTACTCACCACTTTTTATTTACATTCATGTAGCTGCAAATGCTATGTTCAAAATTCAAAAAATCCACATATCACTTTATTTATAAAATGAAAGAACTCGAATCTATGAATCTGAAAAATTCTCCCTTTCTGGGGAATTTTCAGACGATGATCTTTTTGATGCTAAACATAATACTTTGACCTGAAATGCTGTCAGCTTCTTGTGGAGTTTGTATTTTAATTTAATAATTAAACTAAAAGTAAAACAAGATGGGGGGTTCAAAGCTTCTCATAAGTAGATCAATCATCTAAAATACCAATCAATCATCTCCTATGAAAAATGAAACCAATACTGAACCTAAGTTCAGTACTAAAACCTCTGCCAAAGCAGAACCTGCTTTGCTTGAACTTTTTAAAGATGGCATTATGGACATTTACTGGGCAGAAAATCACTTAGTGAAGAACCTGCCAAAAATGATCCAGGCAGCTACTTCGGCCGAGCTTGCCAAAACTATTGAAGATCACCTCGAGCAAACCAAAGGCCACGTAAGCCGCCTGGAACAGGTATTTCAATTGTTGGAAGAAAAACCACTGGCAAAAAAATGCGATGCTATGGAAGGCCTTACCAAAGAAGCGAAAGGCATTATCGAAAGTACTGAATCAGGAACTGCCACCCGTGATGTTGGGATTATCCTGGCTTCACAAAAAGTAGAACATTATGAGATTGCCACTTATGGCGGTTTAACACAACTGGCCCAAACCCTTGGCTTTGATGATGTAGCAGAATTGCTATACAAAACACTTGCAGAAGAAAAGGCGGCCGATCAGTTGTTAACTGATGTGGCGGAAAATAATATCAATTATAAAGCATCTGAAGAAGCGTAACCATGGCAAGTAAAAAAGTTACTGAAAAAGGAAAGGACGCTACCAGCGATACCAAAAAATTGGACAAGGGTGTTCAAGGCGTTAATGCTAAAACAGAGAACCTGGTTCCGCATACCGCAGATTCTACAGGGGAGTTCATGACCACCAATACCGGGCTGAAGATTAACGATGATCAGAATTCTCTGAAAGCCGGGGACAGAGGAGCTACATTGCTTGAAGATTTTATCCTGCGGGAAAAGATCACGCATTTTGACCACGAGCGGATTCCTGAAAGGGTAGTACATGCCCGTGGATCGGGCGCACATGGCACCTTTAAAGTTTATGAATCTTTAGCCCCCCTTACCAAAGCGTTATTCCTCAACGATACGGAAACTGAAACACCGGTATTCGTTCGTTTTTCAACCGTGGCCGGCTCAAAAGGATCGACAGATCTTGCCCGTGATGTGCGTGGCTTCGCCGTACGCTTTTACACGCAGGAAGGAAATTTTGACTTGGTGGGCAACAATATGCCGGTATTTTTTATCCAGGATGCCATTAAGTTCCCCGATTTGATCCATGCTGTTAAGCCCGAGCCCGATAACGAAA
Source organism: Mucilaginibacter sp. CAU 1740 (assembly GCF_039839285.1). Classification (NCBI taxonomy): domain Bacteria; kingdom Pseudomonadati; phylum Bacteroidota; class Sphingobacteriia; order Sphingobacteriales; family Sphingobacteriaceae; genus Mucilaginibacter; species Mucilaginibacter sp. CAU 1740. Next base: position 21,975 of record NZ_JBDOQS010000012.1, on the reverse strand, counting down.
TCCCGCAGGCTGCTTCGGCCCATGATACATTTTGGGATTTTATTTCACTTACACCGGAATCGTCGCACATGATCATGTGGGTTGTGAGTGACAGGGCCATCCCGCGTAGTTTGCGGATGATGGAAGGCTTCGGCGTGCACACATTCCGCTTCATCAATGCCGAAGGCGTGGCAAGTTTTGTTAAATTTCATTGGAAACCTTTACTAGGCGTCCATTCGGTGGCCTGGGATGAGGCGCAAAATATTTCGGGTAAAGACCCTGATTTTCACCGCCGCGATCTTTGGGATGCTATTGATAGCGGCGCTTTTCCTGAGTGGGAGTTGGGCGTTCAGATCGTTCCGGAAGAAGATGAGTTTAAATTTGAATTTGATTTACTGGATCCTACCAAACTCATCCCCGAAGATCTGGTGCCGGTGCAAAGGGTAGGTAGAATGAGCCTTAACCGTAACCCCGATAATTTCTTTGCGGAAACCGAGCAGGTAGCATTTCACTTAGGCCACGTAGTACCGGGCATTGATTTCAGCAACGATCCTTTATTGCAGGGAAGGCTGTTCTCTTACACTGATACACAGCTGCTTCGCCTGGGCGGGCCTAATTTCCAGGAGATTCCTATAAACCGGCCGGTTGTGCCTGTGCATAATAACCAGCGGGACGGTCATATGCGTCAAATGATCAATAAAGGAAAAACCAGCTATTCGCCCAATTCTATCGGGGGCAATGATCCGCGCCAGGCTAAAGAGGCCGAAGGAGGGTATGTTACTTACCCGGAAAAGATTTCGGCCAGTAAAGTAAGGGCCCGAAGCAAAAGCTTTTTAGATCATTTTAGCCAGGCCAGGTTGTTCTTCAACAGCCAATCCGACCCGGAAAAGAATCATATTACAGATGCGCTGAGCTTTGAATTGGGAAAAGTGAAAACAGTAGCCATCCGCGAAAGGATGCTGGTTGTTTTAGCTCAAATAGATAAAGGACTGGCAGCGGAAGTAGCGTACGCGCTCGGCCTGCATATCCCTGAAAATATCGGCGAACAGCTCAATCAGAATATCCCGGCTGACGGTGATCCTGCGGATTACGCTTCCGTTCAGGTGGAAGGCTCACTATTAAAATCCGATGCGTTAAGCATGGCTAATAGTGTTAAAACCAGTATCAAAACCCGCAAGGTTGCCATATTAGCTGCTGATGGTGTTGACGACAAGGCTTTAAACACGCTGAAATCTGATATTGAAGCTGAAGGTGGTGTAGTAGAAGTGATTGCGCCAAGATTGGGGTTTATTACATCGATAAACGACGAAAAGATCCATGTAGATGAAAGTTTGCTGGGTGCGGCATCTGTTTTATTCGACGCGGTTTATATTCCGGGAGGTACCAACAGTGTAGCGACTTTGGAAGCTGATGCCGATGCGGTGCATTTTCTGAACGAGGCTTTTAAACATTGCAAAGCAATTGCAGCAGACGCTGATGCCATGCAGGTTTTGGAAGCAACTTATTTTAGCAAGAAAATTGAGAACGATGAAGGTGTTATTATAAGCGACGATGCCGCAGAATTATCTGCTCAGTTTATAGCAGCGATTAAGCAACATCGTTTTTGGGAAAGAGAAAAACCAAGAAAGATCCCGGCTTAATAAAGTATAAAACAATGAATGAAAAGCCTCCCGCAATTTGTGGGAGGCTTTTTGTTAAGCGCCAAAATAGTCCGGGGCTTTCCGGATAACCTGTTATATATAGTCGGGCATTCTGATTTTGAGGTTGATAATGTATCTGTTAAATAACTGAAATATAACTTTCTTATTAATATAAAAATTATCCAAATAAAACTAAATAGAAACCATATTGTAGTAGATGTAAACATCTAAAGCAGTATGAACCCCTTATTTTTTCAACTTGAACAAGGTTATCCATTAATGGTGATCCCGGATACAGTTGCCCATTTGGATGGCCATACCATCATTACCCATACATACGGCATTTTTCTTGATATCGGCGCTGGTAACCCTTTAATAAGCAGGAGCAAAGAAAGTACCCTTCACCTGGAAAGAATCAATGACCCGGAGTATTTTGGCTATATCACTTTTGAGCTGCCTGGCAAGCTCTTTACTTATACTGCAGATGGCCAGCGGGAGCTGAATAATGATGAAGTGCAGGAAGTGATTGAACACCTAAGCAATATCCGCGATAACCCGGCGCTTTGGAACCAAATGAAAAATAATTAGTTGCGATTATACTATCCTTATCCATTCTCAAAACCCTGAACTATTGGAAAATAAAAAGCGTATCGCCATACTTGGCGGAGGCCCAAGCGGGCTGTTCATGTTTAAGCGACTGGTGAACACCGGGAATATAGATTTCGATATCACCATCTTCGAACGAAAAAATAAATTAGGATCGGGCATGCCATACAGCGCCGAGGGCGCCAATGATGAGCATATTACCAATGTATCCGGTAATGAGATTCCGCCCTTAGTCACCTCTTTGGATCACTGGGTTAAAACCATATCTAAAGATACGCTGGATAAATACCATATGGATTCTACCCGTTTCAACGAGTACAAAGTGTTGCCGCGCTTATTGTTCGGCCAATACCTTACCGCGCAATTTGACCTGCTGCAAAAACAAGCCCGCGAAACAGGTATTACTTATAATATACGCTATAATACAACTGTTACGGATATTATTGATCAGCCTGAAAAAAGCATGGTAATCGTAGAAACCAGCGACGGTGAACAATCCGAATTTGACCACGTGATCATTTGTACAGGTCATAACTGGCCTAAAAAACACGAGGGCAAAGTCGCTAATTATTTTGATTCGCCGTATCCGCCCGTTAAGCTGGCCCTGAAACTCAATCATCCGGTTGCCATTAAAGGCTCATCCCTTACCGCGGTTGATGCTATCCGAACCTTGGCCAGGCATAATGGTACCTTTGATAAGGATAAAGCAGGCAAGTTGTTTTATAGACCTTTCCCCGAAAATCATGGTTTTAAGATGGTGATGCACACCCGGAATGGTATGCTGCCTGCTGTACGTTTCCACCTGGAAGATTCACATTTATCCAATGATAGCCTGCTGAGTAAAGACGAGATCAAAGCACATATTAAATCCAACAACGGCTTTCTATCATTGGATTACATTTTTGAACGGGATTTTAAATTGCCGATACAGGCAAAAGAACCCGAGTTTTATGAAAAGATAAAGGATATGCGGCTGGAAGAATTTGTGGACGCTATGATGGCATTGCGCGAGGAACTTGATCCTTTTCAATTATTAAAAGCAGAATATGCCGAAGCCGGGCAATCGATAAAACGTAAAAAATCTGTTTACTGGAAGGAAATGCTGGGCGTATTGAGTTTTGCATTCAACTACCCTGCCAAACATTTATCTGCCGAGGATATGCAGCGATTACAGCATTCGCTAACTCCGCTGATTTCTATAGTGATCGCCTATATTCCCCAAAGTTCGAGCGAGGAATTACTGGCGCTGCACCAGGCAGGCGTTCTTGAGCTTATCCCGGTTGGCGATGATAGCAGGGTGGAGCCGCATGAAACCAATGGGGCGATTTACCATTATACAGATGAAGCCGAAAACGAACAAATTGTACACTTTCAAACTTATGTAGATTGTGTGGGGCAACCGCACTTAGCCTTTGAAAATCTTCCGTTTAAAAGCCTGATTGACGGACGAACTGTTACACCCGCCAAACTCAAATTTAGTTCGGCAAACGAGGGGCTTAAGGCCATGAACGCCGGTAAACCTGTTTCAACAGATGAGCATGGCGATTACTATTTGAAAGTCTCTGGCATCGCTATCAATGATTATTTCCAGGTAGTTGATGCCTATGGCGCTTATAATGAACGGATCTACATGATGGCGGTACCTTATATCGGTGGCTATAACCCCGATTATTCCGGTCTTGATTTTAGTGAAGAGGTATCTGGTATCATTATTGAAAGATTAATGGCATGAAGTTATACCTGTTATTGTTAGGAGCCGAAGCGCCCGGAAGGGTAGTTGAACAACATGATTATTTCTTCGGCATCGCCGAAAGCTTGCCTGACCTGGTTCCTGATGTCAGGGCATTTTGGCCGGAAGCAGGTGGCAGCCTGCACATTGATGGCTGGCGGGAAGTTACTAAGGTTGATAATTTTGAAGTACGCATTGTGCCCCTGCATGACGAAAGCCCTGCTTCTGTCAATAAACTGTTTTTTTTAAACCTGGGTGGTTACACCGGCGGCAAACTGGAGGAACAACATTATACAGTGCTCACTGTGCAAAACAATCGTTTAGATGCCATTCAGTTTGCGAAGAAAAGCCTGTTTTTTAAAACCAATTCGTTAAAAGGTATCGCTACCGCGCACATCGATGAAAAATATGGTGTGGACGTGGATAGTGTTCATCACATAGAAGATCTGCTTTCTCCGGCGCTAAAAGCACAATACCGCATTGTTTTCGGCGACGGAACCCGCATGCCGGAGGACGAAATCCATTTAGGCTATTTTAAACTGGATAAGCTTAAATGAACTGCGCTGATAAACTTCTTATCTGGATAAAGCAGCGGCATGAAGGCCAGCTGATCAGGCGTACGGCCGAGCCTTATATTAATCATCTTACTGCTGTTGCCGAATTAGCATCCGTTATCCCTTTAGGCTATGAGATTGGCCTTTGCCATGATCTTTTTGAGGAAACCGAAACAACCGGCGCCGACCTCCGTTCGGCACTAATAGGTTGTGGTTATACAGATCAGGAAGCGGATTTGATCCTGAACAGTACTGTAGAACTAACCGATGTATTCACAAAGAAAAACTATCCTGAGTTAAAAAAGAAGGTAAGAAAAGCGAAGGAGGCCATGCGGTTAACTACAATCAGCTCTGCCGCACAAACCGTTAAATATGCCGATTTGATTTATAACATAGGTTGGGTAGTACGGTATGATACTAAACATGCCGGGAAATATCTGCTGAAAAAGCGTTTGCTTTTGCTGGCCATGACGATGGGTGAGCCCAATCTGCATTTCAAGGCTATGAGCCTAATCGAAGATTCGCTTTACAAAATAACAACCACGGATTTTACCGGTACATAACTAAAGGCAAACAATACTGATTCAGTAATGACTGACCATCGCTAATGGTCAGAGCCTTATTTTTTCTTATAGCGTACCGCTTTCAATTTATGATTTTCACCCGCAGCGTCAATAGAATGTGTGCAGGTAATATCGTCTTCATCTTCCGCCAGATCTGATAATTGCTGATAAAAACTGTGCAGATGGTCCAGTTCTTTTTCTGTCAGGTCTTCTATATCAACCATCCTGTTGCTGGCCCCTTCATGTGCTGCCAAAAGTTCATTTAGTTTAAGGTGTACTGCTTTTGAATCTTTATTCTGGGATTTCTGGATCAGGAATACCATCAGAAAATGTAATGATGGTGGTGCCTGTGTTAATGATCAATTGCCAGGTATCTGAGTATTTAGCCAACGGCCCGGTGAGCAGCCAAATTACGATGGCGGCAATGGCGATTACGAAAGCTGCCGAACTGCCGGTAGCTGCCGTTGCCCAGTTAGAAAAACGCTCGAACAAATTTTTTTTCTGTTTCATTGAATAGAGTGTATGCCAACAAAGAAATAAAAGATGTATTTGTTTGAAAATTAATTAATTATTAATATAAAACAAAAGCAAACTTCAAAGGCTTTTCAGTATAGACATTTTAACTATATTAATATGAATTCTATACTTTATATCATCGCTGTTATCCTGGTAATTGGCTGGGCAATTGGAACGTTTGCTTACGCCGCCGGTAGCCCGATCCACATTTTACTGGTGATTGCTGTTATCGCTGTAATTCTGGGCGCAATCAGGGGAAGGTCGGTTGTTTAGGCAAGGCCTCCGGCAACAAAAATTTAATTTGCAAATCCATTTATGAAAGCATTAATCAAACCCCGATTTTTCCAATACCGGGGCGCTGGCGGAAAAGGCCGCCGAGCAATTAAAGGGACATGGTTTCGAAACCGAGATCATCCGCCTGAACGATTACCAGGTTTTAACCGGCAATTCGTCGGATGAGGGAGAAGGCGACCAATGGCCGCTCATTCTTGAAAAAATCAAAGCCTGCCAGGTATTTATTATCGCCACGCCGATATGGATGGGGAATCTCGCTTCCACATTGCAAAAAGTAATTGAACGGCTTGACGCTATCTTCAGGGATGAAGAATTGAGCAGTAAGGAAAACGGCCAATATATGCCCTATAATAAAGTAGGCGGCTATTTGGTAACCGGTAATGAGGATGGCGCGCATAGCTGCGCCGCCCAGGTGCTTTGGGCGTTACAGGAAGTGGGCTTTACTATTCCTCCAAATGTGAACGCCTATTGGGTTGGAATGGCCGGCGGCGAAAAAGATTATGTTGAAGGCGGTGGAAAACGTTATTTGTACACCAACAAAACACTCCGTTATATGACCGCTAACCTGGCCTGGTTTGCCAGGTTGCTTGCTGCTAACCCGATAAGTACCAACCTGCTGGAGGAAAACAAAAAGGCAGAAGCTGAAAGCGATAAAGAGGACGGCGAATAACTTTTAGCCGAAAATTACCCAATAAATAAGAGTTCTTTCGGAAGAGTTTTAAGCGCTTTTTTTCTCATTGTGTATTTATTACGCAATAAACGTAACTTTTTGATTGCTATTGCGTAATAGGCTTAAAATCAGAAGGGAAGAAGCAGGTGATACATAAGTGTTCAGGGTTGAAAATTAAATTATTAAAAAAACAGGTATTTATTAAAGCAGGATTGAAATCGGTTGGCATTGCAGATATTTTACCACTTACCAGTCAAATTAAAAAGGAAACAAACCTGGATTTGAGCCAAGTCACGCTCAGTAGGTTATTCGGCTATACAGACAGCAAATTCGGGCCTTCTTTATTTACACTTCATGTACTGTCTGTTTATTGCGGATGTGAAAGCTGGGATATGTTTAAAGAAAAAAATAGCTGAATTGAAAGCCATGCCGGGGCTATTGCATGTGGATCTAAAGGCGTGATTAAATTTCATTTAAAAAGCCAACCATTTTCTAAAATCATTGTTAACCCAATCATGCAATCAGAAAATACTAAAACGAAGTACAACGATACGGAATTAAATGAATTCAAAATATTGATCAAAGGCAAGATTAATATGGCACGCGAAGAATTGCAGGACCTGGTTGGTACGATCAGCTCCTCCAATTCTAATGGTGATGATGCCGCGATAGCCGGCAAAACGCTGGAGGATGGTTCTGCAACTTTCGAGAAAGAACAAACCAACCAATTGGCAGGACGGCAGAAAAAGTTTATCGAGCAGCTTGAAGCGGCCCTGACCCGTATTGAAAACAAAACTTACGGCATCTGTCGTTCTACCGGGAAACTGATCCCTAAAGAACGTTTAATGGCTGTTCCGCACACTACTCAAAGCATGGAAGCAAAACTTAAACAGGCATGAGTTCGGCATTTGTAAAAGAACGGGAGGCGCGGCATCTCAAAAATGTCGCGCCTAATCTTGGCGCGTTGCTGTTATTTTTACGGATAGAAAATAATGGCACGGTGATTCGCGATGAGAAGATGTATTTTAGCGAAAAGCATGGCCGTGATGTTTATGAAATGAGCGATGGCTTGATCTACGCGATAAATGATGACAACCAGTGGTACATTATCCTCGACTAAAAAGATAAAATCATTAGATCATTTAATTCGGCAGGTGATTTATCTATTAAAGTTCGTACGATGATTTGCGATTGCCCGCGACCACCAAGTCTTTGATCACTTCGCGTCCGCTTACCCACCGCTTCAAACGGTTTGCCCGGCGAATATCCTGCCTGTCTTTTAATTCGTAACTTTTTTTATAATAATCCGGCATCAGATCTTTCATAGCGTTATGTATAGCTTCCAGGCTTCCATGTAATAAAAGATCCGGGTCGCTCTTTACCAAACCTGCCAGTGCGTCGGCCATACTGGCTGCGTAATAGGGACAATCCCAGTCGTGGTTATAAGGATTGTCTCCTTTGACATTTACTTTTTGTAATGGATGGGAGAGGTCTTCTATAATCTCAGTTATCCCGGGGCCGAAGATATTCGAATATTCTTCAATGAAATGATTCCACCAACGTGGATGATGCGGCAGATTTTTAAGCAAAGTATCACAAACCAAAACCCGTGTCGGAAAGTCGGGGTTGGCCGGGTCCATAATCACTAAAGAAGTGCCGAAATGCCCTTCCTGCTGCGAATGCCTGCTATAGATTACAAAAAATTGCGGGTACCTTTCGGATTCATTTTGCATCGCGGCGGCCAGCACTTTGATATCCTGCAATCTGTCTTCCAAAAAACCACGTTTAAACAGGATATGCAACTGGCCTTCCGATTTTGCTGTGCAGCGTTTACTGTTCTCACTAAAAACATTCTCGTTTGCTGGTCGGCTCATGAAATGATTTCCGCTGTTATAGCAAAGGTCGGATCCAATGGGGTATGTGTTGATATCGGCGGTATCACCCGCTTCTGTCTGCTTGTTGGGATGAATGGAGAGGAACGGCACATGCATGTTTTCACCATCCATCCTGCGGGCAAGGTTATAGATGCGTTGTTCTGTAACCGCTAATAAAGGATCGCCGCTAACAGGATCAAAATAGACAACTTTCGGGCGCCGGCCTAAATGGCAGGAAATAAAGCGGTTTTTTAACAACTGCTGAATTGGATGCCTTGTGTTTAGAAAGAAATCTCTCAAGGCGTCATTCGCGATATACTCCTCCAATGGTTGTTCAAATTGAAGCAGCGTATTGTCCTGGTGCCCGTTAACCCACTCACGTAAAAATAAATGCACTTCCTGATCGAAAAAGAAATTGGCGGCCACTGCTGTTTCTTTTGTTAAAGCGCATAGTTCCATAAAATTTATAGGGGAGAAATAAAGTATGAGCCATAAATATAGCAAATAAAAATCCAACTGTCGCGTATCAAATTATTTTAGCTCCCAGTATTTCTCACTCCAATATCATTTAGCCTCCCGTGGTTGCGGGAGACTTTTAAATTTAATGGGCAAGCAGGCTGATTGCCTCTTCATTTCCTTGCTGAACAGCAAGGTCAAGCACAGATAAGCCTCTCGAATCAAGAATGGTTTTATCAGCTCCTCTATCCAACAACAATTTGACCAGTTCGTTCCGGCCGAACATGGTGGCAAACATTAACGCCGAGCCTCCATTACCATGCTGCCGGTCAATATCAGCACCATGTTCTAATAATAGTTTAGCAATATCGGCGTAGCCTTTAAATGCAGCGCCCATCAGTGCGGTATTGCCTCCAAAATCAGCAGCGTTTACATCTGCACCATTATCCAATAAAAGTTTTGCGGCTTCGGGTTGATGATTGTAACAGGCAATGATCAATGGGGTGTATCCTTTTTCATCCTTGCTGTTAACATCGGCACCTTGTTTAATGGCTTCCTGTAAAACTTCGGTATTGCCCTGGCGGGCAGCTACTGTAAGTACCTGGTTTAATTGGGTCATTGTTTTATCTTTAAATATTTTCAGGTTTGGGCTTAAACAAGCCCTTTTTGTAATCCTTCATAAACTGCCTGTAATCTGCCCTTGCTTTGGTCGCATAGTTTTCAGCATAAGCAATCAATAATGGCTGCCACTCTTCCGATTTGCCAAAAGCGATCAGGTCGTCGATAATGGACGAACCCTGCATACCGCCGCTCCGCAAATGCGAAGAAGCCGTGAGCGTTGCCATATCGCTGATCACCTGGTACATATCTCGGTAATTGGTTAATTGTTTAAATTTAATAGTGTCTTTAACCGGTTGCAGTTCCTGGATCACGAAGGTGTCGTCGCGGAATGTAGTTGTACTTAGCAAAGCAGCCGGTACATGTTGCATCCTTCTTTGAATATTGACAATCCGTTCCGATTCGTTAGGCCAATCCAGTTGTTGTACGGGTAGATAGGGGTAAACGGATGATTGCATGGACTGCTTCATATCCAGCAGCAGATATTTGTTTTTCGTGTTGGTGCTTTTTAATAGGAACAGGTAACGCTTTACGCCGATGCTGCCAGTTCCCGCAAGGCGGAAAACGGTGCTCACCACCTCGTAATTGTACGGGCCATCATTACTGTTTTGTACCCACTCGTTGATGTGAGCTTTCAACTCGCTTTTCAACTTTTTGTCGAGTTTGAAATGGCGCTCATCTTCCAGCGAAAGAATGATCTTCCGCTTTTTGCTGATGGTGCGCTTTTTCAGCAGGTCTTTTTCATTGCTATTGTCTGCCCTTGTCAAAAAATCTTTTACAATTCCCCTGGCTGTACGCGGTTCTATGCTTATCGCTTTTGCGTTAACCAATGTATTTGCATAATCGCGGATAAATAGCTGAGCCATTTTTAAAGCTTTTTCCGGTTCGAAACCAAGGTTGTCAAAAGCAATAAAAATACTGGCTGTCATACGGGCTAACTCATAGCAAACCGGCGCGAGTACGGCTTCGTCAAAATCATTCAGGTCGAAATAAACCAGCTTGTTATCGCCTTTATAACTGCCAAAATTCTCTATGTGCAGATCACCGCAAATCCAGCCTAACGGGGAAAGTGGTAATGGTGAGGCTTTAGCTAAGTCCTCATAAAATAAATGACAGGTTCCCCTGAAAAACCGGAAATGGTTTTCGGCCATACCTTCATATTTCAGCGCCACCATTTCTGGCAGGCGCCCTTTATTAAATTCAATCAATCGTTCGGATAATGTGGACATGGATGGTACCGGTTCATATGGTAAACATGCAACAAGCGTTTGATTTTAATGTTTAATGATCCATGATTTTTCAACCACCTCTGTAGCATAAAACGCTTTCCGGAACTCATCGTTATTTTTAAAAGTTAGCTGATTGATGAGCCGGGTTTCAAAAGCAACTTTAAATTCTCTCTCTTCAAAAGGCCAGGGTGTAATTTTCAATATGCCCGGTTCATCCTGAGTGAGCATGTGGTTGCCATTATCAGGGCCTTTACTGATCTCTACGGCCCGGCCTTGCGGCTGGTTTTCCCGCTGACAGATGAGCAGCGAGAGCGCGTCGCACCATTCCATCAGGCTGTAGTCCTTTTCGGCCTGTTTAATGGTGATATGCAGTTCTTTCCGCCAGCCTTTTCGCAATGCTTCCTGTGCTTTCATAAATGATTTACCTTCCAGGTTGTTTTTACATAGACTGCCGTAAACAAAATCCAGGTGCATAGAACATAGTAAGGCCACATAGCGGCTTTTACTGATGGACGCCTCGAAAGTGCGCTGGCAATGGCCCTGGTCAAACGCTTTCATTTTGAAGTCGGCCGGGCCGCCCCGGTCGGTAAGCAATTCACCATCGCCGGGTTCAACCCTGGCGTCATCGTGTTCGGCAATGGCCAGCAGCGTTTCCAGCCATCGTTCGGTACGTACCGAATGATGCCAGTGGGAAGCAAGCTGCGCCGCCAGCATTCCGTGTGCTCTTTGCGTAATTACCTCCCATCCGTTTTTGGTATAGTTAACTATCATATATGCTTATTGTTGCTAAACAAAAGCCGCTCACAATAGTTGTAAAAACAAATACTTTAATATGGACAATTTTCCGGTAACGATTAGTGTGGATAAAGAGGTGCAGCGCTTTGAGGTGGGTGAATACCTGCACCATAGCGGCGAAACCTGTAAGTTTAAAGTTTTAAGGATGGAATCTGGGTTGCCAGTTTCGAGCCTGATCCGCATGAGTACCTCAGGGTTTGCAATAATCCCGGCAACCTCAAAGAGCCGGTGTTGCATTTGTTGGCCGATGAAATAGAGAGCCATCACCCGCATCAAGCGAATGATCACATTAAAACCATAAAACCATGAGGGCTATCTGGAAAGGCTCTATCGGCTTCGGTCTGGTGAGTATCCCTGTAAAATTATATTCGGCGGTGCAAACCTCGGGGCTTGACCTGGATATGCTGGACAGCCGCGATCATGCACATATCAAATATCAGCGGGTAAATGAGCATACCAAAAAAGAAGTTCCCTATGATAAGATAGTTAAAGGCTACAAGCTGGATAACGATGAGTATGTGATTGTGGAGGATGCTGATTTTGAGGCTGCCGCGCCCGAAAAAAGCAGGGTAATAGAAATAGAAAGTTTTGTTGACCTCGAAGAGATCAACCCGATGTACTACGAAACATCTTATTACACCGAACCCGATACCAAAAACAACAAAGCTTACGCGCTGCTTTTTCAAACCCTGCAGCAAACTAAAAAGGCCGGCGTGGCCAGATTTGTATTACGAAGCACCGAAAGCCTTTGCGTGGTTCATGCGGTAAAAAAAAGCATGGTGGTTACCCGCATTCGCTTTGAGCAACAAATCCGCGATCAGGAAGATCTGAATATCAGCGGCGAAGTAAAAGTGAGCAAAAAAGAGCTGGACGTTGGCCTGGCGCTGGTTAACCAGTATGCCGAAAAGTTCGACCTGTCGAAATACAAGGATGAATACCATACCGAATTACTTGAACTGATCAAAGCGAAAGCTAAAGGCAAACGGCCGACCATTAAAAAACTCAAACCTGCCAAAGCAAAAAGCGACGACTTGTACGAGCAGTTGATGAGCAGTTTACAGGCTAAAAAAGGAGCGTAATGAACAAACCAGAAAAAGTACTCCTGAGCGGATTTATGGGAACAAACTTCATGACAGCGTCCAGCTACTTGATGTCTATACTTGCCGGCGAAAATTTCCGGGAGCCGGAACACCTGGCCACCATGATCGGCAGGGTTGCACCCGGTATGTCAAAACATGCCAAGGTAATTGCAGGCTGGGCCGCTCATTATGGCATGGGCATAGTTTTCGCCGCTGTATATGTTGAGCTTTGGGAAAGCGGTAAGATCAAACATACTATCAGGAACGGGATCATGCTGGGTGCTATCAGCGGCTTTTTAGGTATCCTGATCTGGAAGGCTACATTTAAAGTTCATCCTTTACCGCCCTGGGTTAATTTCGAAAAATATTACATCCAGCGCATTCCCGCACATATCGTATTCGCCGTTTTCGCTACCATCACTTACCGTTTAATACTGGCGAATGAGGATGAAAACCCGCAAATAGAAGCTGCACCTTACGGTAAATCGTTATAAAAAAATCAAAATAAACAACATCATGTCCAAACCAAACTACGAATTAGCAGGAAAAACAATTGTTATAACCGGTGCTTCCAGTGGCGCGGGGCGGGCGGCCGCATTAGCGTTCGCGCAGCAAAATGCCGCGTTGGTGCTGGCAGCGAGGAATGAAGACGCGTTAAATGATGTTGCAGAAGAATGCCTGGAATTTGGAGCGGAAGTATTGGTTGTTCCTATGGATGTTACCGATCCGCGTGCGATGATTAGCCTTGCAAATACAGCTAATGATTGGAAGAATGGGCTGCACGCCTGGATCAACAATGCAGGTGTATTGGCCGCCGGCCCTTTTGACAGAACGCCTATAGAGATTCATATGCAAGTGGTACAAACCAACCTGTTAGGCTATATGAACGGCGCGCATGCGGTAATACCGCTGTTTAAAGCCCAGGGCCATGGTGTCCTGATCAACAATATCTCCATTGGCGGTTTTTTACCGGTGCCGTACGGCGCGGGTTACACGGCCAGCAAGTTTGGCCTGCGCGGTTTTTCGGAAGCGTTGAAGGCCGAGCTTACTCCATGGCCGGAAATTTATGTATGTGACCTATTCCCGGCGTTTTTGGACACGCCAGGCATTTTACACGCGGCAAATTATACAGGTAAAGTCTTAAAACCGGCACCTCCAGTTTACGACCCGAAAAGAGTAGCACAGGCTATGGTTGCGATTGCAAAAAAGCCGGATGCCAATACTTACGTAGGTAGCGTATCCTACGGGTTAAAATTCGCCCATGCGCTATTCCCGGAACTGATGACCAAAGCAACGGGATTTGTGATGCGCCGCTATTTTAAAAGTGCCGATCCAATTGCATCGACAAGCAGCAACCTATACAACACCGTAGATTACGGGATGGCAACGAACGGCGGCTTCGGCCTGCCGGGAGAGCCAAAAACTCACCGTAAATATATTGTAGGTGCGTTGAGTGTTGGGCTTGCTTTAGGGTTTTACCTGACTAAAGGTAAGCGACCATGAAAAAGTATTTGCTGATGGGATTGGTGCTATGCTGCTTTGCCTGCAGTAGCCACAAAGGGCCGCTGGCTATTTTTCAAAAACTTTCTCCGCATGATCAATATGCCCGGCACCTTGCCGACGCAGGACTGGCGAATACCGCGTTGGGCTCGGGGTGGCTCAGCACGTCGCAAACGATATTAGCAGCCCCCTTAAAAATATCTTTGCCTTACATGGAAAAAGGCTATTTCGCGGCAGATAAAGCAACCGCAACAGCGTTTGACTTTGATTTGAAACGCGGACAGAAGATCTCGGTTCTGATCACCAAAAAACCGGTGAGCTTTATTATTTATGCCGACCTGATGCTGAACGGCGAAACCGTTGCCCCGGCGGACAGCACGATGATCAGCTATGAAGTAAAAACCGGCGGCAATTATATACTCCGTCTTCAGCCCGAATTGCTCAGGGGCGGAGAGTATACGCTCACCATTAATATCGGGCCAGCGTTGCACTTCCCGGTTTCTGCCACCGGGCATCCAAGGATAGGAGGTTTTTGGGGCGAGGGGAGGGATGAGGATACCCGCAAACATGAAGGCATAGATATCTTTGCAGCCAAAGGAACGCCGGCGATAGCCGCCGAAAAAGGGACGGTTACCAACGTAGGGCAAAATACCCTCGGTGGCCTGGTTGTATTTATGCGGCCTGAAGGCCGTGATTATAATTTGTATTATGCCCATCTCGATGCGCAACTGGTACACAACGGGCAGCAGGTTAATACCGGCGATACGCTTGGGCTTGTCGGGAATACCGGTAATGCGAAAAATACACCGTCGCACTTGCATTTTGGGATTTATACAGGCGGGGGTGCGATTGACCCGCTTCTATTTGTCAAGCCTCAAAATGAAAATCCACCCGCTTTAACCGCACCCCTAAATAAGCTGGCAAGTATGGCAAGTTACAATGATATCCCGGTTACCATCAGCGCAGCTACAAGAAATTCATATAAAGTTATTTATCCCGATAACAGATCGGCATTTGTTAATGCCGCGCAAGTAAAACCACTTCTTGATCTTCCCGAAACTATCCGGTACCGCCAACCATTATATGATGCGCCAGACAGCAATGCATCGCAAATTACCGAGCTTAATACCAAAGATAATGTTAACGTTAAGGGAATATTTAAAGGTTATCAGCTTATAGGTTTTGGAGATAAAACAGGTTGGACCAAAATATCCTCATCAAAAAACACAGCATCGAAATAAATTCCGGCACTGTGTTAAATTGCTTTTTCGAAAGTGCAATAACTATTGCGTACTTTTTAACGCCCAGGTGATAAGAACCGGTTGAAAAAATAACCGCGCTAACCTTTTGTTGGATGTGTTAAGCCCGAAAGCGTTCCGGTTATGCGTGTATTGCGCTATATTTCCCGGAAAAACAGCGGTGAAGAAACCCGCGGCAATTTTTCCCATAGTTTTTTCAGTATGTTTAGGACTGAGCGCCAAAGCCGCACCCAGTGCAATTTCAGCAAAGCCAGAGTAGATAACGGTATCGTCTTTTTTCAGCGGAACCCAGTTAGGTACCTGTGCCCGGAAATCTTTTCGTGCAAAAGTAAGATGGCTGATACCTGCTAATACCAGGCTTGTACCTAACAGCACGCGTGCGGCTGTTTTGATATTTTCTTCTTTCATAGTAATTTACTGTGCTACCTGATCTTTTATTTTTCCATCGAGCGCTCTTACAGCTGCCAGGTGCGCTTTGAGCGCAGGGAGTTGCTGTTGCGCAAACGCCTTGACCGCCGGATCTTTACCGTTCACGGCATAATTTTCAAAAGTTTGTACCGTATTATTATGCCCTGCCAACATACCGTGTACATATAACCGGTCGAAATCTGACGTAGCATTTTTCAGGTTGAGATCGGGTTGAATACCACCGGTTGCTGCCGCAGGCAGGTTATAACCCCTGCTTTTAGCCAGCTGTAATAGTTGCTGTTCGGCCTGGGTATGATCTTTAACCATCATCTGGCCAAAAGAACGAACGTCGGCGAGGTTGGCTTTTTGTACAGCAAGCTGGCCCACACTTGCTTCCTGTAAATTACCGATGCTGGCAACAATCAGGAAATGTTGAGCCGTTGTATCAGGATCGGGCTGCGGAATCTGTGCATGGGCGGTGAAACCGGTAATACACAGGAGTGAAATAAAAATCGCTTTTTTCATGCTCATCTGGATTAAGGTTGACCAACACCACCGGATGCGCCATAAATCTGCCCGGAAGCAAAGCTGGCATCGGATGCTGCTAATTGTACATAAATGGAAGCCAGTTCCGCAGGCTGCCCTGGCCTGCCCAACATGGTCCAACTGCCAAACATCTGTTGTTTTTCGGGCTGCGCGCCACCGCTGATTTGCAAAGCGGTCCAAACTGGTCCTGGTGCAACGCCATTAACCCTGATACCTTTTGGGCCTAATTGTTTGGCAAGGGATTTCACATAATTCATGGTAGCAGCCTTGGTTTGCGCGTAGGCGTAAAGATCCGGCGACGGATCATAGGCCTGCTCTGAGGTAGTACCGATTATAGCTGAACCCGGAGGCAAATGAGGCAATGCCTCACGGATGATCCAGAATGGCGCGTAGATATTGGTTTTCATGGTAGCATCAAACTCCTCGGTAGTAACATCTACTATAGAGTTGATAGACTGCTGCCTGCCGGCATTGTTAACTATAATGTCCAGACCACCAAGGCCGCTGATCGCTTTTTGCACCAGTTGCTTACAGAAATCTTCGCTGCGCAGGTCGCCGGGGATAGCGATAGCTTTGCGCCCTTCTTTTTTGATCAGGGCGATCACTTCCTGAGCGTCCTGCTCTTCGGTAGGATAGTAATTGATAGCTACATCCGCACCTTCGCGTGCGTAAGCAATAGCTGCCGCACGGCCCATGCCCGAGTCTCCACCAGTAATGAGGGCTTTTCGTCCCATTAATCTGCCCGAACCTTTATAACTTGTTTCACCGCAATCAGGTACCGGGTCCATTTTGCTTTGCAGGCCAGGCCATGGCTGGGGTTGGCTCTTATATGGTGGTTTTGGATAAAGTTTAGTTGGATCGCTTATCTTCGCAGGACCATCAATCGTTTTGTTTGACGTTCCTGTGGCTGCCAATGCAGGCGAAACAGTGGCCGCTGAAATTGCAGCTCCTAAGCCGGCAACTACCTGTCGCCGACTCATTTTATTTTCTTCGTTCATGTTAGTTTTCGGTTTCGGTAAGCTTATATTGATGGTTGGCATGTTCAGCCAGCCATTCGCTAATGTAATTCGCTATTTCTTCCCAGCCGGCCTGTCCGCAAATCCAGTGCCCGCGGTTTGGAAACGCTTTAAAATCGGTAATACTGATCTCATCGGTATAAGCTTTGGCGTTTTTCTCGTTAAGCTCGTAAGGAATGATCTCATCTTCCTCGCCGCCAATAAACAACAGCGGCGCGTGCGGTAGTTCTAAATCTATGTGACCGGCCTCGCCCATGCAATCGCGTAATACGTTCCGGCTGTCGTGGGTGGCAGTTTCATTGAAAGCAACTTCTGTTTCTTCAATGCTCATGGTATTACAGAATGAACCGTGGAAACTTTCCAGATCCATAAAGAAAGGCTCATTCCCTTTAAACGGATTAGCGATCAGCGCACTGTTTTTCATAAAGCCCCAATCGAACGCCAGCATAGCATTAGGTGCTACCGAATCTATAGGAACGCCAATTTCTGCCAGTCCCTTTTGAACCAGGATCTGTACGATAAGGCCGCCTACAGAATGACCAATCAGGATCGGTTTTTCGGGCAAGGATGCTATTACGCGTTCTATCTCATCAACAATAGTTTGAAGGTGTAGATCGCCTAAACCGGCGGGCGGGTTTTCCCGCAGATCGGCAGGGGAGCCAACATGCATTGGCCAGGCCGGAGCTATGCAGTTATAGCCTTTTTCATTAAAATAAGCGATCCAATTTTCCCAGCTTTTTGGGTTTTGGAACATGCCGTGAATAAATACGATGGTTTTCATAGGATGATATTTGATGTTTGTTTTTGTTGTTTAACCGTTAACGACCTCTCCGCCGTTAACATGAATAACCTGCCCGGTAATAAAAGACGCATCCTCCGAGGCCAGGAATACGTAAGCAGGTGCCAGCTCCGAAGGCTGACCGGCACGTTTCATAGCAGTTTCACTCCCAAAGCTTTTGATCTTTTCCTCGTCAAAAGTTGCTACGATCAGCGGCGTCCATACAGGGCCCGGCGCAACGGCATTAACCCTGATCTTTTTATCGGTTAGGTTAGTGGCCAGCGAGCGTGTAAAACTGGTAATAGCACCTTTAGTTGAAGAATAATCGATCAGGCTGGGCGAGGAGCGGTAGGCGGTAACCGATGTGGTGTTGATGATGCAATCACCTTCTCCCATATACTCCAATGCTTCGTTGGCAAAATGGAAATAAGCGAAGATGTTGGTTCGAAAGGTATTTTCCAATTGTTTTTCATCGATTGATTTCGGATCTTTTTGAGGTAACTGCATCCCTGCATTGTTAACCAGGATATTCAGTTTGCCTAATTTATTAACTGTATTCCCGACTGCCTTTTTACAAAAAGCAGCTTTTTTTACGTCGCCTTTTAGTAAAAGGCAACGCCGGCCTTCAGCTTCAACCAGTCGTTTGGTTTCATCGGCGTCTACATCTTCATTAAGGTAAACGATAGCAACATCAGCTCCTTCGCGTGCAAAATGAATACTTACCGCACGACCAATGCCTGAATCTCCACCGGTGATCAGGGCAACCTTACCGGCTAACTTACCTGAGCCGTTATAGCCGCTTTTAATGTATTCCGGTGCCGGGTCCATTTTGGCTTCGATGCCTGGTTGCCTGTTCTGTTTTGCTGGGGTCTTTGCCATTACTAACTAATTTTATTGTCAAGGGATGCCAGATCTATCACATAACGGAAACGTACATCCTCATCCTTGATCTTTTTATAAGCCTCATTAATATCTTCGATATCTATCAGCTCCACATCAGGCAGGATATTATGCTCGGCGCAAAAATCCAGCACTTCCTGTGTTTCGGCAATTCCGCCGATGAGCGAGCCGCCTACGCTGCGTGCCTGGCTGGCTATCATCATGTTATTCAAGGGGGCCTTATAAGGTGCCAGTAGACCAACGGTAACCAGCGAACCACGGCGATGGATCAGGTTGATATAAGGTGTCACGTCGAAAGGATCCGGAATGGTAACCAGTATGAAATTGAAATATTTTTCGCACTGCTTCATTTCCTCCTCGTTTTCTGAAACGATCACAGCATCAGCTCCAAGTTCCAGGGCCGGTCCGCGTTTTTCTTCTTTGGTGGTGATGGCAGTAACTTCAGCGCCCATGGCTTTGGCAATTTTCACGGCCATGTAGCCCAATCCGCCAATACCAACTACGGCTACCTTATCACCGGCTTTAACGCCCCAGTGGTTTAAGGGCGAATAGGTGGTAACGCCGGCACAAAGGATCGGCGCTGCTTTGGTGATGTCCATCCCTTCGGGTATGCGCAAGACAAAATCCTCTTTTACGACAAGGTTGTTTGAATACCCGCCGAAGGTGTTGTAACCGCTGCCATCGGCCACAAAATAACCGTTGTAAGTCATGGTTGGCCCATGCGGGTGTTCGCAAAATTGTTCTTCTCCTTCGTGGCATGCCGAACAGCTTTTGCAGCTGTCTATCATACAGCCTACACCTACGATATCGCCCACTTTAAATTTACTGACTGCTTCGCCCGCGTAAGTGATCTTCCCGATCACTTCATGACCGGGTACGCAGGGATAAATGGTGTTCTTCCAGTCGTTCTCCACCTGGTGCACATCCGAGTGGCAAACGCCGCAATATAATACTTCAATTAAAACTTCGTTGGCTTGCGGAGCATCGCGCTCAAAATCCATCGGTTTCAGGGTTTCACCGCCAATTAATGACCCCGATGCGCCATAGCCTTTAGCTGTTATTTTTTCCAGCACTGCTGTTGTATTTTCCATAGGTAGGTGTGTATTTTAGTTTTCTATTTTTACAGGTTCGGTATTATCCGTTGGTTTTTTCTGTTCCCAGGGTTTCAATACCACTTTCACGCAATCCTCTTCTTTTTTATTGAAGATCTCGTAACCATGTGTCACTTCGCTCAAGGGCAAGGTGTGGGTGATGATATCATCCAATACCACTTTTTCTTCTTTCACTAATTCAATTAAGTGATCGATATAATTTAATACCGGTGCCTGGCCCATTTTAAGTGTTATGCCTTTATCAAACAGGCGATGTAGCGGGAAATTATCATACGTTGAACCATAAACGCCCATAATAGAAACAGTCCCCATCCGGCGTACGGCTTTAAAAGCCATATCCAGTACTTTCATACTACCTACCTCAAAATTGATCAGGGCTTTTGCCTTATCTATAATGTTGCGTTCCGGTTCAAAGCCTACTGCATCCACGCAAACATCCGCACCGCGGCCACCGGTCATAGCACGGATGGCTTCTACAACGTCTACTTCATCAGGGTTAAGTGTTTCCACTTTATTGACAGCTTTGGCTTTTTCTAAACGGTAACTCAATGGATCTATAGCGATTACGCGGCTTGCGCCGTTGATCCAGGCTGCTTTCTGTGCCATCAAACCAACAGGGCCGGAACCAAATATGGCCACAACCTCGCCGCCTTTTAACTGCGCCCAATCGATTGCCGACCAGCCGGTAGGGAAGATGTCTGTCAGGAACAAAACCTGTTCATCGGTCATATTATCCGGTACAATCCTCGGGCTGATATCCGCATAAGGCACACGTACATATTCCGCCTGTCCACCGGAATATCCTCCGTACAGGTCAGTATACCCAAATAGCGCAGCGCCTTTCTGATCGGCCATATCACCGTCAGGCCCATAATGTTTATAATTGGAATTTTCGCAGGCCGGAGAAGCATCATGCTGACAGAAAAAGCAATGCCCGCAGGATATCGGGAATGGTACTACCACGCGGTCGCCTTTTTTTAATTTGGTTACGCCTTTACCAACTTCTTCAACAATGCCCATAAACTCGTGTCCCATTATCATGGGTTTTGGTTGCGGTACGCCGCCGCTCAGGATATGCAGGTCGGAACCGCAGATGGCCGTAGAAGTGACTTTTAAAATGACATCGTTATCCTGCTCTAATCGGGGATCTTCAACGGTATCATATCGGATATCGCCGGGTTTGTGAAATACTGCTGCTTTCATAGGAGAATTTAAGTTTTAATGTATTAGTTTAACTTTAGGTGAAATTATTTGTTTTTTAATTTACAATATAAATAAATCAATAGCTCCAACAATTAATCAGTAGTAGGATTAGATACGAATTCAAATGGAAGGTATTAGAGTGCGTGAAAGCATTGCCAATTTCAGGAATCTGACGATTATCTAATTCTTTCTTCAACTTCACATTTAAAAAAAACGAAAAGTTGAAGTCGAGGGAAGAAAGACGTGCTATATTAAAGAAGGAGAAGAATTATAACAACCTAGTATCAATGATGATACAGGTCGCGATTTCGGAGACTGACTTTTAAAATTACAATATTAAAGGTGGGAAGAGAATTAACTTGAAACTTCCGGAGGCCATGATGGTAATGAATATCGCCGTTTTTGGTTTAGTTAAAGCAAACTCAGGCAATCTCACAGTAAGGCAAGCTGAAATGGAAAGTAGAGCCTTCATTCTCTTTACTTTCCACCCAGATCTTACCGCCATGGTCGGTCACAATTTTTGATGTGATATAAAGCCCCATACCCAATCCGGCGTGGGTTTTACTGACATCTTCGGCGCGGTAAAATTTATCAAAAATTGACGTCATCGTATCGGCCGACATACCAATACCCTGATCTTTAATTGATATG
>NZ_JBDOQS010000011.1:0-286107 GCF_039839285.1 Mucilaginibacter sp. CAU 1740 | reverse complement strand
GATATTTACTCAGATAATTCCGCTTTAAGGTTAGATCATTATTGATGTTCCGCATAATTGAATTAACGTTTTTTATTGCTTGTTAATTCTGTTACCGAATTATCTAACCTTTACAATTGCGAGGTACGAAGCAATCGCGAGCTATACAGGGCGGACCTGCTTCCGTGCGATTGCTTCGTACCTCGCAATGACGTCTTTTATAAGCGGTAATTTCCAAAAAGCTTTGGTGTCTTTGCGTTAAAAAATAGCGTCAGGATCAACTCTCCCTGATCACATCCCTATTCACGTTGTAGTTATTATGGAACGGCTTGCGATACTTTTTAATATAATCTGAAGGGTTAATACCGAATAGTTTATGGAACTGCTCTCTGAAATACTTCAGATCATTTAAACCTACCTTATATGCTGCTTCATAAACTGTACTATCAGATGTTAGCAATATCTCGGCTGCTTTACGCAGGCGGATAAAACGGATAAAGCCATTGGCAGATTGGCCCGAGATGGATTTGATGCGTTTATACAAATTTGAATGGCTCATACCTATTTCGGCAGCGAGGGTTTTGATACTGAAATCGGGATCAGTAAGGTGCTGCTCAACTATCTGCAAACATTTTTCGAGGAACTCTTTATACTCCTGGGAGATCTTCAGATCGTTGGATTTGTTGAGCGTGATCTCATTATAAAAATACTTTTGCAGGTTATTGCGGCTTTTCAGGATGCCGTTAACACGGGCTATCAGGATCTCACGGTCAAATGGCTTACTGATATAATCGTCGGCTCCTCCTTCAATGCCTTTTAGTTTAATCTCTGGCGATGAACTGGCCGTTAGTAATATTACCGGAACGTGGTTCATCACCGGGTCTTCTTTAATGCGACTGCACAACTCAATACCGCTTACCCCGTTCATCATCACATCGCTTATCACAATATCGGGCATTAGGTTACAGGCCATTTCAAGGCCGGTGGTACCGTTATCGGCCTCAAATATCTCGAACTCATTGCTAAAGATCTGTTTAAGATATGTCCTGATTTGTTCGTTATCATCAACCAGCAACATGGTTTTGGTGGTTGAACTCAGGGCTTCCTGGTTTTTAACAGGCGATACAGATCCTACTTCAACAGGTACCAACTCACCTTTATTCTCCATCAACTCATCCAAAAACACCGAAGTTTCGGCAACATCCTCAAAAATAAATTGCTGACCGAAATGTTCTTTCCCTTTTAATAACGATACTAAAAAGGTGGTGCCTTCTCCCTGCTTACTTTCATAGGTAATATTGCCCCTATGGTTTTCGATAAACACTTTAACCAGGTAAAGCCCGATACCAAAGCCCCCGGTATTGGCCGTTGGGTTTTGTAATTGATGGAATTTATCAAACAACTCATCACCAGTACCCTCGGCTATGCCGCAGCCGCTATCTTTTATAGCAATGGTAACCCCTTCTTCCCTATCGGTTATTGTACAATTTACTATGCCTCCGTCGGGCGTAAATTTTAAGGCATTGGAAATGAGGTTAAACAGAGCTATCTCCATTTTTTCCTTATCGGCATAGATCTCGATAGATTCATGCCCGGTAATAAAATCAAACTGAATGTTTTTTGCCCGGGCCTGGTGGTTAAAGCATAAAAACACCTCATGGCAAAGCGAAACGATGTTGAGCTTCACTATTTTCAGCTTATCGGTATCACTCTCGGCCTTGCGGAAAAGCAATAACTGATCAACCAAACTCAATAACCTGCGCGCGTTTCGATAAACAATATGCAAGTTGCCATTATCATCAGGCTGCCCGCCTTTGCCAAACAGCATATCCTTTACCGGGTTGATAATGAGCGTTAACGGGGTGCGAAACTCGTGCGAGATGTTAGTAAAGAAGGAAAGCTTGCGTTCGTTCAGTTCCCTATCCTTTTCGGCAGAGAGTTGCGCAACCTGAACCTCTAATTTAAGTTTGGCCTGATTAATTTTGTATAACCGGTAATAATTGAAAAGGAAACCGGCGGCAGCTATGTAGCAAATGTAAGCCCACCATGTTTTATACCATGGCGGTAGGACGGTTACCTGCAAAGTGGCATAATTATCAAACCAAATCCCATCCTGGTTGGATGCCTTTACTCTGAATGTGTAAGTGCCGGGATCAAGGTAACGGTAGGTGGCCGAACGCTGGTTGCCTACATAGTTCCATGATTTATCAAGGCCTTCCATTTTGTAGGCGAAATCTCCTTTTTGGGGGTAGGCATAATTAAACGCGGTATATTGAATGGAAAAAACGGATTGATCGGGCTGTAAAATTACCTTACGGGTTTCGTTAATAGTCGCGGGTATTTCGGTTCCGCTTTTGTCGCGGTCACCCGCCTCCACCTGCTTGCCGAAGATCTGCAAACCGGTTATCACCACACCGGGGCGATAATAACTTTTGTTTACCTGTGCCGGATCAAAAGCATTAAGTCCTTCGGTACCACCAAAATAGATGATGCGGTGAGCGGCATCAAAAGCAACCGAACCAACGTTGAACTGGCCGCCCTGTAAACCATCTGATTGATCATAGTTTTCTATTTTATTGGTAGAAGTATTGATGCTGGATAAACCTTTGTTGGTACTTACCCAAATGGTACCGTTGCCTGCATCCTTTACAGCATAAACTGTATTATTGGCCAGTCCATTTTTTTCGTTAAATACTTTCAGGGATTGAGTTTTCAGATTGTATACCAACAAGCCGTCTCCTTCAGTACCTATCCAAAGGTGTTGCGTTGCATCATGATACAATGAAAATATCACCGCGCCCGGCAGGTATTTTTTCTCATCCGCTGTTTTCAAAAATTTTGTGAAACGGTTTGTGCTTACATCGAAATAATCCAGTCCGCCGCCATAAGCCCCAATCCAGAGGTTGCCCTTCTCATCCTCGGCAATGGCCCTAACATCGTACGAACTGATACTGCTATTGGCCGGATTATAATTTTTAAACGACCGTGTAGCCGGATCGTACAAACTCAATCCACCACCGTTGGTGCCTAACCACAGGCGTTTGCGTTTATCCTCATAAATAACCCTTACATCATTCCCGCCCAAACTGTTAGCTACGCCGGCAGTATGACTAAAATTGGTAAAAGAATCGGAGGCGCGATTGTATAAAAACAAACCTTTAGCATAAGTGCCGAGCCATACGTTGTTATTACTATCGGTAAATCCGCTTAAAATCGCATTATCAGTTAAGCTGCCGGCTTTACCATCAGCTTTATATTGTTTGATCAGCGTTCCGTCCGGCCGGTTTTTGAGCAGGCCATCACCATCTGTTCCGAACCATAGCGTACCGTCTTTATCGATGGTCATTCCGTAAAAACGCACCATGTTTTCGCTTTCTTTATCGGTGTGCTTACGTTGGATACGGGTAAACTTTTCGGTTTTATTGCTCACCATGTAAATACCATCGCCATAGGTGCCCAGCCAGGTATTTTTATCCCTATCGATATAAAGGGTTTGCACCGAGCGCGGGGTAAGGTTAAAGCCGTCGTCGCCGGTAACGGGTTCAAGAATAAAGTTGTTGACGTTGTAATTAGCAGAGCCACCCAGATCAAGTTTATATAAACCACCATCTTGCAAGCCAATCAATAGTTTTTTGTCGGTTGCTTCGTTAAGCGCTATGTAGCGTTTGCTTTTGGCCCCGCTTCGCTCGTTGGGCAACTGATAAAATTTACCCGCTTGGCGGTTATACCAGGCCAGTCCGTTGCCGGTAGCTATCCAGATGTTATGAAAATGATCTTCAAAAATATCGTTGATCCGGCCGGATGGAGGAAGATCGGTATTCAGCTTTTTGCTGATAGCACCATTAGATTGTGTGAATACATTAAGTCCTCCTTCTTGCGTACCTACCCACAGTAAACCCTGCGAATCTTCGAGCATTGAAATCACCCTGTCGTCGGTAAGCGCGTCGAGCGTTTTGTGCCTATAATTGCTGAATTTACCGGTTTGGGTATTATAATATGAAAAGCCGATACCATAGGTTGATACCCAGAAATTACCTCCACGGGCAGATACAATGTTGTTTACATCCTCCTTTTGCGTGCGGCCTACGTTTACTTTATAATGGGTAAAATTTTCGGTGCGGGTATCCAATCGGCTCAAACCGTCACGCGATCCCACCCAGATCATGCCATCTTTCCCGGTAAAAACTTTTTCTACGTAATTGCTGGTTAAGCCCGACGAATCACCTTGTTTGGATTTGAATACTTTGAAAGTTGTACCATCAAAACGATTGAGACCATCGCTGGTGGCAAACCACATAAAGCCATTGGCATCCTGGGTAACGCTGTTCACAATGCCGAAGGAAAGCCCATCCTTTAATGAATATTTTAAAGCTTTGTTTTTGATGGGTGATTGTGCGTGCGAGGCTGTAAAACAAAACTGCAAGATCGCAATTAACGACAGCCTGATCAAAAACCACGAATATTGTTTACTTGGTAAAAGTGCCAGCATCTAAATTTCTCTTAATATCCAACAAAGCCTAACAGGCTCATAAAAATCTATTTACAACCGTAAAATCGGTAAAAAAATTGGGCGGATAGTATTTTAGATGATCTAAGCGCCTGTTTTGATGGTTTATAATTGAGAAGCAATATATAAATTAATTGTAAAAAAAACACTTAAAATAAAAAAAATTAATTGTCTACGATAAGTGACATGTTATTGCGAGTAAATAAAAGCCGAGGCATCTGAAGGAGATATGACGTTTGGTGGGTCGGCCTGTCACTCTGAGCTTGTCGAAGAGTCGCGCGTAGAGGCCAGCCCACCATGCTTCGACAAGCTACCCATGACATCCATTTTTAACTTGTCATGAGTAGCGCAGCGCGGCATAGCACGGAAGCACAGCCGCCCTGTATAGTATGCGATTGCCACGTCGCGGCTTTCACTTCTTCCCGGCAGCTCCTCGCAATAACATGTTTTACAGGTTCCATTTTAAAAAAAAACCCGACAACTCTAAAGCTACCGGGGTTTCAATTAACTGATCGAAGAAGAATCTTAATGCACCGCAAAAGCTTTCACAAACGTGCCCGAAGCGTCAAACACAATAACATATTTGGTACTGTTTGAGGTGATGGATACCGCGTAGCCTTTTAAGGTACCACCTTGGCTGTACGAGAACGCTTTATCAAACACATAGCCCGGATAGGTAGTGGTTAAATAAGTGGTGATGGCAGCAGGCAGTGCAGCTTCGGCCATAGCTGTGTGTTTGCCAATATGTTTATCAACCTGTACACGTTTTACAAATGTTCCGTTGGCTTTGATAGCTGTAGCGAACAGGCCGTTGTTTTTGCTGATGAGGACATAAGTAGTATCCGGCGTTACCGATGCATGCAACAGGGTATCTGTTGGATAATTAGTTTTGAAGTAGGTGGTTACAGCGGTAGGCAATGCTGAAATAGCTACTGTATCCCTGT
Source organism: Mucilaginibacter sp. CAU 1740 (assembly GCF_039839285.1). Lineage (NCBI taxonomy): Bacteria > Pseudomonadati > Bacteroidota > Sphingobacteriia > Sphingobacteriales > Sphingobacteriaceae > Mucilaginibacter > Mucilaginibacter sp. CAU 1740. The sequence continues at coordinate 280,677 of NZ_JBDOQS010000011.1, read as the reverse complement.
GCTTACCATCCCGGTTATCAAACGGACCTCCGTGGTGCCAGCCCTGGCCTTTCAGATCGGGTTTGGCACGTTGTTCCAATACGCTTACAAATGTGCCGTCGGCAGTAAATTTAAGACCAACGTATGCGCTGTTGTATTTGATCAATACGATGTAGTTTACAACAGTTTTTACACTATCAGTAATAGCGTAAGCCTTTTTGAAAGTGTAGCCACTGTAATTGGCTGTTAAATAAGTACCAATGGCAGATGGTAAAGCGCTGAAAGCAACCGAATCTGTCTTATCATGTCGACCGTAGCAACCTACAACATAAACAGTATCCGTACTGCCCGAAGCCAGGCTAACCGCAATAGCCCCTGCCGAGGTTACTGCCGATGACGAAAAAGTTTGTGTTGATGTTGAGCTTTTTGAAACGCTCTGTTTTTGGCATGATGACAGGCCAATGATCAGGGCTATCAGCAGCAATAAAATGTGGGTAAATTTAATTTTCATACCTGTTAATTTTAGTTGATAATTAGTCGCCGCGTTTTTAAAGCGGCTTGTTTCATTAACTAAAATTAGAGGAGACGGGTGATTGTAACAATGTTGTGTCGATTAACGGAATTATAAAATCGACAAATGAAAAGAGGGGTATAGAAATTTTAATTCCCTCCTTGGGGAGGGGCGCGATGGATTGTGTTGTGGCAGGGAGGGGTTTGTCCGCCTTGCCTCATCAGCATGCATGGCGAAGAAACCCCTCCCTACACCCTCCCAAGGGAGGGAATCGCACAATCCTCCGCTTTTTAATGCGTCTCTACGAGAAAAGATTATTTATTTACACCTATTTAACCCATCAGTACTCGAAGCATCATCAGGCTTAATAATGAGCGCTTTTTGAAAATACGGACGGGCATCATTCTTCTTCCCTCCCATCAAATAACTCCAGGCCAACATGTGGTTGCCGTCGTAATCGAAGGGGTAAAGGGTAATTACCGTTTTAAAATATTTGATGGCAGGATCGTATTGTTTGCGGTTATAATAGATCACCCCGGCCCAGTAATTGGCCTGCGTGTTTTGCGGGTCTGTTTTCAGGATAGCGAGGTACTGCTCCAGCACTTTATCCCAGCTTTGCAAAAACGAAAGCGGTTTTACGTAACCAAACCGGGCCTCGATGGCATTGGGTTTCAGAGCGATGGCCTTTTGATAGTATGCCTGCGATGCAAGGTAGTTTTTGTTGAGGTAATGCAGCCAGCCGAGGCGGATATTTACATCGTAACTCCCTTCGGCCTGGTATGGGTAAACATCATTTATAGCGGCCTGGTAGTTTTTATTAAGTTCGTTGGCATAGCTGTTACGGAACGCTTTCTGAAGCTCGGCGTTGGTTTGCGCCTGCAGCCCAGTGGCGAAGGGTACGAAAAGAAATGCAATCAACGTCGTCTTTAAAACTTCCATATCATACCCAGGGTTATCGAGTTTTGGTTGTATTTTGTAGAACGGTAAATATCTGTTTTTCGCTCATAAATATAGTTTAAATTCAATAAGGCATGCCCGCTAAGCTGGTAAAAAGCGGTTTCGCCGCACCTGAACGTAGTAGGATCTATCGAATTATAAACGTATAAACCGTCGGCATCCTGGTAATCGTCCTGGTTACCAAAGGTTACCGAACTTTCCAGCCAAACTTTGTCAATAGCCTTAAAACCTATCGTTTGGTTATAAATAAAACGGTTATCCCCATCCATATTTAACAGCGACACACGGCTACCGGTATATAAATTGAGGTTGCCCGTTGGATAAAAATCAACCTTGGCGTTATATTGTTTCAGAACGTTGTTGATCAGTTTGCCAAACTGCCAATCGCCCTGCAAATCAAAATATCGGGTATTATATTTTATGCCGATTAGCCCCAGATTGCTGTGGTAATAATTATTGCGGTAACTGGTATGCAGGTAATGATACGAACCGATCAATTGGACGGATGAATTAAGCGCGAACTTCGTTTTCAAAAAATACTCCCACTGCCTGTCGGTACGGCCTGTTTGAGTAAAATGATCACGAAAGCCGCCACGGAGGATATTTTGCTTAAACAGCAGGCCCGACTGCTCCAATTGCCAGCGCCACGACAAGCGATTGCTCAGCCCTATCCGCTCAAAAAAACCGTTATCACGCTGGTCGTTATTAGGCAGTTTAATACCGGTTTCGGCAGATGCGTCTATCAACCCGAATGGCGATATTTTTAAAGAGCTTAGTGTTTGCTTATCGAGATATTTGGCCTGATAGGATACGCCTAAACTATTATTGAGATAAGTATTACAGTAGTAAGCAAACAGCCGGGCAGTGGCGTTGTATGAATCCTGGGCCAGCGTTTTATCAAACTCGGCTAAAGCAGCTTTATAGTTACCTTTTAGCATGTACGCGTAACCTAATTTAAACCGCAAACCCGGAAAATCGTTCCCTTTTGCAACCTCGTTTTTACCGAAAATGATGAGTTGCTCCCAGTCGCCTGAATGGTATAAACGTTCGGCGGTACTATCGGCCACAGCGGTGCTATCCTGCTGCGCTTCGGCGGCCAGGGTAAAAAAAATCAAAGCCAGAAGGATCAGATATTTTCTGTACGCCATGTTGCCTTAGTTTGTTTGCCGTTTAACTGTATGCTCATTGATTGCAAACCGTTATGATCTATCGCTATCGATGCTTCCATTAATTGCCCGGTTATAGTTCCAACGCGTTGATATTGAGATGAACTAATGATGATCTTACCTTTATTCAAATACCCTGCCGACTGATAAATGATCTTCGAAAAGAGAAAAAACGGTGCCGCCAAATCCTGCAGCCAACGCAAAGGTTTATTGGATAAAACATGGAGGGGAAACTCATCGCTCACCACCATATTTTTCATAGCGCTAAAAACCACTTTGTAGGCGGCAAGATAAAACTGATACAGCACCGAGGTTTTATCACCATAAAAGCTGGTGAAGTAAAACATGTTGCCATTATTGATAAAATAAGCCGCAGCACCCGTGGTTTTGCAGTAAATATATTGCTGACCGTAGGCATCTTTAAACACCTCCCAATCTTCGCTTTTGCCATCATCTGTTTTAAGCGAGGCTACATAGCCAGGCTGTAGGTCAAAAGCCTTTTTTAATTGCTGATCAATATCAGGGCTGCTAATCAGTTGCCCTTCTTTAGGGATACTGAAAGTTTGCAGGTCATCCTGATTAAGATAGCATGCAAAGGGATAGGCCAGCGATTTGGCACCGATATAGGGCGTTGCCTGTACCTGGAAATGCAAATGCGGCTCGGGCGACCGGCCTGAACTACCGCAATGCCCTAAAATATCGCCCTGCTTTACTACATCACCAACTTTTACTTTGACCGAGTTTTTTTTAAGATGTGAAACTTTGGAGTACAAACCTGTAAGATGCTTTAAAACAACAGTGTTGCCCCAATTATCCTTCAGGTTTTCCTGGCCAATGGCATTATCCTCAATGGTATCAACAACCGTTTCTACCACTCCATCCGCGCAGGCTATTACCGGTTTATTGAAGCAATAATAATCGGCAGGCGAAGCGCCCGGCAGCTGATATGTTTTTTGTTCATCATCACGGATCACAAAATCAAGCGCATGGCCCCATTCGCCTTTGTGGGTGATGTCGCCATCGTATCCTTGTGAAACCGTCCACGAACCCATAAATGGCAAGTTTAACCGCAGGTATTTCAGATCATCCAAGCGTTTTTGCTGGTTTAAAAACTGGTAAAGGTTGCGCTCGGGTGAGTAATGCTGCAAACCTGTTAAAGCGAGTTTTACCGGATATCCACGAAGAGTTAACAACCAGATCACACCGATATTGACCACGCAAAATGGCAAAGAAAACACAGGCAGCGCATGCACGGAAAAAAATCCCGTAAGCCCGTTTATCAAAATAAACGACACCGGGATGCTCAACACAGCCAGCAGGTATGAACGCCATGAGGGGATAGTAAAAAAACTCCCCATTGCCATAGCCGCCATCATAACGTTTGCCCCTAAATGGTAGTAGCTGATGCCTTCAGGATAAACATGTGTTATGCTATTTAAACCGCAGGCAGCAATAAAACTAATGATGAGCAAACTGAAGGCTATGCGTGAATGGATGAGCATCCCCACACTCATCAACATACCGGTTAATATATTATGCTGAAAAAGCACCGCGCTCAACGAGTGAAAAAACAAAGCCACCCAAACCGGCAAATGCGCCGAAAGGTAACCTTCAAGCCCAGCCACATCACCCGGGCCACGATACAACTCCTGCAATAAGTAGTTTGTACGAAGCTGCAAGCCCATGCTAAATATGCTATTGGCTGCCATTAGCACCAGCCAAAAGGTGATGATAAATGGCAAGGACAGCATAGGCAGGCCAAGCTTGCTTAAACGCTGTGTCATGATAACAGATAGCGCCACAGCCATGCAGCAGGCCACCAGCAACCACATTGCAAACATGATATTGAGATTGTAAAAAGCGCCGAAAGCTATACCCAGTAAAAGACTGTTAAAACTGTAAATTCCTTTTTGCCGGTCATCAGCATTAAAATTGAGCGTACCGGTTATGAGTAACGAAACAATAACACAAGCCAGCCCGGCAATGCCCGAAGCTGTATTTAAAAAAGATGCAAGCAGCAAAATAATGCCAAACACCCGGTTCTGCGAAAAAAACAGAACGGCGTAGGTATTAAGCACCGATTTTAAAAATGCTGCTGTTTGCTTCACTATTTAACTGCTAAATGTGATGGTATTAATTCAGGCTCTTCGGTGTAGCCAAGCGTTTCGCTTTTGCGGATCAGGTGCGCGCGCTGCTGCTCATCTATCATTACAACGGCCGGCCGCAGGGTGATGAATTGCATCCATTGGGTCATGTTATAAGCCCCTACCTTGTGTACCACCACCTGGTCGCCGGGATCTAATAGCGGCAGGTTGATACTTTCCCTGATCACGTCGATATTCATACACAGCGGCCCGTACATCACCATATTTTCGGTGTGGGGCACAAAATCCTGCGCGGGGCTTACCTGGTGATCGTACCAGAATGAGGTGAACAGGATATTCACCCCAAAATCCATCACCAAAGCGCGTTTTCCTGCGCTTAAGCGCTTATTGGCTATCACCGTACCTAACAGGTAACCGGCATCATCAATCAACGCGCGACCGGTTTCTAAAATCAACAAGGGCAGATCCTCATTGGCAAAACCATAATTGAGTATGGAAGATGTTATCACCTCGGCAAAATCATCAACCGGCGGTACGGTATCCTGACCGGGTAGGTATGCGCCTTTCAGCGTATTGGTTGAGGGAAATCCTCCCCCCATATCAATATATTCAATTTTATGGCCGAACTGTTTTTTGCAGCCCATGCTTAGCGCACATAGCTTATTGGCGGCTACACCATAAGCATCGGTGCTGGTTACATAAGTACCTATGTGGCAATGCAGACCCGCCAAATGCAATGTGCCCGATTCCAGTATTTTCACTATGGCCTGCCATGCTTCATTGCTTTCGTAATTAAAGCCAAAGCGGTCCCAAAGGGGATAAACACCTGTATCCATATTTACGCGGATGGCTACGCGTGGTTTATTGGTCAGTCCTTTGCTTAAAGCCAGTAACTGGTTCAACTCTTCAAAATGATCAATATGGATCAATGAATCATTATCGATAGCCAATTGCAACTCGGCGGTTGATTTACCGGGACCGTTAAAAATTATCCTGTTACCCGGCACACCATTATTCAGTGCCTTCTGGTATTCAAAACCGGATACCACCTCGGCCCAGCTGCCCTCCTGGTGAAAAACCTGGCAAACTGCGTTAAGGTAATTGGTTTTATAACTCCAGGCAAACTGCACTTTAGGATAACGCGTGCTAAACGCCCTGTGTGCCGAGCGGTAATTTTTACGGATCTGCTTTTCGGATAGCACGAACAGCGGCGAGCCATAGCTTTCCGTTAAGCTTTTCACGCTCAGTCCGTCGATGCTTTTAACCGGCTGCATGCCATTGCCCGAGCCGAATTTGTTCATCACACCGGCCTGCAGCTTTTTAATATATGGTTTTTGGTATGGCAGCTTTTCCATTGTTGGTTTAATTATAATTGGCCAAAAGCCGAGATCTGGTGAAAATCGGCTATATCGGCAATATGGTCCCACGAGTACCTAACGAATAACTTTCCGGCCTCATAATCGGTCATTTTATCAACTGACTCACCTAAAGCCAGTTTTACCAATGCACCGGGTTGATTTTGGCCGGCAGCCGTGGCTAAAAATAACCACGCCGGGAACCGCGGGTTGATCTCCAATATATATAAGCGCCCATCATCGGTACTCATAATTTCCATTTCGTAGCCACCCCGCCATGCCGTTACAGCGGCAAATTTATCGGCCAGCTCAAGTAGTTTATCATCTTTAATGGTAACACCCGCCCAGGCTTTTCCTTTATCGGTGATATACAGTTTGCGCATCCCCACAACGCTCAGGTTATTGCCTGTTCCATCACCCAACGCGGCAATATTAACTTCGGTACCTTTTACATATTGTTGGGCAATAACAGGGATACCCCAGGTTGTGTTAAGCTGATGAAAGGCTTTTACAGCCTGATCCATAGTGTAAACAACATAAGCCTCGTAAAACTTCCCCTTAACCACTATCGGGAAACCAAATTCGTTAGCGGCCGCTTTCAAATCGTCGGCACTGTATAATTTATAGTCGGCAGGTACGTGCAAGCCATTCTTATCGCCGAAATCTCTTAAATTGATCTTATCTCTTAAAGCCAGCTGATGATGCGATGGTAAAAACGAAGCGATGCCCATTTGCTGCAAAGCAGGCGCTATCTTAATAAAATTGAACAGCTCCGAATCGAGATTGGGAATTATAACGCTGATCTTTTCCTGCTGGTGAATGGTTGTTAAGCGATCAAGCAGCGCAGTTTTTCCTTCTGTAGGGTAAGGCAATCTGTAGGTTTTGCTTACAAGCTCGCGCAGGTAAATACCGGGCTCCAACGAATCGTACGATAAGCCGATGATCTTAACGCCATCACCAAAAGCAGCCTTTAACGAGCGGATCACCGCCAGGCCAGGCCCCGGATTGTCATTGGCGTTAAGCCCCGTAACCGCTATACAAAGTTCAGCGTAATTATCTGCCCCCATATATTAGTTTTCCAGCAGGTTAGCTTCTTTCAGTTGCAGCAGCCAGTCGGCCCAATCCCGGTCAAATTGTTCGGCGGTAACATCGTATTGTTCCAATACGGCCGCCTTTATTTCGGCATAGGTTTTACCGCTTTTCATCATACCAAAAAGCACAGCGGCCATGCCATTCCCGCTAAAGGAATCGCCGGTGGCCGGGTTAAAAACAAACCCGTTTTCGCTGGTGGCAATATTGCTTTTAAGTTTCATTTATAGTTTACGCTAAGCTTAAACGGTAAACATAAAGGGTTTGTACCGGTTTTACAAAATCAATACTTAGGGGTTTATTTATGAGGCCATTAAATATTCCATACGCGATGCAAGTAATTCCATATCCAAGGGTTTCACAAACAAAGCATCGCATTTATAGGCATCGGCCATGGCTTTTTTCGACTTGAACGATGTTACCACGATGATAGGCACATTGCTCAATTGCTCATCGTTTTTAAAATCCTCACAAACCAGCGTACAATCATTATCCAACAACAGGTAATCGAGGATCACCAGGTCGGGATGAATTTGCCTTGCTTTATCGTAAACGCCATCCGGATCGTAAGTTAAATGCAGGTCGAAATCGCCGTAGTACATAATATCGTCAATAACCGATAGCATGCGGCTGTTTTTATCCAGCACCAGTATTGTTTTCTTGTCTTTGGGTTTCATAATAACAAGGTTTGTTGTTTTAGAGGATTTGCATGCGGTACGGGGCACCTACGGAGCCGGGAATACCTTCTTTTCTTTCTATAAACACGTTACTCCTACGGAGTACTTGTACAATGAATACTCCGTAGGAGTAACGTGTTTATAGCATACCGGCCCTCGAAATTTTGGCTCCGTAGGTGCCCCGTACTACATGCTATTCTTTTCTGAATTTGTTTACCATATAAAATTCATCATATTTTATATGCGGTGGAACTATGTGTCGTTGAGTGCGTTAAATGTGCCGACAAATCCTAAATCTTACTTGCCCCAATCCTTAATAAAATCGGCATAGCTGGTACCAACCGGCAACTCGGCTGTACGTAGTTTAACCTTACGATTATAAATAGACCTGATCTGCGCTTTAGCCACCACAAAACCGCGATGGATGCGGATAAACCTATTGGCCGGTAACTTTTCGATGATGTTTTTCAGAGGCATCAAAGTAAGCACCGGCTTTTCGGCACTTAGCAGGTGTATTTTTATATAATCCTGCATACTCTCTACGTATTCAATATCATTAACTTCTATCTTGATCAACCGGTACTCCGAATGCACATAAATAGGCTCATCCTGTTCGCTATCCGCCTGGTGTTTAATGGCATAATGATCGATCAGTTTGGTTACCGCCGAACCAAAACGCGTGCTGCTGATAGGTTTGAGCAGGTAATCAAGCGCCTCCAGCTCAAAACCATCGTAAGCGAATTTTTTATAGGCGGTTGTAAACACCACCATCGGCTTTCCCTGTAAGGAGCGCACCAAATCGACGCCGGTAATATCGGGCATATTGATATCTACAAAAAGTACATCTACCTTATTGCTCTTCAGGTATTCGGCCCCCGAAACGGCATCCTCAAAAGTATTAACCAGTTTTAGCGAGGGGTACCCATCTACATACTTTTTAATGATCTCCAAAGCCAGCGGCTCATCATCAATTGCTACACATTTTAACTGCATCGTTTTATGTTGTAATTCGATTGTTAACTAATCTCTAAATATGGGCGTTGCCTGCGCACGCCTCTATGGCTTACTAACATTTTGTCATGCTGAGGAACGAAGCATCTTCTACGACAAGCATGGCCGCTGTGCAGGGCGAAGAAGATGCTTCGTTCCTCAGCATGACAACGTGTTTTTAAACATGTTACCTTGAGGCACTAAGTAATAACCTCCAATTCCACCCTATACATATTATTTTCCGAACTGATATTCAAACTATGCTTGCCCGGATAAATATGCTGCAAACGCTGCCGGGTATTACTTATCCCAATTCCTTTACGGTTTGATGTGGGGCGATTATCAAAAATGGTGTTCTCGCACAAAAACAGGATCTTGTTATCCTTTACGTCGATATTAATGCGAATAACGGATGCCTCATGTTTGCTCACCCCATATTTAAACACATTTTCGATAAACGTCATGATCACCAAGGGCGGCACTTTTTGCAAACCGATATCACCCGAAAAATTAACCGTAAGCTCCGTTTTTTTGCCCAGGCGGAGTTTTTGCAGGTCGATATAATCAACAATGCAATCAATCTCGCTTTGCAGTAGCACAAAATCTTCGGTAACCTCGTCGGTAACGTAGCGCATAATATTGGAGAGCTTCATGATACTCTCCGAGGTATGCTCGCTATCCGTAACTGATAGAGCGTAAATATTATTAAGCGTATTGAACAGAAAATGCGGGTTGATCTGGGCCTTTAAAAACGATAGCTCGGCATGGGCCTTTTCGGCCTCGGCACGGATTACCATTTGCTCGGTAAGCTGCCATTTTTGTACGGTGCTTACAGCGATGCCCAAACCAATAACGATGATGAAAATGAACAGTGCTACCAGATCGATATTGCCCGACTGATGGATAAAAACCACCTGGTTTGATGGCTTCTTTAAATTGGGATCCTGCATGCGCAGATCTTCATGCGGCAGCGGCCCGAAATACATATTCTTATTACTATCCGCACCCGGCATCAACTGCGGACCAATAGGCGCAGTGGTACTTTGCTTTTCTTTTTTTAAGTTGTGCAAAAGCAGGTTATCAAACGGCTGCAAAAAATACACGCAACCCGATAGCAATAAAATAATAAGCCCGTAAATCACATACTTTTTATGAAATACAAACCGCGGCACCAAAAACCACGCATTAAAGTAAAACATAAAAATATAGGTGAGACAGAAAAGCCAGTAGTAAGGCGACAGGATAACCGTAAACGTAAAACCGCTGTTTTGCTGCGTACGGTTCATGAACAGCAGCGGAAATCCGAAAAATACCAGCCAGCCTGCAGCATGAATAAAAATGGAGGTGGCTTTAGAGCGGATCATCTGGTTACATTAACGCCTTGCTGATAATTAATAAGCGCCCGTGGCCGGGCGCTTATCTTATGAAAAAAACCATGATCCGAAAACCTGCAATTCCGGTTCATGGTTCAAATATGATGGCGCGGATGATATGGAACAATCATCTATCGGTGAACCGGCAAAATGTGTGGATGAATGCCACATAAAGTCTGGAGTTATGAGGTTTAAACACTGTTGCAAAGGTTACGAGAGATAATAATTTACTTCGAATAAAACAATCCCGAAGCCTCAAAGCACATTAAGCCAATATTAAGTTTTCGTTATGGAATGATCCCAGCTCCGATTATTCAAATTTCCTCCAAATTTCAGCGGGTTTCTTTGCGGAAAAATCACCCGTTGCTCATGAAACACTATTACTCCCGTTACAGGCTTTTGCTCTTCCTGGCATTAAGTCTGTTGTTCTCTATTAATTCCATCGCCCAAACCATAAAAGGTAAGGTAAGCGATTATAAAACCGGCGAACCGCTGGTTGGAGCTACCGTGCATTTAACCCAGGCCGGTGCAAGCAGGTTTGTAGCCGTATCCTTAAACGGCTCGTACAGCTTTAAAAACGTAAAAAATGGTGCTTACCAATTGCAGGTAAATTATGTGGGTTACAGCACATCGCAGGTTTACGAAGGCACCATTACATCGGCAGACGAAACTAAAACCATCAATGTGAGTCTGCAGGATGCAAGTCAGCAAATGACCGAGGTTAAGATCACTGCCTCAAACGGTAAAGAATCTGACCATGCCGTACGCACGATAGAAAAAACATCGCCAATGGTGCTCAACATTCTATCGGCAAACACCATCAAACTTTTGCCCGATGTTACCGTGGCCAATGCCTTGCAGCGTGTAAGCGGCGTTACCATCCAACGCTCGGCAAGCGGCGAAGGTCGGTATGCCATTATCCGTGGTATGGACCAGCGTTATAACTCAACCTTGGTAAACGGCATTAAAATACCAAGCCCAGATCAGCAATATCGTTTTGTGCCGATGGACCTTTTCCCATCAGAAATGCTTGAACGCCTGGAGGTGATCAAAGCTTTAACACCCAGCATGGAAGGCGATGCCATTGGTGGTGCCATGAACCTGGTAATGAAAAGCGCGCCAAGCCACTTTACCCTTAGCGCCAACGTATCGGGCGGGTTTTCAGGTTTGTTTTCGGATGGCCGTTTATTTAACGCGTTCAATGCTTCGCCTAACAAACAATCACCTGCTATTGTAAACGGCAACAACTTTGCCGCTACCCCTGCCGATTTTAATAACAAAGCCATAACCAGCGGCCATAGCCTTAACAACCCGTTCAGCTCTACAGCGGGTTTAACTATTGGCGATAGGTTTGCCAACAATAAATTAGGCATTATTGTATCGGCCAGCTATCAAAACGTGTACCGTGGTTCCGATTCAAAACAATTAACCCCCAACGCGCAGCCGTCACCAGTTCCGTTGCCAAACTCGCCGCAGTTTTCTGACGCTTATGATCGCACTTACTCAACACAAACCAAACGTGTAGGGATCCACAATAAGATAGATTATGTGATCAACGATAAAAACAAGTTATCGTTATACAACCTGTATATCCACCAGGATGAATCTGAATCGCGTTTTACGGCCGATACTTTGGGCCTGGGCCTGAATACTACTGCCTTAAACAAGCAGATCACCATTTCAAACAGGAGTACTTTAACCCAACAGTCTATTTACAACTCAACCCTGCATGGCGATCATATCCTTGGTAAAAAGTTTGTATTTAACTGGGATGGTGTTTACTCGGTTGCTAACAGGCACATGCCAGATCGTACTGAATTTTCATACGATGCCAATAAAACATTAAACACCGCAGGATCAGTTGTTACCGAATACGATAACAACACAGCGCTTGTACACCATTGGGAAAACAACCGCGACCGTGACCTGAGCGGCTACGCCAACCTGATCTTCACCCCTAAAATTGGCAATACTGACGTTGAATTTGCCGTAGGTGGCCTGTATCGCCATAAAACAAGGGATGCCGACTATATCGATTATCAATTAAAAGGCGGCTTAACTTACTACAATAACAACTTCAACTCGCTTCCTTTTGCTATAAATACGCCGGCAGGCGGTTTGGGTAGCAATAATGATCAGCTTGAAAATAACTACCATATCACCGAAAATGATAATGCCGAATACTTTCAGTTTAAATTTAACCCGTTAGATAAATTGCAGGTTTTAGGTGGTGTTAGGGTTGAAAACACGGATATGAGTTATGCTACCCAATCGCCAATTACGGTAACCGAGCGTAGCGGCAATATCAAATACACCGATGTATTGCCAAGCATCCACTTAAAATATGAATTAGCTGATAACCAAAATATCAGGGCATCTTACTTCGCATCTATCAGTCGCCCCGGTTTTGGCGAGATCGTGCCCTACAAAATTACCGGCGAATACTATGATCAGGAAGGTAACCCTCACCTGAAACATATCACTGCCGATAACTACGATTTGCGTTACGAACTGTTTCCCGGTGGTGCCGACCAGTTTTTGATCGGTACATTTTACAAAAAGATCTATAACCCTATCGAGTTTTTCGTGGTACGAGATGGCGGCCCAAGCACCCAGGTAATTAAACCGATGAATGACGCAGGGAACGCCACCAACTATGGTTTGGAAGTATTGGCTACCAAGTTTTTCGGTGTGCTGGGTTTCTCGGTTAACTATACCTATACGCACTCAAGGATCACTACTTCAAAACTGTTGTACCAGCAAAGTGCCGGTCAGTCGGCTAATCAAAGTTTTGTTGATGAAACCCGTCCGCTGCAAGGCCAGGCCGATAACGTAGGTAACGCGTCGATACTGTTTAAAAGCGCCAAATTAGGTTTGGATATGCAGGCTGCGTTTGTGTACACTGGCGAGCGATTGTTCCAGGTATCGCCTTATTACAACCTCGATTTTTATCAGCATGCCTACAACCAGCTGGACTTCTCGTTCGAGAAAACCATCACCAAAAAACTATCATTTTACGGCAAGATCAATAACATAACCAATGCCGCCGCCAAGATCTATCTGAAATACCCACATGCTCAGATCGATCCTAAACAACAGGAGTTTTTAGGCAAACAGGATATCACTTCGCAAACCCTGGTTCAGAGCGATTTTTATAAAACCTTCTTTTTGGGCGGTTTCAGGTATAAATTTTAATTAAGTACGATCATGAAAAAATATATAATCCCTATAGTTTGCTTCATCATAGCAATAGGCGCTTCAAGCTGCCAGAAATGGAAAGGCGAGCACGCTGATATATACACCTATACCACACCGGCGGCAAACCCGGTAAGCGATAAGGCCCCCCTATCGTGCAGTGGCAGCGGAACCTCGGTGGTATCGGTTAAAGGCACTATGCTAAGCGGCAAAACCTATACCGTTGAAAACGGCTGCGATCTGGTGATCAACCCTTTAGATACTTTATTGATGCAGCCCGGCGTAACCCTAAACATGGGTACCGGTACCAGTTTAATAGTATTAGGTACGTTGGTAAGTAACGGATCAAAAGACGCGCCTAACTGGATCACTGTACCCGGCATTACCAAAAATGATGCGCCCGGAGGTGTAACACCAGCCAACGACCCAGCCTATGCGGGTAAATGGAAAGGTATTGTTGGTGGCCCAACCTGTAACCTGATGGTTTTACGCTGGACACACGTTGAATACGGCGGTCTGCAGGAAGGTGATGCTACGTCAAAAATAGCCAATTCGGGCGCGGGCAACCAATACAGCATTTTGTTTGCCAACTACAAAGGCAACTTTATTATGGAAGATTCGTGGCTGTACGGCGGTGTGGATGACCCTATCCGCATCTCAGCCGGCAAGATCGCCATCTTCCGCAATACCTTCGAAAAAAACGGTGTTAGCGGCGGCGATTGTTTAAATGCCAAAGGTGGTACCACCGGTACCATGGCCTACAACCTGTTTATAGGCACGGCAACCAATGGCCAAAAAGCATCAAACAAGGGCCAGGCTACGGGCGCGCCGCAAACCAATGTTGTTATGTACAATAATACCTTTGTAAGTGGCGGTTACAGGCAGGTACAAAGCGGCCGAGGTGGCTGTATTAACTTTGAGGAAGGTGCCGCAGGCATGTATTATAACAACGTTGCCATTAACTGCCGCTTTGGTTTCAGGGTAGTTGGCAGTCCGGTTGCTGATGTTGCACACCTATCGTACGGTAACAACTATCAATGGGCCGATTCGTTGAGCGTTGCCAACCAGTTTTATCCAACAGGTTATATCACCCAACCCCAAGCAACCGATATTCCGGCGATCAATACATCGGCCAAATATCTACCTTCAAATTATACTTTGGGTTCAATTTACGATGGTACCGATGTTGTGCAAAAAAACAACCCGATGTTTACCAACTTCCCGCTGCCAACAAGCGGGCACGCGTTGGCACAATACTCGGCAGTAGGGAATTACAACTTCCATTTGCAGGCAAGTTCACCGCTGATAGGTAAAGGCAATACAACTATTGCCCCGCTTATTACTGTGCCGCTTGATAAAATTTACGGCCTATCTGAAGCTACTTTGCCAGGTGCCGATCTGGGCTGTTTCCAGCTTAACGGAGGCGGCAACCAACACTAATATTTAATTTATTTACCCAGGGGCGATTGAGAAATCAATTGCCCTTTTTTATACCATTTTACAATGAAAAAATTCATTTATAATATTTTAGCGATCGTTGCGATAGCTTTCGCTTTTTCGTTAAAAGTTCAAGCCCAATCTGCCGATCTTAAAATCGTATTTATCCGCCATGCCGAAAAGCCGCTTAAAGGCGATAACCTTACCTGCGCGGGCATTAACCGCTCGTTAAAACTTCCGGCTGTTATCAACGCTAAATTTGGTGTGCCTGCGTATATGTTTGTTCCGGGTTTAGGTTTGGGCGAGGCTACCAAACACGCCCGCATGTTTGAAACCATTGTTCCCTTAGCCGCCAAATACAATTTAACCATCAACAGCAGCCGCACCGAAAAGGATTCGTTAGGAATGGCCGCCGATTTAAAAAGCCGCAACGGTGTTGTACTGGTAAGCTGGGAACATGGTGGCATTGCACCGATAGTGCGATCATTAGGAATAAAAAAGAAGGGTTTGAAATGGCCTGATGATGATTATGATAGCATTTGGATAGTGAGTTTTAAAAACGGCGAAGCTGTTTTAAGTATTGATCATGAGGGTATAATACCTGAAGCTGGTTGTAGTTTTTAATAAAAATATTTAACCGCCGCTCGGCTCCTGCCCATAGCCGTTAACTTAAGGAGAAAAGCTTCCTAAAAAGCGAAGGAAAGTGCGATTCCCCTCTTGAGAGGGGTGGAGGGGTGTGTTATTCTATACGCTACTTATCGCTCGTATAACACACCCCTGCTCCCGCTCTGGCCTTCGCGCCCCCTCTCAAGAGGGGAATTTAAAGCATTTACGCTAAAATATTTCCTTAAGTTAACGGCCATGGACTCCAGCCGAGCGGCTTTTGTTTTTTTCGTTTTACGAATTCAACGCGTACATAATAATATTAACGCCAAACTTGGTGTTATCTTCCGCCAAAAAACGCTTATTCCTGAAATCATAATCCCATTCGCAACCGTAGTCCTTATTACTGTACAAAACCCCTATCCGGCCGTTGATCTCGATGGCTTTCAAATAATCATGCACCAGGTCATCTCCCCAACCGTTCAGTTCAAAACTGGTATTGGGCGGGCCTTTATCAAAGGGAAAAAACGAGTGGTAGATCTTATGGTTATTGGGGATCTTTTTTAAAGCCGTAGCTCCAAACAAGGCACTCATCTGTGCCTCGAACGAGCGGGCAAATAGGCCGTCGATATCGTGATTACAATCATCGGCAAAAACAAAGCCGCCATTCTCTACATAGCGCTTAAAATTGGCTTTCTCTTTGGCATCAAATTGCACCAGTTTATGGCCGCTGATATAGCAAAATGGGGCCGAGAAAATATCATCGCTGCAAAGGGGGATCACTTTTTCGTGCGGTTCGATAGCGATGGTGGTGTACTCCAGCAATGAGTTAAGCAGGTTGGAGGGCATGCGCTGGTCGGTATCCCAGTCTCCCGAGTGATAGCTTAATCTTGTAAAGGTGAATTTGCCGCTGTATCCCATTTCAGTATTCAGATTTTAAAAGTAGCATAATATTTTAGCCGGGCGAGGCTTTTATTTGTGTACATTGTAAAGTTTCGGATACTTTATTGCCTTTTTATTAACAGACACCTGTTTTTTAAGCAAAAGGATGATATATTGGATGATTAATAAAAACTGATCTCATATTTTGGAACTTACCGAGAATAACGTAAAAGTATTATTGGCTAAACTGCCATTGCTAAAAAGCGAGATACAAAAGGTAATTGTTGGCCAGGATGCCATACTGGATGAATTGCTGGTTGCTTTTTTAGCCGGAGGCCATTGCTTATTGGAAGGCGTACCCGGCCTGGCTAAAACGCTGATGGTAAAAACCATGTCGCAGGCGCTGCACCTTTCCTTCAGGCGCATCCAGTTTACTCCCGATTTGATGCCGACCGATATTGTTGGCACCGAGATATTGGAAGAAGACCACGCCACCGGCAAACGTTTTTTTAAGTTTAACAAAGGCCCACTTTTCGCCAATATTGTTTTAGCCGATGAAATAAACCGTACACCGCCCAAAACACAATCGGCGCTGTTAGAGGCCATGCAGGAGTTTGAGGTAACTTACGGCGGGCAAACCTACCCGCTTGATAAACCTTTCTTTATCCTCGCTACTCAAAACCCTATTGAACAGGCCGGTACCTATCCCCTGCCCGAAGCTCAGTTAGACCGATTTTTACTGTTGGTAAAAATGGGCTACCCTACCGAGCAAGAAGAATTTGAAGTATTGAACCGCACCACCGGCACAAAAAAGGCAGATGTAAAACCGGTTATCAATGCCGAAGAAATTCAGCAAGCGCAGGCGCTGGTAAGGCAGGTAAATATTAATGATGAGCTGGTGAAATATGTGAGTTTATTGATCCGGGCTACACGCCCCGATACCAGTACCGTTACCTACGTTAAAGAATGGGTACGCTGGGGTGCAGGCCCGCGCGCCGGGCAGGCTTTGATACTAACGGCCAAAGCCCGCGCCTTATTAAAAGGCAGGTACGCTGTTTTGATGGAGGATATTCACGCCATGGCTCCGGCGGTTTTACGTCACCGGGTGTTGATGAATTTTAAGGCTGAGGCTGAAAATATTACATCTGATTTGGTTACCGAGGAGTTGATCAAAGCGATTGAGCGGCCAAAAGCGATTTAGTTTCTGCCTGTAGAGACGCATAATTGCGTCTCCCGGAGGACAAGCGGACTTACAGAGCCACCATACCAACGTAAATAGCACGCGGGAGACGCAATTATGCGTCTCTACATAAAAAATCCGACACCTATAAAAAAATGCTCGATCCAAAAGTATTAATGACCATTAAAGATTTGCCATTGCTCGCCAAAACGGTGATCGACGGCTTTTTGAATGGTTTTAATAAGAGCAGCATTAAAGGCCCAGGACTTGAATTTAGCCAATACCGCAGCTATCAGCCTGGCGATGACCTCAGGTGGCTGGATTGGCGTATGTATGCCCGATCAGACAGGTATTACATCCGCGAATCGGAAGTAGAAACCAGTATCGCAGTAAGATTTTTGGTAGATGCCAGCGCGTCGATGGATCACGATGATAATGGTATAAAAAAAATTGATTACGCCCGTTTTATGGCAGCGTCACTGGCCTACCTGGCTAATTTACAGGGCGATTCTGTCGGCTTATATATTTTCAGGGAAGGCGATCTGTTTTCGCTGGCAACCAAGCCCGATCCTCAACATTTGCAGCGTTTGTACCATCATTTGGCGCAGATTAAACCGGGGGGCACATTCACTAACTCTGCGCATTATAAAGAACTGTTTGCAGGCACAAACCGTAAGGAGTTATTGGTTTTTATTACCGATATGTATCAAACCGATGGAGAGATCAATAAACTGCTTAACTCATTATCGGCGCACCGGCACGAGATCATCGTTTTTCATTTAATGGGTAAAAACGAGCTTGAGTTCGATTTTAACGACTATGGAACATTGGAAGATCTGGAAACCGGCGAAACTATTGATATCAACACCACGCAGGCATCAGCCTATCGCAGCAAGTTGCAAGAGCATCTTGATGATACCCGAATTAACTTAACTGGCAACGGTATTTTTTACCGGATGATCAACACTTCGCAACCGTTGGATGAGGCTTTGCGCAGCTTCCTGGTTCAGCGAAATAAAAGCAAGTTTTAATTTCCTACCCAATTAGTCAATGCAGTTTTTAAATCCCATATGGTTGTTTGCAATTGCCGCGGTGAGTATCCCGGTGATCATCCACCTGTGGAATATTAAAAGCGGTAAAACGCTGAAAGTTGGTAGCATTTCCCTCATCAGTGCGGCAGCTAAGAAAAGCAGCCGGAGTTTACTGGTGACCGATAAATTATTGCTTGCTGTGAGATGCTTGTTTTTGATTGTTTTAGCCCTGCTATTATCGATGCCGGTTTGGAAAAAACAAGCTGATACATCCAAAGCCAAAGGATGGCTACTCATCCCCCGTGAAAACCTAACTGAAAGCTACCGCAAGTTTAAACCGCAGATTGATTCTTTAACCCACATTGGGTACAAGTTTCATTATTTTAATGAGGGATTTGCTGAAACGGAAATAGGCAAAGCATTAACCGATACATCAACGCAACTGCAAAAAGATGCAGATTACTGGGTGCTGATCAACAAATTGAACAGACAATTCCCGGCGGGGTTACCCGTGCACCTGATTACCCCAAACGGCATCAGCCATTTTAAAGGCGGCAGGCCCTCTACAGCTTTAAACATCAAATGGAAAACCTATCCGCCCGACGATTCAACAAGTACATGGATAGCCGATGCCTGGTTTACCGCGGATAAAAGCATACAGGTATTGCAGGGTAACAGCAAACCGGGTGCTACGGGTTTCACAAAACGTATTATTAATCCGGCTTTGAATAATGACGCTGATTTTCGGTTGAAAACCAACAATGGTAATGCTTACATCAGCCTAAAAAAGGGAGATACCAGTACTGTTTTAATTGATACCGCAGCTATTAAGCTTGCCATTTACACAGATAAATATGGCATTGATGCAGGTTATTTGAAAGCCGCTTTACAAGCCATAGGCAGTTTTAGCGGGCGAAAAGTTATCGTTAAACAATATGCTAATGCGGGCGAAATCCCAGGCAGGCAGAACTGGCTATTTTGGTTATCCGATCAAAAGCTTCCAGCAGCAGTGGCAAAAAAAGCAGCCAATGTACTAAACTATGTGCCGGGGCCTATCATCAAAACAAATTCGTGGATCAATGATAAAGGTCCGTTTAATATTTCTGGTCAAACTGATAAACCTGCTCTGCATCAGGTAATTAACGACAAGGCAACCGGTGAACCACTTTGGACAGATGGTTTCGGCAGGGCGGTTTTGAGCAAGGAAATACCAAACGGCAGCTACCATCTCTATACTCATTTTAATCCCGCCTGGGCAGATCTGGTTTGGAACAATGATTTCCCGCAATGGATATTTCGATTGATTTTTAACGAGCGGGTGCAGGTGACTATTGGTAAACATGAGCGACGGACTATCAGCAACGATCAACTACTTCCCGATAGCTCAGATAAGAAAAACATAGTGGTGAATACGCAACCGGATACCCACACCGACCTGTCCCATTATTTCTGGCTGATATTAATTACGCTGTTTCTTGTAGAGCGGTTTATGGCACATCATCAATATAAACCTTCAACCACTAATGGATAAACAAGGGGCGGCATATCAACATATCGGGCGGATACGGCGATTTTATATCGGGTGTAGGTTTGCTGTGTGCTTGCTGTTGGCCTTGTCTGCCGCCTCTTTGTTAGGCGCGGCGTTAGTTACATTGTTTAGTGTTTCATTGTTGTGGGTGCCTATCCTATTTTTATCAGCATTCATTGGCCAACTGCTCTATCAAAAACCTTGGATTATCAACTACGAGGCTATTCTAAATTTTCTCAACCTACATTATCCGGATTTACAGGAAAGCGGAAACCTGCTGCTTAAAAAACATGATGAGCTCAACCTGTTAGAGAGGCTACAACTATCAAAAGTTGAAGAAAGCCTTACCAATACTCCCGTAAGGCAAAAACAGTTTTTGAAGCCGTTAAAACAAGCGGGATTAGTTTTGGCAACATCACTGGTTGTCGGGGCTTTGTTGATAACATTGGTTCATCGTAAACCGGGCACGGGCTTATTAGGTGCTGTACAGCAGGCTTCAAAAGAGAGCAAAACCACAGAAAAAATACTCCCACAAATAACCGGGGTTAAATTAACCATAACGCCACCTGCTTACACAGGGAAAGCTAAACGTACGCAGGATAAATTTGCAATCGAAGCCGAAGAAGGCGCAGCAATATCGTGGGAGATCAGTACAAACACAACCGTTAAACAGGTATCGCTATTGCTTAACAATAAGCAGAACATCAGGCTAAAAGCTATTGATGCAGATAAACAAACATGGAAGGTACAGGCAACCGTCAACCAACCGGGCTTTTACCAGGTTAATATCGATGGTAAACTGTCCGATTTGTATGCTATACAGGTTATGCATGATCTGCCACCGGTTATTTATATCAAAACGCCACAGCCTTACACTTATATCGATGCAGGCGAAGCGCAGCAGGTGAATATACGTGCTGCTATTAATGATGATTACGGCCTTACCGGTGCGCTGATATTTGCTACCGTAGCGAAAGGCAGCGGCGAAGCGGTAAAGTTTAAAGATTATAAACTGGATGCGGGTATCTCATTCGACGGCCACAAGCCCAATTACGATTTACAAAAACT
The DNA here is from genome assembly GCF_039839285.1 of Mucilaginibacter sp. CAU 1740. NCBI lineage: Bacteria > Pseudomonadati > Bacteroidota > Sphingobacteriia > Sphingobacteriales > Sphingobacteriaceae > Mucilaginibacter > Mucilaginibacter sp. CAU 1740. The sequence goes on along the minus strand of NZ_JBDOQS010000011.1, from coordinate 259,551 downwards.
GGTGAAACTGCCTGCCTTAAATATGGAACCGGGAGACGAATTATATTTTTATATCCAGGCCACCGATACCCACCAACAGCAAAGCCGTACTGATGTTTACACGGTATCGATACAGGATACTGCCAAACTATTAATTATGGACGGCATTGTGACCGGCACCGATCAAAAACCGGAATTTTTCAGGAGCGAACGACAGATCATCCTCGATTCGGAACGATTGCTAAAAGAAAAAGACAGCATCAGCGTCGTGCAATTTAAAAACCGGAGTAATGACCTTGCAACCGATCAAAAACTATTACGCCTGCGCTACGGTAAGTTTTTAGGCGAAGAATCTGAATCGGACATTGGAGGCGATGATAACAACGCGGTAAGCGATATCAATAATTTTGGCAACGCCGATGTGATCAAAGATCAATACACCGATAAGCACGATAACGCCGAAGACGCGGGCTTTTTTGAACCGGGACAAAAAGCACAACTAAAAGCTACCCTTACCGAAATGTGGAAAGCCGAATTGCAACTCCGTTTATACAAACCGCAGGACGCTCTTGCTTTCGAGTATAAAGCTCTGCGCCTGTTAAAAGACCTCCAACAAAAATCAAGGGTGTATGTCGCTAAAACCAGCTATAACCCTCCCCCATTAAAATTAGAGAAAAGGTTGAGCGGCGATCTGTCGCCCATCAAATCAACATCGCTGAAACAGGATATCAAACCCGAAGCAGATCAGCTTGAAAGCTTACGGAAAGCCGCTGAAATATTAAGCCAGCTAAAAGCTGGGACAAGTATTAGCGCACAACAACAGCAAATACTAAATCCGGCAAACAGGCAACTAAGTATCAGAGCCGCTGCCGAACCGGGCAGTTATCTGGCAGCTATGAATGCCTTGAACAGCATCTTATCACCCAACAAAAAAATAAAACAAAGCGATGTTATTTTAGTGCAAAGAGCTATTCAAAAGGCATTGCATGCGGCGGCAAAAACGCCAGCCGCCGGGCAAAACAGTTTGGATATGGGTTTATCGCAACAGTATTTTAAAAACTTAAACCGTAGCGGGCAATGATGCAAAACAACTGGAATATACTTGTTTTGGGTATCTGCCTTGCGGTTGGAATAGCGGTACTATTGCAGGAGTTTAGGCGGGACAAAAAAAGGCTGCTTGGCTGGCGGATCCTTGCTGTTATAGTGGCGGTTGTCGCTTTAGCTTGCATTGCTATCCCCGTAAGTTACCAAACTGAAATTTCGGGTTCGGGTCAATCCGAAGCTGTTTTAATAACTGATGGATTTAATCCAGATAGCCTTTCAATCTATAAAAACATTAAGCAATTCACCACAGATGACAAGATCAAAGCGCGCTACCCTAATGTAGTTTTGCTTGATGAATTAAATAGCATAAGTGTCGATTCCGGCATTATTCAATTACATATTCTGGGTGATGGCCTAAGCGAATACGAGTTATCGCAGCTCAACAAGCTGTCAATCTCGTTCCATCCCGAACAGTTTAAACAAGGAGTTACTGCTGTAAATTGGAATGCCCGCATTAAAACCGGCGACCAATTGCAGGTACAGGGTACATACAAAAACTCGTCGCCCAACAAAATTAAACTACTGCTTGAAGGCCTCGGTACATCGCTTGATTCAGCGTTTATAAAACCTGGGGCAACGGCCGCATTCGAACTTAAAAACACGCCTAAAATTTCAGGGAAGGCGGTTTATCGACTTTTAACGATTTCGGGTACAGATACTGTTGATCATGGTAGTATTCCTTTCCGGGTTGACAATACTACACCGTTAAAAGTACTGATGCTTACTTCCTCCCCTGATTTTGAGAGCCGTTTCCTGAAAAACTGGCTATCTGAAAAAGGCTATGCCGTAGCCCTGCGTTCGACGATCAGCAAGGATAAATTCCGTACCGAATTTATCAATATGCCCGCCATCTCATTAGAAAACATTTCGGGTGCTGTTCTGGATAAATTTGATCTGCTTATCGGCGATTTATCTGCATTAAAAGCGATCTCTCCACAAAATTCATCGGCCTTAAAAACAGCAGTAACCCAAAACGGCCTCGGCGTCATTATTAGGGCAGATAGCACAGCTGGCAATTCATGGTTGCAAAGCAGTTTTAAAACCCAATCGTCGCAAGGACGGGACACGCTGGCTTACCCCATTCTATTACAAGGTAACCAACAACCGCTTGCTGCATTAACTACAGGTCAGTTTTTTATTAAGTTTAAGGATGGCATCCAACCGTTGGTTACCAACACACGCGGGCATTTACTGGCGGCTACATCTTTAGCAGGTAATGGAAAACTGGTTTACTCGGTGATCAATAATTCCTTTAGCTGGGCATTATCAGGCAACAAAGTCGATTATGCCAAGCTATGGTCGGCATTAATTCAGCAGGCTGCGCGCAAAGCACTACCTGCGGAAAGTTGGGATGTAACCACGGATCTCCCATCGGTTTCGTCGCCGGTTGATCTGCAATTAAAAAGTACAAATGCTACAATTGCGACTGTGGGTGAAGCGGATTTATCGCCAAATCAAAACCCATTGCTCCCATTTGAATATCATTATCAATATCGGCCTAAAACAACCGGCTGGCAATTAATAAAAGCGGGCAATGCAACAAACTGGTGGTATGTTTATGGCGATGATGAATGGCAAAGCCTCCGCAAATTAAAAAAGCAGGCGGATACCAGGCGCTACAGTATTAGCCATCCCCACGCCACTGGTGTAACAAAACCGCTACAGAAAAAAGCAACAATTTTGGTATCGAAAATATATGCTTATATTTTGCTCTTATTAGCATGCACGTTTCTGTGGGCCGAAGCTAAAGCGGCAGGGGCAGCAACAACCTCTCGCAAAGGGCAGCTATAAAACAACCCTATTTTAAAAACAAACGCCGCGGCTATCCATTCAGGACAGCTTTAAAGCGTTAAGGAGGAAAATACTTTGAGAAGACGAGACTTTCTTTATTTATCAGGTATGGGGGCAGGCGCGTTAATGCTGCCCGATCTATCTGCATTTGGTAAAACGATTGATCCGGCACAGGCCCTCGAAAGGGTGGATGTAGCCATCAAAAAAGAGCTGGCCGATGTGGCCCTTAACACTGCAAAATCTAACGGGGCAACCTACGCCGATGTGCGCATAGGCCGCTACCTGAACCAGTTTGTGGTAACCCGCGAAAACAAGGTACTGAACGTGGCCAACACCGAATCGTACGGTATCGGCATCCGCGTGATTGCCAACGGTTGCTGGGGCTTTGCCGCTACTAACGATGTAACCAAAGAAGGCATGGCCAAAACTGCCCTAAAAGCGGTAGCTGTTGCCAAAGCCAACGCCAAAATTGGCGGCGCGCCGGTACAACTGGCCCCGCAAAAAGGTTACGGCGAAGTAAGCTGGAAAACCTCGCTTACCAAAAATGCCTTCGAGATCCCCGTAAAAGAAAAAGTCGACCTGCTGCTTAACGCCAACGGCATAGCCATGGCAGGCGGGGCCAACTTTGTAAACTCGATCATGTTTGCGGTTAACGAGCAAAAATACTTTGCCTCTACAGATGGATCTTACATTGATCAGGACGTGCACCGCTTACAACCAAGTTTTACCGTTACCAAGATCGATCCCTCGGCAGGTTCGTTTGAAACACGCCGTTCGCTAAGTTCGCCGGTTGGTATGGGTTATGAATACCTCGATCCACTGGATAGTGAAAAAGTTGTAGGCATCACCCCTCGCTATAAAAAACGCTACGACATGCTGGAGGATATTAAATATGCCACCACGCAGGCAGCGGAAAAAATAAAAGCAAAATCTGTTGAACCGGGCAAGTACGATCTGGTGCTTGATCCATCACACCTGTGGTTAACCATCCACGAATCTGTTGGTCACCCTACCGAGCTTGACCGTGTATTAGGTTACGAAGCCAATTTTGCCGGTACCAGCTTCCTTACTTTAGATAAATGGAAATCGGGCAAGTTCAACTTCGGCAGCAAGGCCGTGAATATTGTGGGCGATAAAACCCAGGTTGGCTCATTAGGCGCTGTAGGTTATGATGACGAGGGCGTGAAATGTAAAAAATGGGATATTATTAAAGATGGTATTTTGGTTAACTACCAGGCCATTCGTGATCAGGCCCATATCATTGGTTTAACCGAATCGCAGGGCTGCTGCTACTCGCAAAGCTGGCAGGACGTACAGTTTCAGCGTATGCCAAACGTTTCGCTGCAACCCGGCAAAACACCGCTTAGCGTTGATAACATGATCAAAAACGTTGAAAAGGGCGTTTACATAATTGGTGATGGCTCATTCTCTATCGATCAGCAACGTTACAACTTCCAGTTTGGCGGTCAGCTGTTTTATGAAATTAAAGAAGGCAAAATTGTTGGCATGCTGAACGACGTTGCCTACCAGGCCAATACCCAGGAGTTTTGGAATTCGTGCGCGCAGGTTTGCGATGAAAGCGACTACCGTTTGGGCGGTGCTTTTAGCGACGGCAAAGGGCAGCCAAGCCAGTCGAGCGCGGTATCGCACGGATCATCTACCGCGTTGTTTAAAGGAGTTAACGTAATTAATACTAAAAGAAAGATCGGATAATTGAAATGGCAATATTAACTAAAGAAGAAGCCCAGGCTTTATTGAAGAAAGTACTTGCTTATTCAAAAGCCGAAGAATGTGAAGTAAGTATAAACGGCAGCGACGGCGGCAATATTAGGTACGCCCTAAACGCGGTATCAACAGCAGGCGATATCAGCACCATGGGCCTGGCTGTAACCTCGGTTTATGGCAAAAAAGCCGGTACCGCTACCATTGATGAATTTGGCGATGCGGCACTTGAAAAAGTAGTACGCCGATCGGAAGAGCTGGCACAACTGGCCCCTGCCAACCCGGAATATATGCCGATGCTTGGCCAAAGCGAATTTAAAGAAGAAATAACCTTTAACCCAACCACAGCCGCCATGACACCGGACACCCGCGCCGACCTGGTAGCTAAAAGTTTGGAGGTTACCAAAAAAGCGGGATTAACCGCGGCCGGCTTCCTCGAAAACTCAACCGGTTTTAGCGCGGTAATGAACTCGAAAGGTTTGTTCGCTTATACAAAAGGTACAGATGTTACTTTTTCGGTAACTACCCGCAATGAGGCTGGCACGGCATCGGGCTATGCTGCCCGTGGTTTTACTGATGTAAGCAAACTGGATACTTTTTCGGCTACCAAAATAGCATTAACCAAATGCTTAAGTTCATCAGGAGCAAAAGCCATTGAACCGGGTAAATATACCGTGATATTGGAGCCTGTAGCCGCAACCTACATGATGGAAAACATGTTTAGGTTTGATGCCCGCAGCGCCGAAGAAGGCCGGAGTTTTTTGAGTAAAAAAGGCGGTGGCACACGTTTGGGCGAGCAACTGGTTGACCCCAAAGTAACCATCTACTCTGATCCCTTTAACCCCGACCTCCCCTCTTCAACCTGGAACGGCGATGGTTTGCCACGCGAAAAAACCATGTGGATTGATAAAGGCGTAGTAAAAAACCTGAGCTACTCGCGCTATTGGGCCGATAAAAAAGGTGTAAAACCGATGCCAGGCCCAGGCAATATTATTATGGAAGGCGGCGATGCCAGTATTGAAGACCTGATAAAAAGTACCGAACGCGGTATCCTGGTATCGAGGTTATGGTATATCCGGATGGTTGACCCACAATCGTTACTATTAACCGGCCTTACCCGCGATGGTACGTTTTATATTGAGAATGGTAAGATCAAATTCCCGGTTAAAAACTTCAGGTTTAATGAAAGTCCGGTGATTATGTTGAACAACCTTGAGGCTTTGGGCAAGCAGGAACGCAGTATTAGTGTTGAGAGTTACCGCAGCTACCTGATCCCGCCGATGAAGATCCGTGATTTTACATTCAGCTCGTTATCTGACGCTGTTTAAATAATACTATTAGCCTGCCGTGTTACAACGGCAGGCTTTTTAATTGAGATTCTCTCCCTGACCGTCATTGCGAGGTACGAAGCAATCCCCGACTTTACAGGGCGGATTTGCTTGGTCGCTCTGCCTATTGGGGATTGCTTCGTACCTCGCAATGACGCGGTGGTAAGAATCGCTTCAAAGCTTCGTTTAATTACCTTCTATTTTTAAAATTCCTATGAAATTTTTATCCCTCGAACCATTCGTACCCTCCGGCAGCAATTTTGAAGGCTCACGCGGTTTCTTTCTTGAATTAGGTTTTCACATCAATTGGGAAGTTGATGGTTATATCGGCTTTCAGCGCGATGAATGCAGGTTTATACTTCAAAAATTTGAAAATGTTGATTTCGCTCAAAACTTTATGCTGAGTGTAAAAGTGACCGATGTAGATCAATTCAGGAAAGATGTATTGGATAAACAATTACCTCAAAAATACGGGATCCGCATTGGCGAGATCACTAAAGAACCTTATGGCCTCGAGGTTAATATTATTGATATAGCCGGTGTTTGCTGGCATTTTGTAGAGCAGTAATTTATATCATGGATACGCGCCATGGGCTTTAATACATCAGTATTGCACTCTCTCTATCGGTGTAAACCAGCTCATTAATGATATCATTTTTCTCAATATCTTTGTGCCCGCGCCAAACTGTTTGACGTTAAGATTGGTGCGATAACAAATTTAAGAACCGGCACATATCTGATGAGCAACCTGATACCTCCGTTAAAAGTTTCCAAAAACCTATATCGCCTTTTTATTATATCCCTGTTTTTCACTTTCCTGGTTGCTACCGGATCATTGGTATTGAAATACTCTATCGTTAAAAAACTGGATAAGCTAAGCCGTGAGTTTAGGGAACCATCTAAAACACAAGATATAAGCAATATCCTGATAGAACTAAACACCGCCGAAAACGATTTTCAACAGGCTGGTTTATACGGCGATAAAAATAAGCTGGATAACTACAAAAAACGACTCACTACTATATTCAGTCAGATCCAGGGGATATTGAAAGATTACCAAGCAGATAGCGCCCGGTATTTTCCCGGCACAAAGCAACATATCTCCAGTTCGCTTAAAAACAAATTAATGCTATCTGAGCAGGTATTGGTATTAAAGCACGGTTTTGATTCATTGCTAAATGCCACAACCTTGGAAGGCATCAATGTATCCACACCATCAACCCAAAATATAGGCCTGCAGTTTAAGCAGCACGTTAAAGTAAAGCAAAAGGCAGATACCACGGTAACCGTCAATAAAAACAAAGCCGGCTTTTTCAAGCGCCTGCGCGATGCTATAACCAATAAAAATCAGGCTACCCGCACGCTCACTATCCGGCGCGAAAGACAGATCAAAGATTCGCTTACCCGTTCGCTCAACCGAAAGCACGAGTTTATCATCAACGATCTGTTAAAGAAACTCAACGAAAAAAACAACCAGCTTGTTGGCTCCAACAAACGCCTCGTGGCGGCCAACCTCGATTTTGTATCCCAGATCCGCGAATTATTAAAACAACTCCGGGATATCGATCTTGGTGCCTGGATCAAAGACCGTAGCGAGATACTGAAACAATACCAGGCCGCTACGGATGAGATGAATACTTTTACCGGCATAGCGATCATCGTTGTGCTATTATTTATCCCATTACTTATCGTATTCATTTTCAGGGCACGTACCGCCGAACAGAATTACCTTACCGAGAATGAAAGAACGGTAGCTTTGGCGGGGCAGAAATCGGAGATATTGGCTACCATGAGCCACGAGATCCGCAACCCGCTTACTGTTATTAACGGCGCTATTTATATGCTTAATAAAACCCCGCTTACGGAGGATCAGCAGAAAAAGATAGCCGCTATCAATCATTCTACAGGCATGTTGATGGGTACCATCAACAACATTCTGGATGCAGGGAAGATGGAGAACCAGCAAACAGATGTACTTACTATAACTTCATTTGCTCCCTGTAAGGAGATCAGCGAAGCCGTGGAAGCCGTTAAATTTATGGCTGAGAACAAGGATCTATCCATCATAGCCGAGTTTACCGGCGATGAAGAAACCTTGGTTAAAGGTGATGCTTTCCGACTTAAACAGGTTATGGTTAACCTGCTAAGCAACGCTATTAAATACACCGATACCGGCAGTGTGAAAGTGCAATGCGCTGTCAACCCTGTGGGCAAACAAAATATTGAATTGCAGGTAAGCGTAATTGATACCGGCATCGGCATCCCGAAAGAGAACCAGGATAAACTATTCACCCGGTATTACCAAGCCAACCACGTGGGGCGTAAGCCAGGCACCGGCTTAGGGCTTTATATTTGCCGGGAGATCATCAACCTGCAAAAAGGTAGTATTGGTATTGAGAGCGAGGCCGGGAAAGGGTGCTGTATCAGATTTAAGATACCTTATGAAAGGGATTTGGCGTAAAAGAGCGCCTTGTCTTTTAACACTACGCATTGCGAGGTACGAAGCAATCGCAAACTATACAGGGCGAATTTGCATGGTTGCTCTACCTCCGTGCGATTGCTTCGTACCTCGCAATGACATTTTTATACTTTTAACTATTTAAACTTAGCCGGATCAAGCCTGAAAAACCGCACGGCATTATTGAACAATATGTCCCTTTTTTGTTCTTCGGATAGATAATCAGCATTTTCAATAAGAGCGATCGAGGTTTCTACCAATTTTGGCCAGATCAGCATATCGGTACCATACATAACGCGTTTGCCGAAGCCCGCTTGTACTAACCTCTTCAGATAGGCATTGACCTCTATTTGCGAGTAACTCCAGATCAAACCGGCTATATCTACATAAACGTAGGCGTTCGCACCCATCAATGCGATCATATTATCAACCAACGGATAGCCGGCGTGCATTACCCATACTTTTAATTTAGGGTGACGGGCGAGTAGGTCTTCCAATAGTAAAGGATCGCCCATTGATGCGCGGAACTTAGGTGATGTTAAGTTAGCCATGCCATTACCACCAGTGCCCATGTGGATACCTACCGGGATATTATGCTTTTCGGCAGCAGCGAAATAAGCATCAAGCGACATATCCGAAGGCGACAATCCCTGGTATTGCGGGGCGACCTCTCCCATTACTTTATAAAATCCAGACGAGAGCGAATCGGTAAAGGCCACCACGCTCATATCACTTGGCGAACTTACTCCTATGCCGGGGATAATCCGGTCGCCTGCTACTTTTTTCCAGTTGCGGATAATGCCCGCATCGCCATAAACTACCATGGTCATGTTGAGGCGTTTCACAGTGGCCATGATCGAATCCTGCATTTCTTTATCCGAATGGGCAGGTTGTAGCGGAATAGCGCATCCGGTGCCTAAAAATGATGGCGGCGGCGAACCGGGGTCGCTGCCCGGCATGTTACGTAAAAACCAGGGGCATAACGGCGGTATTCCGGGTGTTACCTTCATGGCGTGAACATGCACATCAATAATAGGCAATGGGGCAGCTTTTTGAGGTGCAGGCACCGATTGGGCGCGCAGCAAACAAGGCAAAAGCAATGCTAAGACGAGTAAAGCAGATCTTCTCATAAAATAGCAAAAAGGGGTTAATTGGTTTGTTAACTATTTAATCTGCTTAAATTTAATGAGCTAAAAATCAAGATGCAACTTTATAGTAACATTTTGTTACAATAAAGATTTTAAACCTTATAAACCTACAAAACGTCATTGCGAGGTACGAAGCAATCGCGAACTTTACAGGGCGGACCTGCTTCCGTGCGATTGCTTCGTACCTCGCAATGACGTCTTTTTAATACCTTACTGATTTGGCTAAATCACAAATGTGTTACTCCCCGCCTTTAACTCATATTGCTTAGCTTTCCAAACTAATATACCGGTGGTTGATTTCGGCAGGTTTACTCTGATCTGCCATTTGCCATTCTCCTGTTTATAATCAACAGCAACTTTGCCATTGGGATGAGGTATCTCGCCACTAATGCTTTTTATCTCGCCTAAATGCGGTTCTACCTTCACTTTAGCAAAGCCAGGCGCATAACTATCAATCCCTAAAACCGTACGGAAAAACTCAATGTTCGGGCTTGATCCCCAGGCATGGCAATCGGAACGGGAAGTGTTTACATCCGAATATTCGGCCCAGGTAGTGAGGCCCATGGCCATATTTTGCCTGTAAATATCGAGCCATTTAATATAATCATTACCTAAACCCGCTTTTACCAGCGCCTGGTTCAGGTAATATTTAAAATAAACCGAACATTGGGTTAAACTGGTGTCACTGAGCATGCGTTTGGCTACTCCAGGCATATCTGTGTTATTCAGCATGCCGCTAAGTATCGCCAGGCTGTTCACATGTTGCGAATAACCGTTCTTTTCTTTGGTATCAGCATATAATTTTTTAGCCGGATCCCAATATTTGCGTTGTATGGTTGCTTTGAGTTGCGTGGCTTTTTGGTTATAGATAGTGGCATAATCTTTCAGGCCAATTTTACTCTCCATATCGGCAGCCCATTGATAGGCCCATAGCAGTTGAAGATCGTAGATAGCCGCACTGCCGTCGCTGCCTTTAACCTCGCCCCACATATTGCCCGCCCAATCAACAAAGGCCCAGTACGGAGTGTTTTTTAGGGAGCCGTCGGGTTGTTGATATTTGCTGAAAAAATCAAGTACACCACGTTCACCGAGGAGTTTGCCCTTGATAAAATCATTGTCGCCACGGTACATCCAGTAATCATGCAGCATGCCTATGTACCATAACGAAAACGGCGAGATCACCTGCGTACCCTTCGATGGATAGCAACTGGCGGTTACCCCCTCTGGTAAACGTGAATGATCCATTTGCGTAAGGGCATTGCGGGCCAGCCTGTCATCGCTGGTATTGTAGTATGATATTACGGCCTGGATGCGGGTATCGCCTATGTATTGCAGCTGTTCGTAATATGGGCAATCGGTATAGGTTTCCCAGGCGTTGAGCCTTGCTGTACGCCAGCCAATATCCAGCATTTTATTGATCTCAGCATCATCTGTATTCAATACTGAACCTCGTTTAAAAGGATAGCCGGTAAACGTGCCGTACAGATCATCGATAACCAGCGGATCGTTTTGTGTTTTTACTATTAATTTGATGTAGCGGTATGTACGAAAGTTTAATGTGGTGTACGATTGCCCCTGGCTACCATCGGATATCAAACTATCTATCCTTGCTACAAACTCTTTGCCTTCCACCTCGTCGCGATTACCTTTTACAACACCTTTGGTGCCTTTTTTATACAACGATTCGGCGTAACCGAGCGACATAGCGGCATCTTTACCTCCGCTGAAGTTTAAAGTTACATAGGCGTTTGTTTCGAAAGTTTGATCGAGCAAAAGCACCGCCGTTGTGTTGGCAGGAATAGTTATAGTAGCTTTTTGTTGAGGGAAGGCGGAAGGCACATCTGCCCCAACAGAACCCCGTAGTTTCTGGAGCCGTTGATAGGTCATTTCCCTTGCAGGGAGTGTTGAAGGTACCAGCGCCCATTCTATGCCCCAGGCGGTGCCTTTAAGTTTACCGTCGGATAGTTTATTGGCCTCAAGCCATTTACTGTCATCATAACCTACAGCTGTCCAATCGCCTTTAACTGCCTGTCTAAAATCTATCATTTCGCCTTTGGTAGCGGCGAAAAAATATCCGGGTACCGGCATGTGTCCATTATCGCGGATGCTTTTCCAGGTATTGTTGGTGTTGAGTATCTCCTCTGTTTTAGAATCACCCTGCAAAATAAAACCGGTACGTACGCTGATCTGCGCGGCGGGGGTGTATTGGGCTTCGTTCCATACAAGAGCGGCTACGGTATTTTTTCCTGCGGATAAGTATGGCGCCAGATCAACCGTTTCATAATTCCAGAAGTAGGTATCCCCCCTCGCCGGACCAAGCGACACCAGTTTACCATTCACATATAATTTATACCGGTTATCTGCCGATACATGTACTTTAAACGTAGTTGGTTTAATGGCGAGATCGATACTTTTACGGAAATAAAAAACGCCGTACGTTGTACCATTATCGCCAGGTACACTTATCCATTGAGCATTCCATTCCCTTGGCGGATCAACTGCCGGTAAAGCTTTTTGGGCAAAAGTTTTCTGCACCGGCAACAGGGCCAGCATGAGTAATATTGACAATAAGAAAGGTTTCATTAATTGGTTGTGTGTATATTTTGAAGCAACACGATCAAATATAAAATCGTTTTAGCGGATAACTGTCACGAGGTGTCTTTTTGGTGTTCAATAATTTTGATTGAAAACTTGCTTGTCGTGGAAAATCGCTCGTAGAGTACGAGGCACCTACGGAGCCTTGGATTATCGTTTTATCTATTCTATAAACACGTCACCCCTACGGGGTTTAAAGCCATTATATAATTAACTTTACCTCACGCTAAGGACTCCATTAGGAGTCACGTGTTTATAGCACCATAAGAAAAATATTTTTTGGCTCCGTAGGTGCCCCGTATCTACAAGCGATTCGACGAAAATCTATTTACCAGCTCTGACGGACGATTTCCTGATTTTCAATTCCGTTTTCAAAATAACCGACTGCGATTTATTGAAGGATAGCTTATTATTCAATTTCTCCAGCAACACGCTAATCACATTATCAGCAATTTCCTCAACGGGCTGAGCTATAGCGGTTACCGGGGGCGAGTGCAGAGCGAAAACATCGTAATCATCAAACGAGATCACCGCGATATCTGTAGGGGCTTTTTTATCCAGCTCCTGCATAATTTTCAAGCCGCAAGTACCTATATGGTTGGTACCGAACAGTATGGCATCGATTGTAGGATTGGTTTTAATAAACTCGCGAAGGGGTTTCATGATCAAGTCTTCGTTTTGGTTGAAAACTATCTCTTTGATATTCGCTTTTAACCCTTCACTTTTCATGGCATCATGATAGCCTTTTACCCTATCCAGCATTTGGGTTTGCTGCGAGGCGAAGGTTACAAAAGCGATATTTTTAAAGCCCTGTTCAATAAGGTGTTTGGTGGCGTTGTAGGTGCTGAAAAGGTTATTGATCTCGATAAAATCGGTATTTACATAGGGTAAATGCCTGTCGAACAATACCACAGGCAAACCATCGTTTATTAATGATTCGATCTCTTTTTCAATACCTTCGGGCGGGGCTATGATGTAGCCATCCACATGCCTGTCCCTGAACATGGTGATCAGGTCCTTGGTTTTGCTGGTATCGTTATCGGTACTACAGTAGATAATTTTGTAGCCGTTTTTATAGGCCCTGTCTTCAATTAAACGGGCAATACTGGCAAAAAAGGGGTTAGAGATATCCTCCACCATCAATCCTATAGTGTTTGATTTACCGGTGCGCAAACTTTTAGCCAGCGAATTTGGCTTATACCCTACCTCCTCCACATATTTCATTACCCTTTCAACAAGCTCAGTGCCGATGCGTTTTTCCTGTGCGCGGCCGTTTAAAATAAAGGAAATGGTAGTTTTAGATACGTTTAACGCGTTCGCTATATCAACGATAGATAGTTTTTTGTTCACCGGTTTATAAGAGTTGCTTCAAAAATAATAGCCAATATAGCAGATTATTAAACAACCCGTGCAGTTAATCGATTTATTTTGACAGTAAATCGGTTAAGTAAACAAAAATCAGTCGTTTTATACCTTATGCCGACTTCTTATTCAATTTAGGGTAGCTAAACCCGAAAGCAAATATAACCAGGTAGCAGATGATCGGTAAATAATAAGCATGTGCTACGCTCTGATTAGCTATCAAACCCATTGCCAGCGGAAACAAACCACCTCCTACAACACCCATTACAATGAACGATGAACCCTGCTGTGTTTTCGGCCCCAGATCTTTCAAACCCAAACTAAATATAGTTGGAAACATAATACTGAAGAAGAAGTTGATAAACATTAAAGCGATGAACGATACCCATCCCAATCCCTGTGCCACGATCAAACACATCAGGATATTACCCGCCGCGAATATAGCCAGCAATTTATATGGCTTGATAAAGCGCATTAAAGCAGTACCTACAAACCGCCCTATCATCATCATCACCATACTACCAGAGAAAAACAAAGCGGCTTGCGAATCGGAAATGTGTACTACCTCCGCGCCATAATTAATAAAGAAAGCCCATGTGCCACCCTGCGCGGCCACGTTAAATAGTTGAGCTACTACGGCAAATATAAAGTGCTTTTGCTTAAACAGTTTCACATCCGCTTTTTCCGCCCCGGCTACCGCATAAGCATCGTCATCGATAACGTGCGGATCAGATATCGGCGGCACTTTGATAAACGAGAAAAGAATAGCTACGGCGGCTACAATAAGCCCGATTGCGATATAAAGGTGCTTAACAGATACCAGATCGTCAGAGTGTTCACCTCCTTTTTGTAAGATCAAAACACTACCCAAAAATGGCCCGATCACTCCACCCACACCATTAAATGCCTGCGCGAAATTGATGCGCTGATCACTGGTGCGCTGATCGCCAAGGGCGGCCACAAATGGATGTGCTACAGTCTCTAAAGTGGCCATACCACAGGCCAGTATGAACAATGCTATCCTGAAAAAGGTGAATGACTCTGAATCGGCGGCAGGCACAAACAGGAACGCACCCGCGGCATAAAGCGCCAACCCCATCAATACCCCGGCTTTATAACCGAACTTTTTCATGAACAAACCGGCAGGGATCCCCATAAAAAAGTAAGCACCAAAAATCGACAACTGTACATAAGCCGACCGTGATTTGGAGATATGTAACACGTTTTGAAAATGCTTGTTCAGGGTATCGCCAAGGGTCATGGAGATGCCCCACATTAAAAAAAGCGAGGTTACAAATACTAATACTACCAGGTATTTGCTTTCGGTGAATTTGGCTTGAGTACTCATTATGCAGGAATAGTTTTGTTTAATTGGCGCTGTAAATTAGGGCAAATGTTTTTAAATACATAGGCCTAAATCGTTTTATTTTTGGAGGATAAATTAATTACATCGTCATTGCGAGGTACGAAGCAATCCCCGACTTTACAGGGCGGATTTGCATGGCCGCTCTACTGCCTGGGGATTGCTTCGTACCTCGCAATGACGGCTTTTATATTATCATCCTGCGAAGAACCCGAATTACTCTTCCTTCACCGGATCATTGTAAGGCTGCACCAACAACACCGGGCTATCATTTCCCAAAACTTCCGCATCAAACTCAATTTTGATGTTCTTACTCTCTCCTTTCATCAATGAAAAGTAGTTATCATTCATCAGCGCAGGCAAAATCTGTTCTCCGTTGCTTTTCCTTACTGCCTGTGCCCTGATGGCAAAAGCGATAGCAGGCGATGAAGCCGGATTTGTGATGGTAGCATTAATGTAATACTTCCCTCCTTCCTTACTAATCTTCGAGTTTACCTTAAGGTTAACCTTCGGCAACTTATTCAAAGCCGTAAAATCCGTGCGTTTGTTGCCGCGCCAGTAAAAGTTATCAGATATTAGCTTGCCTGTTTTATCAGTTAGTTTTAGTTTGATAAAGTGCACATCGCTCAATCCGTTGCTTTTAGGTTCGCCGCCGTACACTTCAAAATCCCACAGCGAATACCCCCAGCCCGAGCCACGGCGTACGCCCTGCATTTTTACATAACGGGCTTTGGTTTCATCAAAAGTTATTTGCTGAACGCCGGTGTGACCATCTTCGGTATCATACACATCGCGCCATTGTTTGGCATCGTTGGATACCTGGATTTTAAACGCCTTACCGAAAGCCTCTTCCCAGTTCAGTTTTACGCCATTTACAACCTGCTCGCTGCCCAGGTCAACATAGATCCACTCGTTATCATTTTGCCTGCTGGCCCAGCGGCTGCCGCTGTTACCATCAGTAGCTAAAGCAGCCTCCATGTTTTCAAATGATGATGCTACTGTAGGTTTATTTAGGGCGAGGTTGGTATGTTCTTCTTTAAATTTGATAGTAAAACAGTTAACCGCGGCATTGGCAATGGCATCTATTTGTTTACTTTGATGATAATCAGCAACCGGTTTGCCGTCGGTATTGTAAACCTGTACATCTGCAATCAAATCGTTTACATTATTACCTGTAGTATTGATCACTTTTACGGAATTGTTTACCGGGTTCCATTGGATGTGCAGCGGCTCGCAGGCTTTTTTAGCTCCCCAGTAAGCGCCCGTTAAATCATAGTAGTAATCATAGGTTTGCCATACTAACGATGGATAGGCCGATTGGCTCATCCAGGTCATAATGCCCGAAGCATCTTCCCACATATTATCTTCCCAGCCCTCGTACATGGCTTTGTTGGTTTCGATATTCAGTAATTGCGCTTTGCGACAATAATCCTGTATTCCGGTAGCCGTACCATAACGTTTATTGATACCATCATCGTACCTATCCGGACCGGCATTCCCTGCCGATGGCCCAAAGAAATGCAGGTTCCACATCTCGTTGCGTGGCCACATTTTATCCTTCGGCATAAACTTTTTAAAGCTATCGTAATTGGTGAATACCGCCGTGCCTATCTCGCTGCGTAAACCCCAACCCGGCGAGCCGCCGAAACCATTAGGATACCTGCTGAAATACCAGCGCGGATCAAAGTTTGTCCACGGACCGCTTCCTGTTAGGTTGCCGGCGTGTGAGTTGGGTTGATAATACCTGTCGCCTCCATCATAATTGCGGATATCTTCGGCCAGCCAACCGTTAAGCGGAGGCATGGGTGTACCTTCGTTATCACCGCACCAAATGGCTATTGATGGGTGGTTACGAAAGCGCTTGATCTTTTCGATAGCGTTCACGTTGAAGTTGTTGACATCGTTAGGCAAATTAGGGATCGAGTTCAACCAGAAATCATCCCAAACCATCATCCCATATTTATCGCAGGCTTCGTAAAATTCATCATCAGTTGTAGAACCTATCCAGTTGCGTACGATATTGAAATTCATTTCACGGTGCAGCTTCAGCTTGGTATCGTACTCGTTGCCACGGCAGCGCAGCATATACTCGGCCATGCCCCAGTTGCCGCCTTTTAAAAATATGCGGGTACCGTTTACGAATACATGCAGCACGTTTCCCACGGTGTCATAGCTATATTTTTTGATGCCGAATTTGATGGTTTGGCTATCGGATACATCATCGCCTATTTTAAGGCTGAGTTTACAGGTATATAAATTAGGCTCGCCATAGCCATTAGGCCACCACAGTTTAGGGCTGTTAATAGCGAGGGCCTCGAAACGTTTTTTGTCCAACTTAACCTCAGCTGTGCTGTTACCTCCTACAAACACTTTTTGGGAGAACTCGATATTTCCGGGTTGGATAACACCGGTTAAAACCCCTGTTTGAAATTTGGATGTGCTGTTTTTAACGCCTACCTCGATGGATACATCGGCCCTTGCGTTAGTTGGCAGATCGGTACGGATCCATGGATCTTTCAGGGTGAGACTACCGGTATTGGTCAGGTAAACGTTATCGGTAATGCCTGAGTTTAGTCCAGGCACATAAGGCATCCAATCCCAACTGGCACTCGGTATGTATGTCGGACTTTCGTAGTTTACCAATGGATTATGTGGGCAGTAAACCAATACAGCCAAAACATTCGGGCTACTTTTGCTAACCAAACCGGTAACATCGTAATTGCCGCGTTGCATAAAGCCATCAAGCATCCCTAATAGTTTACCGTTTAGGTAGATCTCGGCCTTTTTGTTAATGCCTTTAAAGTTAAGCCAGATCTTTTCTTTGTTAAAATTGGCGGGGATGTTGAACTCGGTACGATACCAAAAGTTACGATCATATTTGGCTTTGTCAACCTTGTAGATGTTATCGCCAAAGTTGGGGTCTTTTTCCAATCCGGCTATCACATAGGCATTAAAAACCGTTCCTGGCACTACGCCTTTAACCCAATTGCCTGCGTTGTAACCAGGTTTGTAAATATTAACGCTATCCGCGCCAACTTCGGCCTGGGCTTTTACCTTCCAGTTGGTTTGCGGGTTTGAACTATTAAGGTAAACAGTCTCCTGTGCCGATACTTTTGTGCAGGCAAAAGCACAGATCATGAATACCGATCTTTTAAAAAAAGAAGAAAATTTGAAAGACATTATTGCGTAATGTTTAGTTTGCTATAGGTTTTGATAGTGAAAATGGTTTATCATCGGCAGCGAGGCCACGGGTGGTATTTGGCTTATCGCCCATTTCAAAACGGAGTACGCCGCCAGCCATAATATCGCTGTGCTTGATAAAATTGTGCGTATAAGGCTTGCCGTTCAACGTGGCCGACTGGATGTACACATTTTGCTTGCTGTTGTTATTGGCTTCTATCACAAATTTGTTCCCGTTCTCGAGCGTGATGGTCATCTTTTTAAATGCAGGGCTGCCTATCACATACTCATCCGTGCCAGGACAAACACTGTAGATACCAGCCGCGCTCAATACATACCACGACGACATTTGGCCTTCATCCTCATCGCCGGGATAGCCGTTTTCGCCTGCATTGTACATTTTGTCCATCACCTCGCGCAGGTGTTGTTGGGCTTTCCATGGCTGGCCTGCGTAGTTGTACATGTACAACAGGTGATGGATAGGCTCGTTGCCCTGGGCATACTGGCCCATTTTAAACTCTGCCATTTCGGTCATCTCGTGAATTACTTGTCCGTAGCCGCCAACTTTAATAGTCCCCGGTTCGGTGAAAACAGAATCAATTTTTGCGGTAAAATTTTTATCACCACCCATCAGGTTGATTAGGCCTTGCGTATCCTGAAAAACCGACCAGGTCCAATGCCAGGCATTACCTTCGGTGTACGGACCGCCCCAATCCATCGGATCGAAAGGCTCTATCCAATTGCCTTTAGCGTCTTTAGCGCGCATAAAGCGGGTTTTAGGATCGAACAGATTTTTGTAATTATACATCTGTCTCGAAAACACATTTTGATAGAAGGTATTGCCGGTTTGTTTAGCAAGCTGATATCCGCAGAAATCATCATATGCAAACTCCAATGTCCAGGCGGTTGAGCCCAAGGTTTGCGGCGTATAAGGCACGTAACCATCAGCATAATACTCCTTCCATCCTGGGCGGCCGTTGGCACTACCCCATGGCCCCTTGTTGGTAGCCTCGTGATAATAAGCTTCTAAAGCTTGCTTAGGATCAAAAGAATGGATGCCTTTTACCCACGCATCTGTTAACAACGAGATAGCGTGATTACCCAACATCCCCCCCGTTTCGGAAGGAAACGACCACGATGGCAGCCAACCACATTGCTGCTGCGCATCCAACAAAGCCTGTACGTATTGGCCCTGCATTTTGGGATGGACAATCGTATTGAGTGGAAACTGCGCACGGAAGGTATCCCAAAAGCCATTATCGGTGTACATATAGCCATCGTGAATTTTACCATCGTACGGGCTGTAGTAATAAGGTTTGCCCTCTTTATTATATTCAAAAAATTGGTGCGAAAACAGGTTGGCGTGGTACATGCAGCTGTAAAAAGTAGCTTTCTCGTCTTCGGTAGCGCCTTCTATTTTCATGCGGCCAAGCAGGGTATTCCAAACTTTATCTGCGGCTTTGCGGGTATCATCAAAACTTTTGTATTTGCCCAGTTCGGCTTGCAAAGTGGTTTCGGCCTGTTCCGGGCTGATATAGCTTGAGGCCACTTTAACCTGTACAGTTTCCCCATCTTTAAATTTAAGATAAGCGCCTACCCCGTCACTCTCGCCGGTTAAGCTTTTGGCTGAGATCTGGTTCTTTTTGTTTTCCCAGGTACCGTAATCGGCAAAAGGTTTATCAAAAGTGATCACGAAATAGTTTTTAAAACCCTGCGGCGCCCAGCGGCAATTGTTTACCCAGCCAACAATCTTGCGCTCCTGCGGGATGATCTTTACCATGCTCATTTTGGTGTATCCATCAAGCACCAGGTATGAAGTCTGCCCTTTCGGGAAGGTAAAGCGGAGGTGCGCCCCCCTTTCGGTCGGGGTCATTTCGGTGGTGATATTGTTATTCAGTTTTACTTTGTAATAGCTTGGTTGGGCTATCTCATTTTCATGCTTGAAAGCGGCTGCCCTCTCATCTTCATTAACCATTAATTTACCGGTAACGGGCATAAATGAAAACACCGCGTAATCATTCACCCACGAACTGCATTGGTGTGATTGCTGAAAACCGCGGATGGTATCTTTAAAGTACTGATATTTCCAGCCGTCGCCGTTTTTGCCGGTTTGGGCAGTCCAGGTGTTCATACCGAAGGGCAGCGCGGTTGCCGGGTAGGTATTACCGTAACTAAACTCGTATTTGGTATTGGTACCCTGCCGGGTGTTCACATATTTAACCAGGTTTTCGGTTTGGGCGAAAAGCGTGTTGGCAGATAAAAGCGTGATTACGCCGATGAGTAAACGTGATCTCATTTTGGTTTATAATTGGTTAACAGCTGATAAAAGAAGAGAGCCAGCTTTCAATACAAATATATTAATTAAATCGATTTAGCAAAATATCATTTAAAAACCTTATTTTATTTAAATAAGGTTTTGTAGAAAATATCGGCAACAAACTGGTTGCCCTGGTCATTGAGGTGTACACCGTCTTTAGTTAGAATGCCATCGCCTTTGTTAGTTGGGTTATTTTTAAGGTTGTAATCGTGGCATAAGGTGCGGAAATCAACGAGGTCGCAGTTATTTTGTTTAGCCAGATCGCGGATGATATTGGAGTAGCGGTTCAGGTCGCCATCCAGTTCGTTGCTGTAGTCGGTTTTCTCTCCTACGCTGGCCGGGGTGCAGATGGTTACTTTGATGTTTTTGGCCTGAAGTTTTTTGATAAGCGCGGTATAGAATTTGCCGAATTTATCCCAATCGGTACCAGTGCCGAACATGCGTTTATGCCAAACATCGTTCACCCCTACCCAAATCACTACCTGGTCGGGATTTTTGGTTAGCACATCATCTTCGTAGCGTAAGTACAGATCGTAAATTTTATTGCCACCGATGCCTGCTCCGGCAACTTCGTAATCGCTGTCTTTATGCTCGGCTTTTAAACGTTGCTGGATGAGGGTGATGAAACCGGCTGGCTGTACGGCGTACTCGGTGATCGAATCGCCGAAAAACACCACTTTTGTTGGCTTTTTAGGTTGAAAACTGCACAGCATAATAATGCCTGCAAACAGTAAGAACTTTTTCATTTAAATAGGTTAGCTAAATTGATTTAGCGAAGATAATTGTTTATTGTTAATTTGCAAATGTTGATGGGGTAATTATTTTGTTGCGGGGGCATGCTTTGTTTTTTCGATTCCACAAAAGCCTTGATACTATTTTACTTACATCGTCGCCCTCTTGGCCGGGCGGGGCCAGGTACTTTTGTCTTTGACACAAAAGTACCCAAAAAGTCAAGTCACCAGGAGGCTTCGTTGCCCGCTGGCCTGTGCGCTATCCCCCCGCTTGCCTTCGCCCTGCAAACCGGGCAGAACCACGGGCTGCTAAATTTTGCCCTACTGCGTTCGCACCCTCCCCTCCCTTCTGCAAAAAGTAGCTATGCCCCCTTCCCTCACTCAAGGCCACCATCGTTCTGCCCGCTTTCACCCGAAGCTTCCTACTGACGGAGCTGCGAAAAAGATTCAGGATAGCAAGAGACAAGATGCAAGAAATCAGACGTAAGAAACCTTTCCTGCTTACCGCCCTTACATTCTTAAAATACCAAACTATTCACCCTTAAAGCCCTCTGCGCCTTAGCCTCTTTGCGTACTTAATAATCTAAAACTGTTCACCCTTAAAACCTTTGCGCCTTCGCGCCTTTGCGTGCCTAAAAATCTAAAACTATTCACCCTTAAAAACCTTTGCGTCTTAGCGCCTTTGCGTGCCTAAAATCTCGAACTATTCACCCTTAAAAACCTTTGCGCCTTAGCCTCTTTGCGTACTTAAAAATCTAAAACTATTCACCCTTAAAAACCTTTGCGTCTTCGCGCCTTTGCGTGCCTAAAATCTCGAACTATTCACCCTTAAAACCCTTTGCGCCTTACCCTCTTTGCGTACTAAAAATCTAAAACTATTTAACCTTAAAACCTTTGCGTCTTCGCGCCTTTGCGTGCCTAAAAATCTCAACTATCCAAATCAAAAACTTTGCGCGTCTATTTACTTCTTAATCTTCAACCTAATAAACCTCGGCCTATACAAATTAGGATGCTTCTTCAAATCAGCAATAAACTCCAGCGAATTGATATTATAACTGATCAACAATTCGCCCGGAGCCGAAAGACTTGGGTGGGCTTTAGCATTATACACCAAAAAGGTTTTCTCTTCCAAATCCGGTTTGCAATCCCAAACTTTAATAACCGGACCAAAGGGGCCATAAGGTGTAGCACCTATCCGCATCCCCACATTGGTACTCATCCCTCCTACCTGGAAGATCATGGCGTACCGGCCATCGGGCAGGGCGGTGAGACTAAGCTCGTTAGATACGTTATCGGTAACATCAGCTACCTTACCCATATCTTTTACCCAGTTTGCACCATCATAAAAAGTCCACTTATCAAATTGTTCAAAATCTTTGGGTAAAACACGGGCTACCATTACGTTTTTGCCAATCCCGCGTACACCGTAAACATAAACGTAACCATCGGGTGCTGGTGCTCCTGCTTTTTTCGTGTTTACATAAATGCCTGCTCCAAACGACCCTATATCGCCATTTTTATCCGTGAGATAAAATGGTGTATCCATTTGTTGCAAGTCATGGTATGGTGGTTGTGCGCCAGTCGGGATTTTTATTAGGGTATTCCCAACTTCTTTAAACCCAAACGCGCCGCTGCTTACATTACGCACCCGGTAGCCGAAGATGTAAACCGTATTGCCCAATTCCTGGTTTACAAAACCATCTCCCAGCCAGTAGTAATCGGTACTATCTGTTTGTGGAGTGTGAGGGATAAAAGTCGATTCAGCAGCATCTTTTTTATCGGTATCCCAGCTGTATCGCATATTCTGTTCTACCGGTTTATTTCCCTTTAATAGCGCCACCGAGTTGTGGATCATTTTATAGCCATCGGCCATTGTACCGTTTTCAATCTTGCCTATCATGCTATCGCTAAAAATAAACAGGATCGGATCGTTGGGTTTGGCTTGTTTATTTTCTATGCCATTTAGGGGGATGGTATAAATACCGTCGCCGCCAAACCAGCCATTATCGCGCTTTAAAAAGTTGTTCCAGTCGGGCGCGGCTTCAACCGTAAAGTTAAGATCGGTGAGGTTAACCGGTTTTTGGTTGGTTTGGGCATTGCTTTGCAGATTAGCAACAATGCAGTACATTAAAGTGATCACTGCAAACTTTTTCATTGTTTTAGTTTATTAATTGGGCGTTGTAATTTACGCAACCGAACCCCGCCTTTGCAAGTTGTTTTTGCGGTTTATGATAATAAATACAAACCCTGTTATCCCACCTAACAGCATCAATAAACCGATTAAGCTGGCTTGCGTAAACATCATTCCTAAAATATTATATCGGGGGTTAACACGGATCATCTCGATCAAAAAACGCTCGCCTCCGTTAAGTACCAGGTATAAGAAAAACATAAATCCGGGGATAGTGATCTTTCTTCTGAAAACCCACATCAGCATAAAAAATAACAAACAAATAGCAGCCTCATAAAATGGTGTTGGATAAACCCCATGTGCTAATTGACTGCAATAAAAATCATTACAACCAGGTATGGATATACCCGCGTTAATGGCATTGTGCGGATAGTTAAATGCCCACATCCATTGGGGTATAAAGCCCGGTTTAGGGTGATGATTAACTATCCCCCAATCGCCATCGCCGGATAACTGGCAACCTATGCGCCCAACGCCATAGGCCAGCATCATTCCCGGCGAACCGATATCAGCCAGATGAACCAGCTTCATGCCTTTTTTATGGCAGATGTACAGGTAAGTTAACGCGCCGAAGATCAATCCACCATAAAATGAAAAACCGTTTGAGGCGAATAGCACTTTTACAGGTTGGTACATAAACTCCTGCCAGTGCTCTATTGTATTGAATAGCTTGGCACCGATGAAACCGAAAAAGGCCAGCATAAATACCAGGTAGGTATTGAGTTGGTAAGGATGCACCAATCTGGTTTCTACAACCGGCTTAGGTAATTGAGTTTTTTTTCTGTCGAGATAGATCCAACCGGCGAATACTATCAAACCGGTTATACCTGCTACTAAGCTCCCCTCTTTCGAAAAAATAAACCCGGTCGGATCTGTCGCAAATTTTGTATATTCGATAAAAGCACCTATCACTTTAAACCCGAATAAAAAGCCTAACAAACCATTTATCAAAAGCTCGAGCCATGAGGCAGGCGCGCCAACTACTTCCGTTTCGTTAAAAGCTTGGATCAATCCATCAGCCTCCTTACGCTTAAATTCAGATTTGAAAACGTAATAGGGAAATAAAAAAGCCAACGCTACAAAAAAGCCGAAAGTTGGAATGGGAACGGGGATCCGGATCTGGAAAAAGTATTCGAAAAGGCTGGAGAGCGTTGGAAACATAATCCGGTTTTTAGTAAAAGCATCCCGGCCAAACACCGGGATGCTTTGGTTAAAATTACTAAAATCCTAATTGTAAACCTACGTTTACTACACGCTGGTTAATGTATGCATCACCCGCGGTATTACTGGTGATCTCGGGATCCTGCTGGTATTTATTATAGTTATTCCAGGTAAACAGGTTGTACGCACTCATGTAAATACGTGCGTTGTTCAGGTGCCATGGCAACATTTTGGTTGGAAATTGGTAACCAATATCCACAGTTTTTAAACGCACATACTTGGCGTTGATCAACCAATAGTTTGACGGATAATACGTTGGACTGTTAACCGACGAGCCTATTGTTGTTAAACGTGGATATTGCGCGTTCGCGGCGTTCTCCGGCGTCCAGGCCTGCTGATGGATGGGCTGGAACTGGCTTTGGAACGGCTCGATACCGGTACCGGTTACAATAAAGCTGTAATTGAACGATCCCTGGAACAATACGCTAACGCTAAACCCTTTATAACTTGCCTGCAGGTTTAAACCCAAGGTAGTGTTTGGCAGGTTAGGGTTGCCTATAGCTGTTTGGTCAAACACATCGATAAAGCCATCCTGGTTAAAATCTTTATATTTTAAATCGCCTGCATGAACAGGTAATCCGTTTGATGGGATACCTATTTGTTTGTTATCCTTATTACTGCCATGCTGGGCTACGTAGGCATTAATTGCTGCTACATCGGCCGCGGTGTAAAACCCTAAGCTCTCATAACCAAACGGCTGCCCTATCGGCTGACCGGTACGTGCCAATCGCGGATATGCCGGTGCGGCCTCGCTCATAAACAAGATCTTGTTTTTAGCATACGAGAACACCAGGTTAGTACCAAACTGCACATTGCCGATGTTACTGTGGTAACCTATCTGGCCGTCAATACCCTGGTTTCGTGTACGGCCGAGGTTGATGGCAGGCAAATCAACGCCTAATATCTCGGGGATATTGTTAGGGGTAATCAACTGATCGTAACGGATGTTATGGAAATAATCTATCGTTAACGAAAGGCTATTATCCTTCAGCATGTTTAAATCCAAACCAATATCCATTTCGCGCTGCTTTTCCCAAACTACGCTGGCATTTGGCAAAGCACCTTCGTAATAAGTGTTGATAGGCGTAGAAGATGCACCGAAGTTATAGCCCCCACCCTGTATGTAGTTTTGAGCATAGATATACTTGTTACCCGGGGCCACATCCGAACCTACCAAACCGTACGATCCCCTTATTTTAGCTAAGCCAAAAAACGGTAGCGCATCCTGGAAGAATTTCTCTTTGCTGATGTTGTAACCAACACCAATTGCCGGGAACCAACCAAAACGGTGGTTTGCAGCAAACCTGTCGGTACCATTGTAAGCGGCATTAATATCAACGAGGTATTTACCTGCATAATCGTACCCGCCTTTGATAGAGATGCCCCTGAACTTGGCAGGAACACCTACCAACCTCGAATCTAAGAAATCGTTGGCGCTGTAAGTTTGCGCTGTTTGATTAAACAATACCAAACCGGTAATATGGTTTTTATGGAACGACCTATCGTAATTGGCAAAAACCTGGCTGTTTACGTTGGTGGTGTAAATGTTGATATTACCCGAATAATACTGGCTCGGGAAAACATAACCGCCTGAAGGGTTTTTGGTAGTAGTATTGGTAACCGGATCGTAATGGTACGAAGGGATCTGGTCATAGTTACCTGTGCCCCTTGTAAACTCTTCGGTGCTGGCGTAGGCGATACGGCCGGTTAACGATAAGCCATCGGTTATTGACGATAGGTTTTGGGTGATGTTGAACAACACGTTATAATCTGTACGTTTTGAGTTTTGATAACCGCCTGTTGCTATACGTGCGTTTAAAGTTGGCAAATGCGCGGTGTTAAACCTTGAGTAAGCGTAAGCATAACTTCCGTCGGGATTCATGAACGGCGCTGTGAACGGTGTTTGTTTGGTGAAATCATAGATCTCAGACAAGGCACTTGCCGCACTCTCATTAGGCGAGTTCAGGTTTGAAAAACGGGTGGTGATATCCAAACGCATGGTAAGGGTTTTATTGGCCTTCAAATCGAGGTTTGAACGGAAGTTATAACGGTTAAAGTTATAGCCGTTATTTACCTGTCCGCGCGGATCTGGAAAATCGCGAAGCAAACCATTCTGAATAAGCGCACCGCCAGAGATAAAATATTTCAGCTGCTCGGTACCTCCCGAAATATCAAGGTTGGTATTTACCTGGCTGGTAAATTTTGAAAAGATCTTGTTATACCAATCCACATTAGGGTGTCCGTATGGGTCGCTGCCGTTTTTAAACAGATCAAGATCTTGTTGGGTAAACTCTTGAGGAATGCCATCATTAGCCTGTGCCTGGTTAATTAACAAAGCCGAATTATACGAATCGAGGAATTTAGGCGTCCGGGTAGGTGATTGTAAACCGGTTTCGCTGCGCAGGTTTACCTGCGGCTTGCCTGCTTTACCACGGCGGGTAGTTACCACCAATACGCCGTTAGCACCTTTAATACCGTAAATAGCTGTAGTTGAAGCGTCTTTAAGGATAGAGATGGTCTCGATCTCGTTTACGTTGATCTGTTGTAACTGATCATAAGTGTATTCGATATCATCAACAATGATCAGCGGTTTGTTACCATCGGCATTCAATGAGCTTTTACCACGGATAAAAAAGTCGGAAGCATCTTTACCCGGCTGACCAGATGATTGTTGCGAAAAGAAGCCCGGCAATTTACCTGCCAGCGCGTTTTGTACGTTGGCTGTAGGCACTGTACGGATATCGGCTGCTGAAACGGTACTTACCGAACCAGTACTGGTGATACGCGTAGTTTTACCGTAACCAACCACCACAATCTCGTCCAGGCCCTGGTTGTTGGAGGCCAGCGTAACATCCATATCAGTTTTACTGCCAATATGTACTTCCTGTGTGGAATAACCCACAAATTTCACTATCAATATATTTGATGAGCCTTTAAGCACCAACCTGAATTTACCTTTACTATCGGTAATAGCCCCGCTGCCGGCAACTCCTTTTTCGGTAACTGTAGCGCCTGGTAAAATACCACCGGCGTCACGTACCGTACCTGTTATAACCCTGCTTTGCCCATAAACTAAAACCGGGAGCATGGTAATGATAACAAGAAGGAAAAGTATTATTTTTCTCATAACTGTTTGTTTAATTAGTTAAAGTATAGGTTATTACCAACCCGGATTTTGTTTCATATTTGGGTTTTTAGCCACTTCGTTGTAAGGAATTGGGTACAGGTACTGCTTCTTAACAAAGGCGGTGTTTAAAACCGTTATAGGATTAAAGGTTAAATTAGAGCTTGTTTTTACGATAGATACACCGGTACGCGGCTGGTTCATAACCGTTTCGGCAATTTTCCAACGCCTGATATCAAAAAAGCGGTGCTCTTCAAAGGCGAACTCTATACGCCATTCGTTTTGGATCACGGCACGCATTTCTTCTTTGGTCATGCCTGCTTTCAAACCGTAGTTACTGCCTGCTCCGGCTTCAATGCCCGCCCTTGCCCTGATATCATACAACTGTTTGTACACATCGGCCTGCGGACTGCTCTCTACCTCGTTACGGGCTTCCGCAAAACCTAATAATACCTCGGCATAGCGGAAGGCTACCCAATCTGTAGGGTGTTGCACCAGCGTTGTGCTGTTTTCAGACAGGCCCATAAACTTATGCATGTAGAAACCTGTAAGCGTTTGCTGTATG
Source organism: Mucilaginibacter sp. CAU 1740 (assembly GCF_039839285.1). Lineage (NCBI taxonomy): Bacteria > Pseudomonadati > Bacteroidota > Sphingobacteriia > Sphingobacteriales > Sphingobacteriaceae > Mucilaginibacter > Mucilaginibacter sp. CAU 1740. The sequence continues at coordinate 231,372 of NZ_JBDOQS010000011.1, read as the reverse complement.
TTGCTATTAGGTTTGCTTTGGCCACCCTCATAAGTTTGTACGGTGCTGTTTAACCACATCGAGCCATTGTAAAAAATATTGGCATCTAAACGAGGGTCGCGTTTTGGAGTGGTGAAAGTAGCGTACGGATCAGTGCTATTATAGCCCGAAGCCGGATCAGTAATAGGCAAACCGTTGATCATCGGGTACGAATCAACCAGTTCCTGTGTTGGGCTGGTATTGCCTGTTCCGCCTACCGCGAAGCCTACCGGGCCGTTAGTTGATTCTACACTGGTGGCGATAGATCCCGGACGGATCCAAATAAGTTCGCTGTTATTTTGCGTTAAAAATACGTCCCTGTAATTGTTATCCAGTTTGTAAGTATTCAGGTTCATTACATCCTGCGCGGCGTTAGCGGCGGCTGTCCACCTGTCGGCCTGGAAATCGGTATAACCTGAAAGCGGATTTGAAGCATCGATGTTACCGCCATTAAACAGCGGACTTGCTGCATAAAGCAAAGCCTTTGCTTTTAAGGCCATAGCAGCACCTTTAGTTGGCCTGTAGTTATCGGCATCGGGCGTTATCAGCGGATACGTTAGCAGACTATCTTTAATGGCATCACATTCGCCCACAATGTATTTGATACAATCGCCAAATGAACTGCGGGGCAGCGCTACATTATCATTCAAGGTGAAAACCTTATCGCCCAGTAGTGGCACACCGCCATAGCGTTTCACTAATTCGAAGTAAAAATAGGCCCTTAAAAACCTGGCTTCGCTTTGCCATACATAGCGCATAGGCACACCCGATGGCGATTTACCTTTTACCGGCACTACACCAATATTGGTAATAAAAGTATTTGCCGCGCGGATACCTGCCCAGTATGATGATGGTGTACCGCTATTGCTCGGGATACCGGTGGCATTTTGCTCTTCCCAGAAATTTTCGCTTGACGGGAAATTGAACGAGTTAACCGCGTTGGTTGCTATCTGTTTAACCTGCACAGTACCCGATTTTGATGATACCGCATCGTCCGAAGCAGCATCCAGGTAATCACCGGCTACACGATTGTGCCCGTTTTTTGCGATGGCGTAGATCTGGTATAGGTAGCCGTGAGCTGACTCCCCGGCCGAATCAAGTGGGTTAAAAACAAAGTAGCTGGTAACTTTATCAACCGGAAATGTTTCAGATTTACGGCATCCGCAAAAAAGGGCGGCACCGGCAATCGTCATCAATAACATCTTGTTTATCTGATTTTTCATTGTCTTCATCTTTAATAATCCCCCGTTAAAGTTTTACACTAACACCCGCGTTAATCACCCTTTGGATAGGATAGTTATAAGGCATCACTTCCGGATCAAGTCCTTTAAATCCGGCTACGGTAGCCAGGTTCTCGCCGTTCACAAACACCCTTAAACCTGATAGCCGAAGCTTGTGGGTAAGGCTGTAAGGCAGCGTGTATCCTACCTCGGCATTTTTCACGCGGAAGTAATCGCCTGATTTAAGCCAGAAGGTTGAGAAGGCCGAGTTATTGGTGAAAGCCGTTTGGGCTAAACGAGGCAACGTTGCTGTATTGGCAGTTTCAGGCGTCCAGCGACCGGTTGCGTTTTCGTAAACCTGGTTGGTGGTTGAAGCGAATAAACCATCGATACCAAAGTGGTCAACCGCAGGGTTCTGGCTGTTGATCTGCCTGTTTTTAACACCTTGCAAAATCACACTAAAGCTGAAGCCTTTGTAGTTGAAACCGAAGTTTAATCCGTAGAAGATAAGCGGCTTGGTACCACCGATGGTTGATTGGTCGAACTGATCGATCACGCCATCGCCGTTAAGGTCTTTATATTTGATATCGCCCGGTTGCGGGGTATAACCTGCAATATGCGGGGCTGTAGCAGCATCCTGCGCGTTCTGGTAAAAGCCGAGTGCAGTGTAACCGTAAAATGTACCGTTTACCGGTAAGCCGGTACGCCTGTTCCATGAGTAAGGTGTTGCCAACTCATCCATGTATAGTATTTTTGATTTTTGCAGGTTGATGTTACCGGTAACAAAGTAGTTGAAGTTGCTGATGTTGTTTTTATAGGTTAAAGACAACTCACCACCCTGGTACAGGTTTTTCCTGATATTTTCTAACGTGTATGGGATCCCTAATAAGGCAATAGTATTACCGCGTGTGCCTAACTGGTTAAAGTATTTATCGTGATAATAATCGGCAGTTAACATTACATGGTTGTTAAACATGCTGATGTCTGTACCTACGTCGATCTTATCGGCACTCTCCCAGGTAATGTATGGGTTGGCCAGCGTGTTATCAAACCAATAGTAACTGGTGGTATAATTAGTACCTACCGGGAAAAACCTGCCTTGTGCCGCTGCGTTGGTTCCATAAGTTTGCAGGTACGAGTAATAAAGCTGCGCCTGCGAACCGATATTACCGTTGCCTGTACGGGCATAAGTACCGCGCCATTTCCATGAGTTTATCCAAGAGAAATTATCTTTAATGAACGATTCATTACCCATTTGCCAGCCAAGACCACCGGCATAAAAGTTACCCCATTGATGACCGGGCATGTAGCGGTTGTCGCCGCTGCGGGTTACTGCTGCCTCAATAAAGTATTTACCATCGTAATTATATGATGCTTTGGCGGCAAGGTTGGTCACAACCTCGGCAAGGTCATAATTGGTTACCAGCGATTTGGTATCATACATCAAAGTAGCGCTTACACTGTGTTTGCCAAACTGTCTGTCGTAGTTTAAAGCAAGCTGACCGTATGATTGCCTTGACGTATAAACCGTAGCGAAGCTATTATTTTGAGCAGTAGCACCTCCAAATACGCTGTAAGTACTATCGGCATTAAAACTGTAAACGGCATTGCCTAAGCTGCGGTTAAGTGCGGTAATTGATTGGTATGATAAGTTACCTTTCAGTTTAGCGCTTAAGCCCTTGGTTATACCGCTCAGGTTGTAATTAAGATCGAGGTTGGCCAAGATATCATCGGCATTGTTTTGGGTATAACCCGAGTATTGTGCCGCTGCCAACAGGTTGTTTTTATAAACCGAGTTACCACCGAATGAGCCATCAGGGTTGCGTACAGGGTAAGCAAAGTTTGGTGTATTGAACAGATCTGACAGGATATTGCTATAGCTTGAACCTGGCTCGGTAGTAGTTTGGATCCGGCCAAACAATTGCAGATCAACGTTCAGGTTTTTGGTTACCTGCACACCCACATCCGAGTTGATGATGTAACGGCTCAGGTTGGTATTGGTATTGTAAGGCACCTCATCGGCAGTTTTAAAAATACCGCCCTGGTTAAAGTAACCTAACGAAACCGAGTAACGGGCCACATTGGTACCGCCGTTGATGTTCAGCTTGTAAGTGCTCATCGGCGCATGATCGTTCAAAATGGTTTTGAACCAGTTCACATCCGGGTGGCGGTATGGGTCGGTATGATTTTTAAAGGCCGCAAAGTCGTCGCCGTTGTAGAGGGCGTTCTTTCCATCCGATAAAAGGTTTTCATTTAGCAAAAAGGCATACTCATAAGCCGGTAATGGTTTAGGCAGGCCTAATGATTTCTGGATCCCGGTTGCAGCAGTAAAAGTGATGCGCGGCTTGCCTATTTCTCCGCGTTTGGTGGTAACCAACACAACAGGTTTTGAGCTGTTCATACCCAATAAAATGGTAGATAAACCATCTTTTAATACTGAGATCGATTCGATACTTTCCGGATCGAGCGATGAAATTTCGCGTTGCACACCATCTATCACAGTAATTGGCGATTGCCCCCTTACCGAAATAGCAAACTCCGAGTTATCTGAACTGGTATTATTGTTTGATGTAGTATTTACCAGTGTTTGCCCTATAACCGAACCTGATGATAGCGGGGTTAGGTTAAAGGCAGTGAAACCACTGTACTGTTGCGTGTATAAACCTGCTAACTGACCAGGCAAAGCATATACGTATAACGATGCAGGCGTGGTAGTTAACTGGTTGGTATAAATGCTCGATATCGAACCTAAAACATTGTTCCTGTTGGCAGTGCCGTATAGCACATCAATTTTTTGAGGGATCTTGAGGTATGAATCCTCCAGTTTCACCACAATGTCTTTACCGGCATTTACGGTCACTTCTTTGATCAGGTGATTGGGATAAGTGAAAACCAGCAATGAACCCGGCGCGGCATCAACAGCAAACTTACCATCCATCTCGGATGTAACACCGCCTGTTTTACCTTTAACGGTAACGGTTACCCCTGGCAGGGGCTGGCTGTATTCGTCAAGCACCACGCCGCTGATCCAGCCCACACGGGCGGGCTTTTTTACCGCTGTGGTATCCTGAGCGGCGGCAGGGCTTACCTTAGCCATCAGCGATAGCATCAGGATAATTCCCGCCAGATATTTCTTTGAGTAGCAATAAATCATAAAATCAGATTTAAGTTGTTAACAGAATAAACGTAATAAGGGCCCGGGTATCCGTTTTTCAATCAGCAGAAAACGAATACAAAAACCTGTATTTTAGGTATTTATAATTGTATAGCTATATTAAGTACACCTGAACTTAAAAGTAAACGGATCGGATGTTCCACCGTACCCAACCTTAATAGTACCAGCCTGGTTGGTGATGTAGTAGCTCATGCTTACAATGGTTTGCGAGGCCGTGGCGCCAAAAAACTGGTGCGGCCAAAATGTAAGTTTATACAACCCTGTTTTAGCACCGGTTTGGGTTAGCTTGGTTTTATCCGTTTGCTCGCAAACCGTTAAGGTTTTACCATCGCTGGTGGTGGCGGTAGCACACAGATACACCGCTTGTGGGTTATCTAAACCGGTATTGGTAATGGTATTGTTGTAAGTAAGGGTGATAAAATCGTTATCCAATGATTTTGGAGGATCGATGCTGGTAAGTTGCGGGTTACAAAAATCAACAAAATCACCATCGCCGCCCGTTACAGTAAAGCAATCGCCTTTGTACAGGTTATGGTAAACCGCGTCAGGCCCCCATGGAGCACCATCGGCCACACCTGGATCGTCTTTTAAGCCATCAAGCGTTTGTGCAACTACGTAAGCCGGTTTGAAACTGGTGGCGTTACCATCAGCAGCTACCTTCAATTTGATGGCGCAATTACCAACAAATTTATCGCCGTTTTGCCATTTAAGCGGCTGATCGGTTTGCATAACCACCCACTCCATATCATCAATAAGGTTACCAGCAATTTGAAACTTATTTTTAAGCGCGACAGCCCAGGTTAAACCGTTGGTGTTTGGCGCAATAGCACTGGCCGGGGTAAAAACCATGTTTCCGTTTCCTTTACCGCTGGTATAGGTAGCTGTCATGTTTTCACGTCCCTTCCATCCTTTAGGCAACAACACAGCAATGATCACATTCCCGCTGTAAGTATCGCTGCCAAAATAATTGGTAGAGACATCTACGTCAACACCAATGTTGATGGTTTGGCCAACTGTGGCCGTAGGCGGACCGGTAACCCCGGTTATTTTAGTGTGGCAAAAGCTAAATACCAATGCCACTAAAATAAGCGCGCACGAGCTCCACAAGTATTTTCCCTTAATATGTAAACGTGTTCTCATTTATATGCTTTTAAGTATTTATCTGTTATTCTTTCACTAAGGTGTAAGTGTAGGAGTTGAGGCTGCAGCCGGGGCTGAACGTAAGGTTAAGTTGCCTTGCCCCACCTACTATGGGGTAGTTGAACACTATCCCTACAGCCTGGCCACCTTGTGGCGTAAATGCTATTTTAAAGGGGTAATTAGGATCATCCAGCTTGTAATTACCATCCTGGTTCACTACAAATGGCAGCGGGTTTATTAAGGTGTATTTGCCGGTGGCATCAAACTTTACCCTAAACTGCGTGAAATCAACAAGAGTTGTAAGATCGGTACCGTTGCGACTGGCTTTTAACACTTTCCAATTGCCCGAAATATCTTTAACCGATTCGTTTACGGGCAGCACCTTATCTACCTTGCACGATGTCCAGATCAAGGCAATGAGCGCTAACAGCAGCAGATGCTGTTTCTGTTTAAAAATTCTTTTCATATTATCCTGAGTAAAATGACTTGTGATTAATAGCCGGGATTTTGTACCAGTGTAGGCGATTTACCAGTTTCGCTAAGCGGGAAAGGCCATAAGTACATTGCCGGTCTGAAGTTGTGCTTGGTAACGTTAAACTTGGTGAAAGTCGCGGTGGTATTGGTACGCCTAACCTCCATGCCCTGTGTTTGCACGTTTTCGGTTTCAGCGGCAATTTTCCAGCGCCTAACATCCCAAAAGCGGTGCTCCTCATAAGCCAGCTCAATACGTCTTTCGTTTTGGATGTATTTGCGCATCTCATCTTTGCTTAAACCGGCAGGTAGTGCGGATGGGCTAAGACCGGCACGCTGCCTGATCATATTCATGAAGGTATATACCTCATTAGTAGGGCCATCAAATTCGTTGGCTGCTTCCGCGTAGTTTAACAGTATTTCGGCATAGCGGATAAGCGGCAACACTCGTGATGAGTTGTATTGAAGTGTTGAAGAAGTGGCACCCGGATCAAGCATTTTATTGCGGTAGTAACCGGTAAGTGTACCCTGGTGTACGGCATCCTGGCCGGTAACACTGCCGTTGTAGCTGCCAATAAAAATATTAACCGGGCCTTTGCCATCTACAGTACCGTTACCTAAACGTACCAGCAAAATTGACTGATCATGAATGATGGTGTAGTTTAAACGGGGATCGCGGTTGGCATAAGGGTTATTAGGATCATAGCCTGATGTTGGGTCGGTGATCAATTTACCATTGGCCATTGGGAAAGCATCAACCATACCCTGGTATGGAAAAGCACCGTTTGCTCCGTTCCTGGTTGGCGGCAGGAAAAGGTTTTCCAGATCGGAGTTACCCGGCCTCATAAATTGAAAAATATATTCTGTGTTCACACGCTGCGGAAACAGGCCTTGAAAGCCAGCGCCCGGCGTTGAAGCATCCACACCTGATGGCGGAACGGTATTTAAAGAATATGCGTTTAGGCTGATAACTGAAGCGGCAGCGTCTTTAGCCAGCTTCCAGCGGTTGGCATCAGCCATTGGATAACCTACCAACGAAGGGTCTGCCTGGCCACCCGCCTCGGCAACTAAGGTAGTACCATTAAACAGCGGACTTGCAGCGTATAAAAGCACCCGAGCTTTCAATGCTAAACAAGCACCTCTGGATGCGCGGCCATAATCGGCACCTGTTTGTGTTACCGGTAGCACTGCTCCGGCAGCGTCCAGTTCCGAGGTAATGTAATTTACGCAATCGGCATAAGTGCTGCGTTTTACGTTGATGGGCGTTTCGTTTGTAAGCAAAGTATCGCCAACCAATGGCACACCGCCGTAGTGTTTAAGCAAAATGGCGTAATACCATGCGCGTAAAAAACGGGCTTCGGCTATCATTAAAGCTTTGTTTGATGCTTTAATGGGTGTAACCGGCAGGTTTTTCAGAAACTGGTTAACCGAGCGGATGTTGTAGTAACAGGTTTTGTAAGGCCCGTCTTCAACAATACCGGCGTTAATAGTACCGGTTGCGAATGCCGAGGCCGTTGTTGAAAATGCGTGCGAAGGTTCCGACTCGTCACAGGCAGCCTCCAAACCACCACATATCACAGCCTTACCCAGCGGATCGTAAACGAAACGCGTTGGACTTGCGCTGTAATTGATGTTTGAGTAAATGTTTGCCAGGAAACCGGCGGTACGGGCACTATCCTTAAATACCGTAGTTTGGGTAAGGTCGGTTGTGGAGGTTGCGCCCAGGAAACCTCCTTTTTTACAGGAAGCCACACCCAGCATCAGCAACCCGCATACCCAAAAAGAAACATTTTGAAAGTAAAGTTTTCTCATATTATAGGTTTAATTACAATAGCATTGTTTACACAGTAGGTCACTTTTTAAAAAATCTTAAAATCGATTTAGCAAAAAGAGGGTAATCACTCGCTGATTTACTTTGAAAAACTGTGTTTGTATTAATTGGTTTATAACAGATATTGAATCTGACTGCTAATCTAAATTATAAAAACGATTTAGCAAAATTTTTTAATACTTTTTCAAAATTTATTTTTCTTGCATCAAATCAGCATAAAAATTGAAAAAGTATTTAAGAACAGGGCTTTATATTACAAGTGAAGTAAGGAATAGTTAAAAACACTATCCCCTACTTAGCGTTAGCAAAGAACCGGCTGAAAAACAACATCTGGTAAACGATCGAATTACTCCAGTATTCCCAGTTATGCGAACCCGGACGGATAGTAAAATCGTGCGGAATTTTGCGCATAAGCAACTGATCATGAAAAGCCGTGTTAACCGGGAACGTGAAATCATCATAACCACAATCAAACGTAATAGCCAGGGAATTAGGCTTTAACAGGTATATCATATTGATCACGCTGTTCTTTTCCCAGGTTTCGGGATGTTCGCTGTATTTGCCCAGTACCTGCTCAATACCAAAAGCATCCGCAAAAGGCCTGACATCTACCACCCCACTCATGCTGCCCACAGCGCCAAAAGTATCCTGGTGCTTAAAACCGATATACATGGCGCCATGACCGCCCATGCTAAGGCCGGTAATGGCCCGCCCCGTTCTGTTGGCTATGGTAGAATAGTGTTTATCCATATAGCTAACCAGCTCGGTACCTACATAGGTTTCGTACTGCCAATCCTTGTTCATGGGGCTATCGTAATACCAGCCTGCAAAATTGCCATCGGCACAGGCTATGATCACGTGGTATTGATCGGCCAGTTTGGTGATAGAGGGTACTTTCAGGATCCAATCGCTGTAGTTGCCGCTGAAACCGTGCAGCAGGTATAAAACGGGATATTTTTTTGTGGCCGAATAGTCGGCTGGTTTGATAACTACTGCTTTGATATCCTTGCGCATGGCCGCGCTGTGTGTAAGCACAGTATCAACAGTAGCCGCGTTAACCTTTACCGCGGCGGCAAAAAATACAACAGTTACAAAAAGTAGTTTTTTTAAGATGCTCATAGCTTAAACAAATTCGGTATAGGTTATTTGGCGGCGATAACGGTAATACGGTGATTTTTAGGTTTGTTGATGGCGTAGATCTCATCTATCAGCACATCCATTTCTTTTTGCCAGGCATCGCGCAGGCTTTTGTAACGTGCACGGCTGTAGTTGTCTTTGTTGCCATTAACAAATGGATTGGTGCGCGAATACTTTTTCACACTATCCATAGCCGCATTATTATCCTTGTGTAGCAGGCCTTTCTCCTTCAAAAAATCGAACTGGATCCAATTATAGTTTCTGAAACGACGTTCTATCTCCCAACGCTCCTCATTCAGCTCGCGGATCTGGATGGCCTGCTGGTACTGCGGTGTAGTAGTGATCTCGGCCATATTTACGCCGTCAGCCAGTTCCTTAGCCGACCAGCGGCCTATCTGTTCGCCATCTATCAGAACATCATAATCACTGCCTTTCAAACCTTTAACAGATAAAATTTCCTGGTTAAACTCCTTAGTAAAAGGGATCACCTTCAAAGCATCCGACTGCGGTTTCCGGTTACCCCATGCACGTGGAATGGTATCCAAAGGATAAGGCAATGAATTTGCCAAATAATTAAAACCCACCGAATCGGCATTGGCTACAACATTGCTAACGCGACAGTTAACCGATTTAGATACCGCTTTACTTTGCGCGTTCACCCCTATTTCGGCAACCGGTTGGTTATCCAATCCTTGAGTTTTAAGAAACAGATAAGCCATCACCAGGTGACCATCATTATCAGGATGGATCCTATCATTAGGGGTTAAGCTGTAGGTTGAATCTTTAGCTTGTTCACGCTGATTGATCGCAGTCATCGGGTGAAAGAAATCTACATAGCCGTAACCGTTCTTTTTAGCAGCCTGCTCCTGAAAATCGATCAGGTTTGAAAAAAAGGCGCGTTTGCCGGGATATAAGTTTTTGTTGTTGAACTTTGATGCGTCATCATAAGGTGAACCTAAGATGTATATCTTACGGATATCGGCGCGTTGCTTCAGCTTTTCTTCTACCAAAGCGTAATATTTATAGCTATTTTCCAGCTTTTTGGCCATTACATCTTTGGCATCGGCGCGGTACCATTCAAAATAACCGCTATCGTTCATGCCCCAGGTTAGGGTAAGCACGTTAGGCTTTTTTGAGAATACATCATCATCAAACCTATCATAGATCTGGTTAATAGCATCGCCGCCTATCCCTACGTTATAGCAGGTAATGCGGGTATTGGGCAGATGCGTCATGTAGTACAGCCAGATGTACGAGTGGTAGTGACCGCCGTCGGTAATACTGTTGCCTACAAAGGCTATCCTGTCGCCTGCTTTAAAGGGGGCTATTTTTTGGGCGCTGGCTGATAGAGTTGCGCAAGCTGCCAGGAGTATTAAGTATAATTTTTTCATTATCTTATAAATCGTTTTAGCAATTTGGGTTTATAATCTTATCTTTTTAGGTTTTCCTAACCATGTAATTATAAGGTACGAAGCAATCGCGAACTATACAGAGCAGATCTGCATAGCGGCTCGGCTTCTGCGCGATTGCTTCGTACCTATCCATGACATGTTTAAAAATGGGTGTCATGCTGAGCTTGTCGAAGCATGGTGGGCGGGCCTCTGCGCGCGACCCTTCGACAAGCTCAGGGTGACAGGCCGACCCGCCTGATGTCATACAATCCTTCAGAGGCCTCGGCTTTTATTTACTCGCAATGACGGGTTTTGTTTTTTGTTATCCTCTTTTAAATCCCCCAGCTCTTATTAGGCTTATCACCCATAGTAAGCTCCAGACTACCGCCTGCTGCTATATCCTTGTAATCCAGATAGCATTTATTATACGCCTTTCCATTCAGCTTAGCGCTTTGGATATACATATTACTCGCCGAGTTATTAACCGCTGTAATAGTAAACGTTTTACCTTTAGCGTATTTAGGATCAAGCCTCAAAATCACTTTATTAAACACCGGACCGGTAATTTCCTGCCTCGTATCTCCAGGACAAACCGGGTGCAAACCACTGGCAGCCAATACATACCAGGCCGACATTTGCCCTACATCCTCATTACCCACCAAACCTTCAACTGAATTATGATAAGCGCGACGGCAGATCTCTCTTGTCCATTTTTGGGTTAGCCATGGCGCGCCCAGCCTGTTGTATAAAAACGGAACGTGGTGAACCGGCTCGTTGGCGTGGTTATAGTAATCGTTCCACATCATGTTATCTGGCGCTTTTTCGAAAAAATTGTTCAGATCGGCAATAGTTTTCTCTTTACCGCCCATCATTTTAGCCATCCCGGCTACATCCTGGGGAACAAACCAGCCTTGCTGATATGGGTTACTTTCAATAGTGCCATACCACTGTTTTGTTTTGGCCGAATCGGGCCAGGCTTTCCATTCGCCGTTATCATCTTTGGGGCGGTACCAGCCTTTTTCAGGGTCGAATACGTTTTTGTAGGCTTGGCCGCGTTGGTTATACTTTTTAAAATCGGCGGTTTTGCCTAACCTTTTTGCCAGTTGGCCAACGCACCAGTCGGTATAGGCATATTCTAAAGTATAGGAAAGGCTCAAATCGCCGCCGGTAAAGCCTTTATCACCATTACCAAATTTTTCTACTGAGCCAACCGACAGGCGGTAGGCCTCGGGTACATTAAAGTTTCGGATACCTTTGGCATAAGCATCGGCAATAACCGATACAGCCGGGTTGCCGATCATACAGCCGCTGTAAGCATTTAACAGCTCCCAGCGCTCTAGGTAATCTTTTTTCTTCTCATCAGCCAATGTCACTAATGAATTTACCATATCATTCACCAAAGCTGGATTAATAATGGTTTGCAAAGGCATCTGGCTGCGGAAAACATCCCAACCGCTAAAAATTGTGCGTTTTTGGAATGATGTAGTTTGATGAACCTTACCATCTCCACCCATATAATGTCCGTCGACATCGCTCACAATGCGTGGATCGATCATGGTGTGATACAATGCTGTATAGAACACCGTTTTTTCTTCGGTAGTGCCGCCTTGTACACTTGCCTTGGCTAAAGCGTTGTTCCAAAGGGCTACTGCTTTTTGATGTACGCCGTCAAAATTCCAGTCTTTGATCTCGGTGTTGAGGTTATTTTTTGCTCCCGCGATACTTACGAAAGAGATGCCTGTTTTAAGCAGTACCTGCTCGTTCGCTTTGGTATCAAACTGGGTGTAAAAACCTAAATGCTTGCCCTGTTTTTCTTTAACACCTTTCAGGATGGTTGATTGGGCAACCCTTTCGAGGTATTTATCGCTGGTCACTTCGTCCAGTTTGCGTTTCCAGTCGTCGGGGATATCCGCCGTCCAAACGCCGAAATCTTTCAGCGGTTTGCTGAATTGGGCGTAAAAATAAACGGTATAATCGGCCTTGCCATCGCCGTTGCCCCAGCCACCGCCATCTGGGGTGCATTTCATCCAGCCTTCAATAGTATTTGCATCAACTACTTTTACATATTGCAAGGTCGAGGTCCCCCCTACCCTACGGGCGAGGTCAATCTGGATACGTGACTCTTTTTGCTGAGGGAAAGTAAAGCGCAGCATGCCGCTGTGCGGGGCGGCAGTCATTTCGGCCTTGATATTATAATCTGTAAGCAAAGCGCTGTAATAGCCTGCGGATGCTTTCTCTGATTTTTTATTGTAATTGCTACGGTAACCTTTCACCGAGCCATCCATTTTACCGGCTATGGTGTAAAGTTTACCGGCGGTAGGCATCACCAAAAAATTACCAAGGTCGCCATACCAGCCAATACCGCTCATTTGTGTCATGGCAAAACCTTCTATACTGGTTTGCTCATGGCTGTAACCCGAACCGTTATCGCCGCCGGTAATGGTATTTGGACTAACCTGCACCATGCCATAAGGCGTTGTAGCGCCCGGAAACGTTTTGCCAAGGCCATGATAAGTACCCGCGTCTTTGGTACTTGTACTGGCACCAATAAATGGATTTACGTATGAAGCCGGGCTTTGTGCTTTAAGCAACGTTGAACCAAGCGACAAAGCGGCGGTAAACAATACAGCTAAATATTTTTTGCCCGGCAAGGCCGCGGAAACGGTCCGTTTAGTATAGGTCATTATTTTGATCCTGAATATGTTATAGGATGTGGTTATTTGTAATTGGTTACTACGGCCTAAAGTAAATACATAAAATCGTTTTAGCAAATTATGTTTAATAAATTTTACATTTGGGTTTAGCAAGGAGTGTAAACGATCTTAATTGCTTAGTTCCTATCCAAAACGTGTTTAAAAATGGGTGTCATGCTGAGCTTGTCGAAGCATGGCGGGCAGGGCCTTTGCGCGCGACTCTTCGACAAGCTCAGAGTGACAGGCCTTCCCGCCCAAGTGTTTTGCTAAATTCCTCTCGCATTAATCAACCTCACCGTACGGAAACCAAACCTTGGTATATTGATATTCAATAAATTACCCCCTGATTTTTGTTTAGCAAAATGCAACGTCTGCTTAACCCTGCCATCCAGCTCAACCAGTTGAGCTTCATCTGCATTTAAGTTTAGCAAAGTTTTGATATCGGTTGTAGCACCCGCGTTAAACAACCTTACCAGCATATCGTTCCCGTCAAACTCGACTGAAGTAACTTCTACATTGTTATTATTTGTGCTGATGAGTGATTTGGCCACACTACCCGCAGGTTTTCCCGGATAAACCACCAATGGCTCATTCCACTCCGTAGCATCGACCCAAATGCCCGCCTTATCCCATTTTCCTGCATGCGGAATCAAGGCATAATGCACCTGCGTTGGCCCATTAATGGTATAATCGCGGCCCCATAGCCCCATCCCTGAATATTGAATATCAAGCCCTAAAGGAAAATCCTGCCCATGGGCATAACTGGTGGTATGATCTGTAAACAACGCCATACCGTATTTATCGTTATCGCCGGTAACATCTACCCAGGTATGGATCACGTTGTTTTTAATGCTATCCCAACGGCTATAAAAGGTGTTACTCAGCTTACTTTCGGTAACATCGAACGGGGCATTTTTATAAACTTTTTGATGTTTTAAGTTAAGCGAGAACAGCGCCAGCAGTTTATTCCTGTCATCATAAAAAGGTTTAGCAGGTAGTTCCCATTTGTAGGTGCCGGGTTTAATGCCCTCCCCTATTCCGGGGTTGCCTTGCCAATCAATATTCAAATCGATATCGATGCGTGGCTCCCCTTGTTTAAGACTAAGAACTTGTGTGTAAGTACTGCCGTTGATAGTGCCGTGTAAAGCTACTTTTATAGCAAGCGGGCCATTTTCTAAAAGTTCGACTTTAACCGGGTTGTCTTTGCTCGATTTAAAGCCACCGTCGTTATAGAAATTTCCTCGTAGTTCATTAAATGCAAGTTTATTAGCTTTATCTACAAACTCGCGATCACCTATACTTTTGGCGACCATACTTTTGATAATGCCTCCGTGTTGAGGATCGATAATAACACGGTATAAATCTGTTTCCAATTGATAGTTACCATCAGCAAGCGTTTTAATATCAGCGCCTTTTGTAGTAGTTGCGTTTACTTTTTTAAGCTGATAAACGGCATATCCCATTGAAGGCACCGCTGCCTTAAATTCAACAATAGGATTATGAGCATCGGTCGCCGGACTGAATTGAGCGTTTACCCGTTTCCCTGCGCTATCAAAAACGCCTGTATTATCCGCGGTAAAATCCGATGGCAGATCAAACTTTACCGTACCGGTTCTGGCAATGCCCAAAGTGTTATAAACGGTGATAAAATTGCCTTGCTCCTTGTTTAGCAACCCGGCCGCAACCATGCTGATGCTATCGCTTTTACCATTTGTGAACCCTGTCCAACCTATTACCTTATCGGCCCAGGTATCGCCGGGTTTGCCGTTATAGGGTACTATCCAGCAATCATGGTGTTGTGATAGCAAAAGCGTGCGCCAGGCGGCATCAAAATCGGCCTGCGGATAGCTGTTGCCACTATAGATCTTTGCCATCGCGGCCAGTTTCTGGCTTTGGATGATCTTGTTTTCGGCAACCCGTACCCGTTGGGCCAGTTGTTGCGTAACCTGTGATCCCCAAACCAAACTCACCTGGATATCTTCTTGCGATACCTTCCAATCCGGCCGAACATCTTTGGCGGCAACATTGGCGAAATAGTTTCGCCAGGTGGTATAAATGCTGTGGATGCCATTTTTATCACCTTTACCGATAAAGGGGCCGCCTTTCCATCCGGCATCCTGCAAGGTCATCCCGATGGGATGTTTCACGCCATTGGCATAAGCAGCTTTAATATAATTTGCGCCATTATCCCAGGCTATGGTTTGCCAGGTTGATTTGTCTGAAAGCTTTTCAACGGCATACCTTGGCGAGGTAATGATCCCCGTACCATCCGGACCTATCCAGTTAACCAACCCTCCGCCATGCGCGCGGGTGTAGCCACCAAAGCAGGTATTGGGGTTTTTGAGCGAGGCGTACTTAAAACCAAATGAAGTTAATATCTGTGGCAAAGCGCTTGTAAAACAGGGTTCTTCGGATGAATAAGATGTAAACACCGCTCCTGGAAAATGCGCCCTGATCTTTTTAATGCCATAGCTAAACTGATGAATGATGCTCTCGCCCGAGATATTGTAATTATAGCTTTGGGCATAGGCCGGGTTTACGTATTCGATACGGCCGTTCAGGCTTTGATCTGCAAACAGGGCTTTAAAGTCGGCATATGCTGCGGGATCAACAACCTGTGCCCTGTCCCAGGTTTCGGGTTCCAGTTCGATGTTGATCTTCCAGTCAGGGTTCTTTTTAAGCATATCGGCCATGAAACGGGTGTTCCAGTCAGGATAATGCCCCCAAACTCCGCCGTGATAACCATCAATATACCAGGCAGTTTGCGCCGATGAACGGGCAGATATACAACCGATAAGCGCGGCGCTCATCAAAATAGTTTTGAGTTTCATAAGGTTATGGGGCGGGTATTATTTCAATGAGATGGTTAACCGGTTTGTTGATGCGATAGATCTCGTTGGTGAGCAGCTCGATCTCTTTTTGCCAGGCATCGCGCACACTTTTAAACCTTGCTTTTTGATAGGTAGGCACGGTTACAGCCACAAAAAAGTCCTTTTTGGCGTAGCGCTGTAATGAATCGATGGTATGCGGACCATCATTAAACAACAAACCTTTAGGTTTCAAGATCGAGTAGTGCATCCAGTAATATTCCCTCAACCTACGCTCAATCGTCCAGCGTTCTTCATTGAGGTGCATAATGGCTAATGCCTGTTGATATTGTGGCGTATTATTGATCAAGGCGAGGTTGATGCCTTTGTCGTAATCATCAGCCTCCCATACCCCCATCAGCTGGCCATCTATTCTAAGCTGATATTGCTTTCCGCTTGCTAAACCTTTAACCTGTAAAAGCTCCTGGTTAAACTCATCAGTAAAAGGAATTACCTTCAAAGCCAGCGATTGAGCTTTGGCTGGTTGACCGAATCCACCGGGAATGGTATCCAACGGATAGGGAAGAGAATTAGCAAGATAATTGAATTTTATATGCTCACTACCTATAAATGGCGTTGTTACTGTGCAGTTTTCAGCGGTTTCTACCTTTTTGTTTCCCACATTAATAATTACATCGGCCACCTTTTTACCGGCAAGGCCCTGCGCTTTTAAAAACAGGTAGGCCATTACCATTTGCCCATCATTTGTTGGGTGGATACGGTCGCTTCCCTGTAAAGTAAAGGTTGAATCGGTTTGTTGTTGTTTCGCATTAATAGCAACCATAGGCCGGTTGAGATCCAAAAACTCCCAGTGGTTGCGTGCCGCCGTGCTTTGCTGATCGGCAGCAATTTGCAACATAGCCGTGTTTTTACCCATCAATGGCGTTATTTTGATCTTTGATTTTTCATCATAAGGCGATGATCCTATCATCACTTTCCTCACCTCGGGATGTTGCTTCAGCTTATCTTCTATCAGCCTGAAACTTTTCAATGATTCCGCAATTTTCGCGGCATAGGTAGAATCCGCTTTTGCGCCTTTCAGGTTTTGATAACCGGTGTCATTCATCCCGAAGGTTAGCGTAACCACAGTAGGCTGGTGTGCAAATACATCACCATCCAAACGTTCCAATATCTGCCACGAAACATCGCCACCTATCCCGGCATTGTAAACCGTGATACGCCTGTTGGGGAAATGGGTAATGTAATACAACCAGATGTACGAGTGGTAATGCCCCCCATCGGTAATGCTGTTCCCGGTAAATACCACCCTATCGCCCTGCTTAAAGGGCTGAACGGTTTGCGCGCTGCAAGGCAAAACAAAGGCACACAGCAGCAAAAAGCTATAGTAGATTTTTCTCATTTATAATTGGCTAAGCGATGAATGATTTTTACGCTAAATTGATTTAGCTAATTAAAGCAATAAAATCGATTTAGCAAATTTTTTGTATAAAATTTTATTGAGGTGGTAAAGTAAAGGATTGACCAGCTAAAAAAGACGATAATCTGATAGAAGCTATGAATTAAAAAACTGCCGAATAGCAAGCCGGATAATCGACTCACCCGGTCTACGCTACGCTGGACCACCCTCTCTATCCTTCGGATAAAGAGGGTAGGAAAAATAAGAAAACATCAAATCCCCTCTTTACGCGCAGCGTAGAGAGGGGTGGCGAGCGCAGCGAAGTCGGGGTGAGTAAATATGCGAGCGATGGTTTTGCGGATTATTGGCCAATGCTCCCGGTTTATTTCATTACCGGGAGTATTTGAGAAACTGATAAGTAAGGCTTTAACAATCTGTTTATTAAGGAGCTAAAGAAAATCGGTGTCTTTTTTAAAAGCCTGGATAACCTCGTCGGTATTTAAAACAGTGGCAAACTCATTATTGATCTGCGCCAAAGCTGATAAATGCACCTGTTCGGCACTGTAATGCTCGCCTTTAATGCCTGTTTTTGAAAAAGCGGCTGTAGCATCGGCAACTACAAAGGTGTCATAACCATAATTTCCGGCCATGCGGGTTGTGGTGGATACGCAATGCTCAGTAGTAAGGCCTGCTATAACAACCGTATCAATACCGGCAGCATCTAATTGTTGTTGCAGATCGGTACCGATAAAGGAACTGTTTACCGATTTTTTGATCACAGTTTCGCCGGGCAATGGTTTTACGATATCCTTGTGCGCGTTGCCGGGATTATTTTCATTCAGTAAAGAATCGGGGTTAACAGAGCAATGCTGAATATGAAACAAAGGCAAATTATTTGCCCGCCAGTGGTCAAGCAGTTTACGGGCGTTCAGTTCGGCATCAGGATTATTGCGCTCGCCGCCCCAATAATTAATGTTATCAAAGCCCTGTTGGATATCAATTAATATCAACGCGGGGTTAGTGTTTTGGAGTGTTTTCATACCTCAAAACTCCGGCTTTATAACAGCCTCATTTTTGCTGTGAAGCTTTATTTGTTTGTTTTTTTATACCGATTCGATGCGCGTACTTTTAGGCGAAGTACCAAACCTTTGTTTATACACTTTAGAGAAATGCGAGATATTCTCGAACCCACTGCTGTAAGCCACCGTAGCTACCGGATCGTTAGAATGTTTAAGCTGGTATTCGGCATATTCCAACCGTCTGTTAAGCTGCCATTTTACCGGTGTGGTATTAAAACGATCAGTAAATTCCTTTTTAAAAGCACTGGTGCTGCGGCCGGTAAGTTTGGCCATATCATCTATAGAGAGCTGCCTGTTGAAATTGGTTTCCATAAAATAGGCCAGATCAACTTTTTTCTGACTTACCAAATCTTTTAAAAACGAAACAAAAGTTTTTGATTTATCATTAGATAAAATTTGAAGCAACACCTGGTGCGCCGCGAATTTTACGATACACCTCGAATAATCTTGCGGGTGCGTGATATGCCTCATGATCTGCGTTACATTGGCCTCGATAAACTCAGAGTTTTTGAAAACGAAGGGCGGCAAATCGGCGCTTTGCCTCTCGTGCCTAAACTCCGGAACATGGCTATCCAAAAAGTAATCTACAAATTCGTTCTCCATAAATATCAGCAAGCTGCTGTACTCATCCGATGGAAACAACTGATAATTGCCCCTCCTCCTGAACTGCAGATCGCCCGCTTCAAGGTGCTGCGTAAAGCTACCGTACCGCACATCGATATGCCCTTTTAAGATAATTTCGAGACAATGCGCGGTTTGCAGGGTATCATCACATCTGAAAGGGCGTTTTTTATCAATGATAACACCGTACATATCCGACAAACGAAGGCGCATATGCACATGATGTTCAAGCAGGTCTTTTGGAATTTGTATCATCTGTATAACTAAAGTATACTAAGCTACATTTTGTGATGATATTTTGATAACAGACTGATTAATTGTAACAAATGGATGATAAACGCGATGCCGGCCTTTATACTATATACGCCCACCTTTTACCCTGTTATATAAATTTTACTATTATTACCTGCCATTTTATTTATTGAGTCGGTACCATTTCACTAAGTGATGAATAGTAGGCTACCCCATCAATTACTACGGCCATTTGCCCTGCAGATTTAAGAAAAGGAGAAAAATGGTATAGATCTTCAGCACCACTGGTCGAATCAAAAACCCTCATCCCCATTACCTCTATTCCGCTTGAAAAAGCTGAAGTCAGATAAATTTTTCCAGGCGTAAGTATAAATTGATAATAGTATGATGGCTTTGACCAGATCAGCGCGCCATTTTGTAAATTAAACTTCATAGCGTTTGAAGCGTTAAAAAGATACAAGCCAGAAGCATCGGCTGCTAAAGTACCTTCAAACACTACATTTTTCCATAAAAGCTTCCCCGTATCTTTATTAAACGCGTACAAATATCCCTGAAGTGTTCTGCTATAGGTTGAAAAAATAACCATGTTTCCTACTACCAGCGGCCGGGCCCTATAAAATGCAGTTCCCGCGCCGCCATCCATATAGGGTGTAGTCCACTTTTTTACGCCGGTAGTGGCATCAATAGCATTTAAAGCACATACTTCATCGGCTTCAAACGGTGGGATGTGGGTATCAACAATATAAACTACATTATCCTTTAAGGTAGGAGCTCCCATTCCCGACAACGGCGACACGAATGTCCATTTCAGAATGCCGGTGTTTGCATCGTAAGCCTTTAGCAAACCATTATTTTCCAATTCATCACCACCAACAGTAAGTACCAAATTGCCAAATATTCGCGGTACCGGTATATTTATATTTGTACTATTCTGTTTCTTATGCCACAGTTCGGTTCCGTCAGATGCTCTAAAAGCATAAGTATCTCTTGAACTTGTTGCTAAAATTATACCTTTACTATAAACTAAAGATACGGGAGTATCGTACCCAATATTATTCGGCACAGACCAAAGTACTTCGCCTGTTTTTGCACTTAAGGCACAAACCACGCTTTGTGGCGTAGCGTTTTTTCTTCCCTGTAAAAACAAAGTATCATTAGATAATACAGGCGTTAACCAATTTTCTATATTATGTCGCCAAACAAATTGTCCCTCTGTTGTATAGCAATTAATTCCATC
Source organism: Mucilaginibacter sp. CAU 1740 (assembly GCF_039839285.1). Classification (NCBI taxonomy): domain Bacteria; kingdom Pseudomonadati; phylum Bacteroidota; class Sphingobacteriia; order Sphingobacteriales; family Sphingobacteriaceae; genus Mucilaginibacter; species Mucilaginibacter sp. CAU 1740. The sequence goes on along the minus strand of NZ_JBDOQS010000011.1, from coordinate 210,883 downwards.
AAGATCCGGACTGGCATAAACAAAACCTCTATTTGCAGGAATTTCAAATTCAATAGAGTCTTTTTTACCTAAACCATTTACAACTATCTTCCCTTTATAAGAAAACGTAGCCAAAACATTGGCCAGGTAGCATGTTGTATCACTTATATCGGGCGCAACTACCTTTCCATTTAAGCTAACGGTATATTTTACCCCATCGGTAGGCACCGTACTTTTTGCTTTCGACCAGTATATCTTTACATTATTCCAAAGGTCGGTGAGCTTATCGACTCGCTCAAACTTTACAAATTTAAATGATAGTACTGGATCAGGCTTTTCAGGGCCGTTGGGCGTAGGATGATAAGGATCGGCTTGTTTTTGACAACTGTTGAACAAAAACGCCAGCAGCAAGTATAACAGGATTTTTTGAGGATAGGGTTTCAGGTTAAGCATGGAATAAATTTAAACAAATAAATGGGTGATGCAAATAAGCATGAAGAACACTGGTTATTATTAACTAGCTTCCAATCTCAATTCCCCAAAATCGCGCGGTATTAATATTAGGTATTATCCTATCCCATTTTATAAAACTTAACCAAATATAAAATGGGTGTATCTCACCTATTGTTCATTTATTTTGGCAAATCCCTTTAAAATGAGCAGCTTTGGGAGCATAATGTTTTCAATCAGACGCGGAAGCCTGTTAAAAACGGTTTGATAAAAATGTCATTGGTATCCCCTTATTCCAAACCCGGTTTGGTGGCCCATGTCTTTATTGTGTACTCACAACACTATAAAGAACTAAAGCCCCTTTTTCCTGACACCTTTTAAACGGCTTCCTGGTAAAAATCATTGCAAAAAGGATCTGTTCCTCAAATTAAACTTAAATAAAAGAAACACCTTACCCAAAATGTTCACCCAACACAATTTGATGAAGTTAAAACCCGAATGGCTAATCAACAGAAAATTACTATCAAAGTCTACTTGCGCGACAGCGCTTTTGGCAATCGCGATACTTTCATCATGCGGCGGCGGGAAAGACAATAAAAACGGAGGTGGCGAAGCTGAGCAGGTGCTTGACTATAAAGTTCTTGAACTTCAACCAAGGCAGGCCACTTTAAATGTAGATTACCCGGCAAGCATCCAGGGTCAGCAGAATATTGAGATCCGCCCGAAGGTTGATGGTTATGTTGAGAAAATTTATGTAGATGAAGGCGCAGCGGTTACTAAAGGTCAGCTGTTGTTTAAAATAAGCGCCCCGCAATATGAGCAGGACGTGCGCACCGCACAGGCCGGCATAAAAACCGCCGAGGCCGACCTGGCCCTGGCCCGCATGCAGGTTAATAAGGTGAAACCACTGGTACAGCAGGATATCATCAGCAAATACGAACTGGAAACTGCCGAGTATAACGAGCAATCGAAAGCCGCGGCGCTTGCACAGGCTAAAGCAGCATTGGTAAACGCACAGATCAATGTTGGATATACCACTATTACCAGTCCGGTTAATGGGGTGATAGGTTCATTGCCGCATAAATTGGGCAGTTTGGTAAACGCCAACACTACCGAACCTTTAACTACGGTTTACAACACCGCCAACGTATATGCTTATTTTGCATTGAATGAAAAGGCCTTGTTGACCTTTACGCGCGATAGCTCGAGCAAAACATCGTTAAATGCTAAGATCGCCAAACTTCCGAATGTGTCGTTGATATTGCCGGATAGCAGCGTTTATGACCATACCGGCCGGGTGGAAACTATTAACGGATTGATCAATACGGCTACAGGTGCTGCCAATATGCGCGCCGATTTCGTTAACCCCCGCGGTGTGATCCGTAGCGGAAGCAGCGCTACAGTTCGGATTCCTAACGTTATCAAAAACGCTATCTTGGTACCGCAATCCGCCACTTACGAATTGCAGAACAAACGTTTTGTTTATGTGGTAGATGCTCAGAAAAAGGTTAAAAACACAGCCATCGAGGTGATGGATAATACCGAGGGACAATTTTATGTGGCAACCGGCGGTGTTAAACCCGGCGACGTGATCATACTGGAAAGTAGCGGAAACCTGAAAGATGGCACCGTGATCAAACCAACCCCTGTTAGCGCGCAGAGCGTTTACGGCGATACTAAATAAACCCAAAGCATCTTATCCAAAAATATAAAGCAATACCATGCTTAAAAAATTTATAGAGCGCCCTGTACTATCAACCGTAATATCAGTGATACTGGTGATACTTGGTGTATTAGGGCTTGCAACATTACCTGTATCGCAATATCCTGACATAGCACCGCCCACGGTGCAGGTACAGGCTTTTTATAGCGGAGCCAATGCCGATGTAGTACTTAAAAGTGTGATCATCCCGCTGGAAGAGCAGATTAACGGTGTGGAGAACATGACCTACATGACCTCCTCTGCCAGTAACGATGGTTCGGCATCCATCACCGTATTTTTCAAGGTTGGTACCAATCCCGATCTGGCCGCGGTAAACGTACAGAACCGGGTATCACGTGCTACCAGCTTACTGCCTTTGGTGGTTACGCAATCGGGCGTATCGGTATCAAAAAGCCAGAGTAGCGAGCTGATCATCTTTTCGTTATATAGTGAAAACAAAACCTACGACGAAACCTTTTTGCAGAACTATACCAAGATCAATCTTGTACCGCAAATTCAGCGTGTAACGGGTGTTGGTCAGGCGCAGGTATTTGGCTCGAAAGATTATTCGATGCGGATCTGGCTAAAGCCGGATGTAATGTCGCGCTATAGTTTGGTGCCAGATGATATTACTGACGCTTTGAACGAGCAAAACATCGAGGCTGCTCCCGGTAAATTTGGAGAGAATAGTCACGAGCCATTTCAATATGTATTACGTTACAAAGGCCGCCTTCAAACGCCTAAGGAATTTGGCGATATGATCATCAAATCGGTAGGTAATGGCGAGGTGCTACGTCTGCACGACGTAGCCCGCGTTGAACTCGGCGCACTCGATTATTCGTTTGTGGAGCAAACCAACGGCTTGCCATCGGTAGGTGTTGCTATCAGTCAAACAGCCGGATCGAACGCCCATGATGTGATCAACGAAACCAAAAAGATCATCGACCAGGCATCTCAAAAATTCCCGGCCGGTGTTAAGATAGCCTACCTTGTTGATGCCAACGAGTTTTTGAATGCCTCGGTAGAGAAGGTGATCAGTACGCTGATCGAAGCGTTTATACTGGTATTTATTGTGGTGTTTGTTTTCCTTCAGGATTTCCGGTCTACATTGATCCCTGCGATTGCCGTTCCTGTGGCCATTGTGGGTACTTTCTTTTTCCTTAACCTGTTTGGTTTCACCATCAACCTGCTTACGTTGTTCGCATTAGTGCTGGCCATCGGTATTGTGGTGGATGATGCCATTGTGGTGGTTGAGGCCGTGCACGCCAAATTAGATCAAGGTTATAAATCGGCCCGAAAGGCTTCGGTTGATGCGATGAACGAGATCTCGGGGGCGATCATCTCTATTACCCTTGTGATGTCGGCAGTGTTTTTGCCGGTTACCTTTATATCCGGCTCTACGGGTGTGTTTTACAAGCAGTTCGGTATTACGCTGGCCGTGGCCATTATTCTATCGGCAGTAAACGCGTTAACACTAAGCCCTGCCCTATGTGCTTTGTTTTTGAAACCGCATGAAAAAGGCCAGCCTAAACATGGTTTTATTAACAGGTTTTATGTGGCGTTCAATACCTCGTTCGATCTGGTAAGCGGTAAATATCAAAAATCAGTAGGCTTTTTGGCCCGCCGCAAATGGATAGTGATAGCTACTGTTGTTGTATTTGCCGGCGTGTTCGCGTTTTTGGTAAAAACCACTCCATCCAGCTTTGTACCTAACGAGGACCAGGGGACGATATTCGCAGCCATCAGCCTGCCTCCCGCCTCATCAATGGAGCGCACCGAAGCCGTAGCTACAAAAATTGACAGTATCGGCCGTACTTTTCCGGAGGTTGAAAACTCGCTTAAGCTGGTAGGTTTTAACTTTTTGGCAGGATCGGGCAGTGCATACGCCATGGTGATCCTTAAACTGAAAGATTGGGACCATCGCAAGCAAAAAAATCAAAGTTTGGAAAGCATTATCGGTCAGCTTTTTGCCAAAACCAGCGGATTGCGCGAGGCAAGCGTGTTTTATTTTTCGCCACCTACTTTGCAGGGTTTTGGTAATAGTGATGGTTTTGAGTTTCAATTGCAGGATAAAGGCGGGCATACCATTAATGAGATATTTAAAGTAAGTAACGATTTCCAGGCGGCCTTACGCAAACGTAAAGAGATCCAAAATCTGAACTCATCATTTAACCCTAACTTTCCGCAATTCCAGGTTGATGTTAACGTGGCTAAATGTAAAGAGGCTGGCGTTAGTGTAAACTCCGTGTTGGGTACCTTGCAGGGATATTACGGCGGATTATATGCCTCAAACTTTAACCAGTTTGGCAAGCAGTACCGCGTTATGGTTCAGGCCGATTATGATTACCGCACCAACCAGACCGGGTTGAGCAAAATATTTGTACGCAATAATGCCGGGGTGATGGCACCGATAACCACATTTGTTACTTTACGCAGGGTATTCGGACCGGAATCTATTTCACGTTTTAACCTGTTTACCGCTATCTCGGTATCAGGTTCACCTAACCCGGGCTACAGTACCGGTGATGCCATTAAAGCTATCCAGGAAACGGCTGCGCAAAACCTGCCTGCGGGTTACGATTATGAGTTTTCGGGCCTTACCCGCGAGGAGTTGAGCACCGGTACACAATCGGCTTATATATTTATCCTGTGCCTTGTGTTTGTTTACTTTTTGCTGAGTGCCCAGTACGAGAGTTATATCCTCCCCTTCGCGGTGTTGTTATCGCTGCCTGTTGGTTTGGCAGGTACTTATATTTTTGCCCGCATCTTTGATATCGGCAGTAATATTTACCTGCAGATCTCGCTCATCATGCTCATCGGTTTGTTAGCCAAAAACGCCATCCTGATCGTAGAGTTCGCGCTCGATAGGCGCAGGGCAGGCATGGACATTGTCCCGGCCGCTATTGCCGGTGCAGAAGCCCGCTTACGCCCTATCCTCATGACTTCCTTTGCCTTTATTTTTGGTATTATGCCGCTGATGTTCTCGACGGGCGCAGGTGCTAATGGTAACCGCTCTATTGGTGCGGGTGCTGTGGGTGGCATGTTTGTGGGGACTGTATTTGGGGTGTTTGTGATCCCGGTGTTGTTCATCATATTTCAGCATTTGCAGGAACGTGTTAGTCCGCTTAACAAGCATCGCGACGATGAGGACGACGCACCCGAAACTACACCTGCACACTAATTTTACTATTTGCAATGAATAAGAACATTATAAGATATACTTTTTTACCTGCGATATTGCTGCTGGCGCTATCATCCTGTTTGGTCAATAAAAAATACAAGCAGCCCGATGTTAACACCAACAACTTATATCGCGACGTAACCACTACCGATAGCGCAACACTGGCTTCAATGCCTTGGCAATCGCTTTTTACCGATACCACATTAAAAGCGCTGATACAGGAAGGCCTCAACAACAATCTCGACCTGAAAAACGCAATCCAGCGCATTGCCGAATCGCAGGCCGCCCTATTGCAAAGCAAAGGGGCTTTGTTACCCAACCTAAGTGCCAATGCCTCGGTAACACGCAACAAACAATCAACCGCGGGGTTAAACTTTCCAACCGGTATAGGATTTAATACCTTAACTACTACTTACCAGGCAGGCTTAACAACATCGTGGGAGGCAGACATTTGGGGCAAATTAACCAGCGCCAAACGTGCCGCCCTTGCAGGTTATTTGCAAACTGATGCCGCCAAACGCGCAGTGCAAACCCAGTTAATAGCTGATATTGCTAACAATTACTTTTTACTGCTATCGCTCGATCAGCAATTAGAGATAACCAAAGAGACCCTGGCCAACCGCATTAAAGATGTGGAGACGATGAAAAAGCTTAAGGAAGGCTCGGTAGTTACCGGCGCCGCCGTAGTACAAAGCGAAGCCAACAGGTACGCCGCCGAAGTATCCATCCCCGATCTGAAACGCAGCATCCGCGAAACGGAAAATGCTTTGGATATTTTGCTGGCCCGCGCACCAGGCCCCGTAAACCGCAGTGCCCTTTCCGTTCAAAGCATAACTGCGCCGCTGCAAACCGGCTTGCCATTGCAACTGCTTGCTAATCGTCCGGATGTACAACAAGGGGAATATGCTTTCAGGGCAGCGTTTGAAAACACCAATGCAGCTCGTGGTTATTTTTACCCGCAGTTTACCATTACGGCATCGGGCGGTTTTTCGAGTTTGCAATTGAAGGATTTTTTTGACCATTCAATATTTTATAACCTCGTTGGCGGTTTAACCCAGCCTATCTTTAACCAGGGGATCAACAAAGCGCGCCTCCGTACCGCACAAGCCCAGCAACAAGAGGCGCTGAACAGTTTCCAAAAAACATTACTGGTTGCAGGACAGGAAGTATCAGATGCGCTTTACGCTCACCAAACCGCTGTTGAAAAACAGGATGCGCGGGCTAAACAGATCGCCGCTTTACAAAAATCGGTGACTTATACACAGCAATTGCTACGTTATAGCTCAGCCACTAATTATACTGATGTGCTTACTTCTGAGCAGAATTTATTAGCTGCCCAGTTAAGTGGGGTTAATGATAAGTTGCAGGAATTGCAGGCGGTGGTGAACTTGTATAGGGCGCTTGGAGGTGGTTGGCGATAAAAAGCGATATTACCGCATAAAACGAGCGGTGGCCTGACAGAAAAGCGGGCCGGGCGTATGGCCTCGCGGGGGGAAGCTTTTTTCTGTCTTGACTTTTTGGGTACTTTTGTGTCAAGACAAAAGTACCTGGCCCCGCCCGGCCAAGAGGGCGACCGCGTTAGTTATATTGAACCAAAGCCCGTTACTTAACGAGAATAACGAAAGCCCTTTGCACTGCGACACTTGTATGGCGACTATCTTGTTCTAACAGCTTTCTGCTATCCGAAAAACATTGGCCCGCTCAATCGCCGCGGGTAGGCTTTGTTCTTTTTCTTGATAAAAAGAACCAAAAATCAAGTCACCAGGAAGGCTTCTTTGCCGCACTGGCCTGACGCGCTATCCCCTCGCTTGCCTTTGCCCTCCAAACCGGGCAGAACCACGGGCTGCTAAATTTTGCCCTACTGCGTTCCCGCTTAGGCCAGCCCTTCTGCAAAAAGTAGCTATGCCCCTCCCATCGCTCGAGGCCACCATTGTTCTGCCCGCTTTCACCCGAAGCTTTCTTGCTGACGGGTTGCGTCTTTGGGCGAGCATTAGGTGTATCATCATATCACGTTAAACTTGACTTTCCTCTTGATGTTCTTCCCGCCTTTCTTCCCTTCGCTGCGCGGATGACTGATCTTCAGATTCACCTCGCTTCCAATAAGAAACGATGCTGTAATTTTCCGATTTCCAACCCAACTCATCCCTAAAATAGCTTTTGAGGTTCTTTACTGTATGATATTCGGCCGCTGCAAAAACAAACTGTTTCTTATCGGGGAGATCCATGCCACGCACTACTTCGACGAGGTTGCTGTTTTGTTCGGGATGTGTGTTGTGTACCCATTGCAGATCAAAACGTGCTTTTGAAGATAGCTTCAGTTCGTCTTCTTTTCCATGAACTTCTAAAACTACTTTTGCCGAAGTACCGGCAGGCAATTGTTCAAGCATCGCGCTGATCACTGGCAGGGCGGTGCTATCACCAATTAATATGTATTCATCAACTTCCGGAAAAAGTGGGCGACGGCCTTCTTTCATCCCTATCCCCAGGCTACCGCCGGGTTGCGCGCGGTTGGCCCAGGCCGATGCGGGGCCGTTATCACCATGTGCTACAAAATCAATCCAGAGTTCTTTTTCAACAAAATCTATATGCCTTGTGGTGTAAGTACGACGGGTATTATCTGCAAAAAAGATCTTGTTATTCGCACCGATCTGGACGTTGCTGAACAGTTCCAGCTGCTCATCGGTCATCCCGAATTTTACACGGATGTAGTGTGGCGTAAGGAATAGTTTTTCCTTTACGTTGAATATTGAATGAACCGCTTTTCTCATAACCCCATCCCTCCTGATACTTCTATGCGTTGTGCTGTAACCCACCTGGCCGCGTCGCTGCATAAAAACGCTACTACACCGCCAATATCATCGGGCTGCCCTACCCTGCCCAAAGCTGTACGGGCTATGATGTTGGCCTGGTATTGAGGATCAAGAATGATACCTCCACCAAATTCGGTGGCCGTAGGGCCGGGAGCAACCGAGTTTACACGGATACCGCGGGAAGCCAGTTCTTTGGCCTGGTAGCGGGTAAGGGTTTCAATTGCGCCTTTCATGGCGGCATAGGCCGAATAACCTGGCACCACGCCTTGTGCTAACCTGCTGGAAAGATTGACGATAGCCCCATCATCGTTTAAAAATGGTAAAGCTTGCTGAGTGAAAAAATAAACACCTTTGAATTGCACGTTCATTACTTCATCAAATTGTGCTTCGGTAGTTTGATCAAAATTGGCGTGGAGGCCAACACCAGCATTGTTGATGAGGTGATCAACATGGTCAGCTCCAAAATGGGTGCTTAATATCTCCGATAGTTTTTCGAAAAAAAGAGGGAAAGTATTCGTTTCGCCAGCACTTAACTGGAGGGCAGCAGCCTTTACACATGTTTGTTCAATTTCGTTTACTACGCTTAACGCGGCCTCTTTTTGTGAGTGATAGGTGATAACCACACCTACGCCCTGGGCAGCCAATTTCAAGGCAATGTTTTTGCCTAAGCCGCGGCTGCCGCCTGTTACTAATGCTATTTTGTTTTCTGACATTTTGCTTTCTTTTGTGATCACAAAAGTCGGAAGAGGAGGCTATTAAAAAGATAGCAGTAACATGGTGATAATAGGACAAATCATGGTTTCGAAGCCCGAAAACCTAATGCGGTGATGCCGGTGTGCTTTTTAAACAGGCGGGAGAAGTAGGCATGGTCTTCGTAACCTAATTGAAAAGCTACCTGCTTAACATCTATCGAAGTATAATACAATAACCGCTTGGCTTCTAACAACACTTGTTGATTGATCCAATAACTTGCCGCGAAACCGGTGACCGCTTTAACCACTTCGTTTAAATAAAGTGGGGTTATATTCAATAGTGCCGCGTAAGCCTGCACCTGTTTTACTTCCTTAAATTTTTCAGATAACAACTGCTTAAAGCGGACCACCAACTGATACTGCTGTCCGCCGCTTACATGTGCGGTCTGATTATCTTTTACCAGTTTTGAAGCTACCATACCTGCCAGCGACGCAATAAGTGAACCTAATAACGATCTTTGCAAAGGCTCTGCTTGCTTGTTAACAACAGCGTTTAATACCTCAACCAGTTGAAATACGGGGCTATCGGCCTCCACGTTCACAATTTGCCGGGCGTTTAAATTAGCCTCGAAGATCTCGCGGCTTTCGGCCGGGATCAACTCCATATCCGCGAATACCAGCCAGGCATCAGTTTGATGAACATCGATATAACGATGTACCTGCCCCGGCGCGATAAAACAGACCGACGGACCTGAAAGCTTCACCTCGTTAAAATCAAGTTCCCACAAAAACTCTCCCTTTTGCTGAATAATGAACATGAAATGATCATCGCGATGGGCAAGCTGAGCGCGCCCTTTAATAGGTTCGCTCACCCGCCAAAGCTTAACCCCGACATCTTTCAGTTCGTCGCGGTGTAGGGAGATCGCTTCTTTCTTCATTTTTGTAAAGATATCAGCTATTACATTTTTATAAACCTGTTTTTTACTTTTCGACTTATAATTTTTACGTCCTCGCTGCCAATACATTCTCCGGTATTTTATTTACTTTCGCCTTTAAAGCAGTAGCGTTTCATCCAACGTAACCCGCTGTAACCAATTAACAACGTTTCACCCGCTTTAAAATCAGGCATCAAAAAGTGTAGCCGGATAATTGCCTGTTGATATGCCGAATTATCAAAAATACCCCGACGAGCAATTGGCAACCCTGCTAAAACAGGGCGAACAGGCGGCATTTACCGAAATTTATAACCGTTATTGGAAAAACCTGTTGGCCATTGCCTGGAACCACAGTAAAGACAAAGCAGTATCAAAAGATATTGTTCACGAGGTTTTTATGTCGCTATGGGAGCGGCGCGATCTGCTCGATATTCAAAACCTGCCCGCCTTCCTGGCTTCGGCGGTGAAGCTAAGCGTCTACCATTACTACCAAAAAGAACAACGCAGGGAGGCATTGGCCAAAAAGAATTTTGAATACGTTGATCTTGTGAATGATGAAGAATACCTGGATGCCCGTTTTTTAAAGGAATACATTAATCGTATGGTTGATGAATTACCTAAAAAATGTAGACTGGTATTTCTTTACAGTCGTGAAGCAGGAATGAAAAACTCGGAGATAGCGGAGCAGATGCAGATCAGCGAAAAAGGAGTGGAAGCCAACCTTACCAGGGCGCTCAAAATTATCCGCGGGGGATTAAAAAAGCATGGGATGTATATTTGGTTGGCTGTGCATATTTATAAGTTGTTTTAGATGTGATTTTGAACTATAACACGTAAAACGATGGTGTTAAGTAAAAAATAGTATCTATAAAATAAAGCACCCCGTCACGAGAAAGTACATTTTCATCATGCAGATCTTCAAAGATCAGGCCTAACTCAGTGTTGTAATAATCATTATTTCGTTTATGCTGAAATCCGTTATAGTCCAGAAAATCTTTGACAGCTGTTAGATCGGTAGTCTCGTTTGAGCGGATAAATCTTTGCTTCACGATCGCTTCAGTAAGATTATCTGTCACTCGGAATCCCAGGAAATCATATGCTGTAGCCGGAAAGAAAAAATTATGAGAAAGCAAGCTATTGAAGTAGTCAAGCCAACACTCGTAGAAAATACCAGAATTTGTTTTGAGCACATAGGTATCATCAAAGCGATAAACCTTTTGTTCAGCACCCTCGCCTATAAAATCGTTTATCGTAAAAAGCGGACCATTATAACGGAACTGCTGTCCGACAAGATTTAAGATTGCTGCTGTTTCTTTATCTTTGAAACGCTGCTGTTTTTCAGCCGGGTTACTTGTTTCCGCATATCTTCTAAGGAAACTTTGGGCTGCTTTGAGTTGGCTACCTCCGCCAATTTGTTCATTTCCGAGAATGATATCCTGTAATTCATTTTTACTGATTTTCATTTAACTAACAATCAAATATACGATTTACGCACATTTCGTCAAAGTCTCAGCAAAATCTATAAAAACAACTCCCACAAAAGTTATTTATCTTTCTAATAAATAACACCCTGCAACCTCCCATCTTTTTTAATAAAAAAATATAGGGTAAGCCCCTTCTCGTGTAACATACCAATATAAAGCGTTACACCAATTGAACCGACAAACTCTTTACCATCTTATTAAAAAGGATAAGGAAGGCACCGCTACGCCCGAAGAGCAGCAGGCCTTAGCCAACTGGTACAACCAGCTTTCGGAGCAGGAAGCCGCCTTCCCTGATGATGAACAGACTGTTAAGGACGAAATACTAACCGGGCTGCTTGAACACATCGATTTCCCTAAGACCCGTAAAATCAATTATAAACGCTGGATAGCAGCAGCTTCGGTAGTGTTGATGCTCGGAGTCGGAACCCTTTATCTAACCAATCAACATAAAAACAACAATAACCTTCTCGCTCAAAAAATTGTACCGGGGAGTAACAAGGCTATATTGGTGCTTGCCAACGGAAGCAAAATATCGCTTAATGATGCAGGCAACGGGCAAATTGCCCAGCAAAGCGGTATGCGTGTAAGCAAAAGCGCCAACGGGCAATTGGTTTACGAGGTTACCGGCACAATGGATCAAAGCGCCGAACCATCCTACAATACCATGGAAACTCCGCGCGGCGGTCAATACCAACTCGTCCTTGCCGATGGTACCAAAGTTTGGCTCAACGCGGCATCATCCATCAAATATCCACTCAATTTCACTAATGCTAAAGAGCGCCGGGTTGAGCTTAACGGCGAGGCCTATTTTGAAGTAGCCCACAACAAAGCCCTCCCCTTTAGGGTGGTAACCGGTAAACAGGTTGTTGAAGTATTGGGTACCCACTTTGATGTAAATGCCTATACCGATGAACAGGACACCAAAACCACACTGTTAGAAGGTTCGGTAAAAATTACCGCAGGCAGCAACAACACGCTGTTAAAACCCGGACAGGAAGCCAGCCTTACCGATAATTTCAAAGTATCGAACGTTGATGCCAACATGGCGATCGATTGGAAAAACGGCTATTTCAGGTTTGACGATGTCGACCTCGAAACGGTGATGCGGCAGGTAGCCCGTTGGTACGATGTAAAAGTGGAATATACCGATGAAAGTGTAAAGAAAGAATCGTTAGTGGCGGTATCAACCCGCTTTGCCGATATCTCAACCTTATTAAAACTGATAAGCCAGGCCACCGATACCCGGTTTACCATTGAAGGAAAAACCATTAAGGTTGGCAAAAAATAACCAAATAAATAAACCTGATTATAACCATTAACTATTTAAACCCAAGAGAAGAAAATATGATAAAACTCAACTAATCCCCTTTCTTACCCCAGAAAAAATGTTGATTTATCAGGTAAGATCAGAGACACTCGCGATGTCCCTGATCTGAAGCTTGTTAAGTCAAAATGCCATTGGAGATAACATTTCTAACCATTAAAACAGCCTTTAACAAATGTACAAAAATTTTACAGCAAACATTTGTACGCATTCGTGCAACCTTAAGAAATTCCTTCTTATAATGAAAATAACGACCTTCATAGTCTTCCTCGCTTTTATGCAGGTTAGCGCATCGGTCTTTTCACAAAAAATTACGTTCAAGCAGGACAATGTTACCCTCAAACAGTTTTTTAACGAGGTTAATAAGCAAACCGGATACAACGTATTCTGGTCGCCCAGGGGGCAGCAAAAATCCTATAGTTTGGATGTTGATTTGAACAACGCGCAACTCGATGATGCCCTGAAAACCGTGCTTAAACAGTTTCAGCTAACCTTCCTTATCGACGGAAAATCCATCATCGTTAAAACCGCTCCCGCAGTAAAAACCGCCGCCCCCCAGCCGGTGCAGGAACCACTACAGGCAGATATTACAATTACGGGTACTGTCAAAGATAAAAAGGGTATTACCCTGCCGGGTGTAAGCGTTTCTGTAGTAGGCAATACCAAAGTAGGTACCGTTACCGATAACAATGGTAAGTTTATCCTCGATGTAAAAGATGGCGTTACCATCAAGGTATCGTACATCGGTTTCAAACCTCAAACCTTTGTGGTTAACGCTCAAAACAAGCTTTTCAATATTGTTTTAGAGGAGGATGTGCAACTGGCCGATGAGGTTGTGGTAACTGCTTACGGTAAAAAGGAACGCAAAGAGGCCATAGTTGGTTCGGTAACTACAGTAAAGCCAGGCAACCTTAAAATCCCCGCCAGTAACCTTACCAACGCCATGGCCGGGCAGATAGCCGGTATCATCGCCTACCAACCAAGCGGGCAGCCGGGTGTGGATAATTCAAACTTCTTTATCAGAGGTGTAACCACTTTCGGTTACCGCCAAAACCCGCTTATCCTAATTGATAACGTAGAGCTGACCGCCTCCGACCTTGCACGGCTTAACGTGGATGATATCGAGAGTTTCTCCATCCTGAAGGATGCCAGCGCAACCGCATTGTATGGTGCCCGCGGTGGTAACGGCGTGATCCTGGTTAAAACCAAGGAAGGTAAAGCAGGTAAAGCGCAGATCAATGTTCGATTGGAAAACTCATCATCCCAATCAGTAAAAAACATTGAACTGGCCGATCCCATCACTTACATGAAGCTGTATAACGAGGCTACCCAAACCCGTTACCCTTTAAATCCGCTGCCCTATACCCCTAACCAGATCCTGAACACCCAGGCCACTATAGATCATGCACCGGGAAGCAACCAATACGTTTACCCGGCTGTGAACTGGCTGGATATGCTGTTTAAAAAACGTACCGCAACACAACGCGGCGATCTGAGTATACAGGGCGGTGGCGGTGTGGCGCGATATTATGTTGCAGGTTCGTTCAGTAATGATAATGGGATCCTTCGTACCGATATCCGCAACAACAATAACAACAACGTTAACTTTAAAAATTACCAGTTACGATCAAACGTAAACATCAACGTTACCAACCGCACCGAACTTGTTGTGCGCTTATCAGGTACTTTTAATGATTATAACGGTCCGCGTACCAACGATGCATCGCTCTCTACCGATTTGTACAACCTTGTGATGCACACCAGCCCGGTTGATTTCCCGGCCTATTACCCTGCCGATTCGGCCAATGTGGATACCAAGCATATTTTGTTTGGCAACACACGCGCCGCCAGCGGCGGCCCTGGTAGTACGCAATACATTAACCCTTATGCCAGCCTGCTGTCTGGTCACCAGAATTTTTCCGAATCGCGGATGCTGGCGCAACTGGAGCTGAACCAAAACCTCGATTTCCTGACCAAGGGACTTAATTTTCATGGTATTTTCAGCACCAACAGATACGCGCGGTTCCAATCGCAGATGTATTATAATCCGTTTTATTATACCTATTCGGATTATAACCGCCTCAATAATACCTACACTCTACAATGGATCAATAATCAGCCGGGCCAGGCGCAGGAATACCTGAGCTATGCGCCGGGAGCCAGCACACTTAATACCTTTTTGTATGTGCAGGGCGTATTGGATTACTCACGCAATATTGGCAAATATCACAATGTGAATGCCTCGCTCATCGCCACCCAACAGCAAACGGTTTATGCCAATGCCGGTAGCCTGTTCGATTCCTTGCCATTCCGAAACCAAACAGTGGCCGGTCGTGCAACCTATTCGTTCCGCAGCCGTTATTTTTTGGAGTTTAACTTTGGATACAATGGTTCGGAGCGTTTTTCGTCCAATCATCGCTACGGTTTCTTCCCTACCATCGGTGCATCGTGGATGGTATCCGACGAGAAATTCTGGACCAATATTTACAATGTTGTAAGCCGGCTTAAACTACGCGCCAGCTATGGTTTGGTAGGTAACGACCAGATAGGCGCGCAACGTTTCTTCTACCTGTCGGATGTTAATCTTAACGGCGGCAACTATGCTGTGTTTGGTACCAACTTAGGTTATAGCCGTAACGGGGTAAACATCAACAATTACGAAAATGATGATGTAACCTGGGAAACATCTAAACAAACCAACATCGGCCTCGAATTTACCTTGTTTAAAAAATTCAACGTTGTGGCCGAGGTTTATAATAACGATAAGTACAACATTTTGCAAAACCGCTCATCCATCCCGGCAACTATGGGTTTGGAGGCAGGCATTTCGTCAAACATAGGCAAGGTTAATTCTAAAGGTATCGATTTGCAGGTTGATGGCCAGCAATCTATCGGGAATGGCTGGTACTTAGGCTTAAGAGGTAACCTTACTTACTCGGCCAATAAATATGTACAGTTTGAAGAGCCTCACTACCCCGAAGCCTACCGCCTCCACGCCGGGCAGCCCTTGTACCGCCAGTATGGCTATGTGGCCGAACGTTTATTTGTTGACGATAAGGAAGCGGCCAACTCACCACCGCAAATTTTCAGCACCAATGGCACGCCACCTAAAGGCGGCGATATCAAATACCGCGACCTGAACGGCGATGGTAAAATTGATGGTGCCGATCAAACTTTTTTGGGCAATCCGGGCATCCCGCAAATAGTGTACGGTTTCGGTGTATCTACCACCTATAAAAACTTCGACCTATCGGGATTTTTCCAGGGACAAGCCAAGGTATCTTTTATGATCGATGCTGCCCGCACCGCACCATTCATCAAAAGCCCCGACTCGTACTTTACAGGTAACACGCAATTACTGAAAGCTTATGCCGATGATCATTGGTCGGAAGATAATCAGAACCTGTACGCCCTTTATCCAAGGTTAGGGCCGGATGGTGCGGTGATCGAAAATAACCGCCAGTCAAGTTCATGGTGGCTGCGCGATGGTAGTTTCCTGCGCCTTAAATCGATAGAGGTAGGTTATTCCATCCCCGCGCAATGGGCCAAAGCGCTCAATGTTAAAAAAGCGAGGATCTACTTTAACGGACTTAACCTGCTTACCTGGAGTCCTTTCAAGCTTTGGGACCCGGAACAAGGCGGCAATGCTTTTGCCTACCCGGTGCAAAAAGTATTTAACGTAGGCCTTAACGTGAACCTGTAATATTTACAAACGACATTAATTTGATATGAAAATACACTTCAAATACATATTGGTGGCATTACTGGCAACAGGCATTCTGGGTTGCAAGAAATACCTTGATGTTACCCCCGATAACGTTGGAACGATAGATTACGCCTTCCGCAACCGCAACGAGGCCGAAAACTACCTGTTTACCTGTTACGCCACATTGCAACAACTCCGCTACCCACAAAATGATGGTGGCTTCACTAATTCGGGCGAGATCATTTTCCCTAATAACCTGAGCGATAACCAAGGCATCGACCCAACGGGTTTTAACCTCATCCGGGGAACACAGAACACCCAAAACCCTGGCCTTAACTACTGGAACGGCGAAAACGGCGGCCAATCAACCTTTAAGGCACTGCGCCGCTGCAATACCATGCTCGAGAACATCGACAAGCCTACCGACTTAACCGCAGGCGAAAAGAAACGCTGGATAGCCGAAGTGAAATTCCTGAAGGCTTACTACCATTTTTACCTGTTCAGGATGTATGGGCCTATTCCTATTATCGACAAAAACCTGCCTATCACCAGTTCGCAGGAGGATGTGGATATCAAGCGGGCACCGGTAGATTCGGTGGTGAACTATATGGTGCGCCTACTTGACCAGGCCGCTCCTGATCTGCCCGAGGTGATCAGTAACCAGGCTACTGAGCTGGGGCGTATTACCAAACCTATCGCCCTTTCAGTGAAAGCACAGATTTTGGCTACAGCTGCAAGTCCGCTATATAATGGAAACCCCGATTATGCAAGCATGAAAAACCGCGACGGGCAGGCTTTATTTAGTTCGGCTTATGATGGCACCAAATGGGATAAAGCCGCAGCCGCTTGTTTAGAGGCCATTACCGATTGCGAGGCGAACGGTATCAGGTTGAGCAAATTCATTCCACCTGCCAATATCCCCGGCAACTTAACCGATTCGCTGAAAGAGGTTTTAACCCTGCAAACCGCCGTTACTGCCGAGTGGCAGCTTAACCCGGAACTGATCTGGGCTTTAAGCCCAACTTTCCCGGTACAAAGTTTTTGTATGCCGAGATTAACCGCCGCATCGGCAGCCACCCCTATTTTCCAGGGAACTTTTGCGCCGCCAATTTCTGAGCAGGAGATGTTTTATACCAACAAAGGTTTACCGATAGACCAGGATGCCACCTGGGATTACAACGGCCGGTACGAAATGCGCACCGGCGATGCCGCCAACCGCTACTACATCAGGCAGGATTATACAACCGTTAAAGCCCACTTTAATCGTGAACCGCGTTTTTATGCCGATCTGGCCTTTGATGGCGGTATCTGGTATGGCAATGGTAACCTCAACCCCGAGTCGGCTTATTATGTACAAGGCCGTGGCACCAACGCCTGGGCCGGCCCGAAAGATAATATCAAACTTAATATAACAGGTTACTGGCCTAAAAAGCTGGTGAACTACCTTACCGTTTACGATGCTAACTACACCATCATCGAATACCATTTACCGGTGATCCGCCTTGCAGGTTTGTACCTGTTGTATGCTGAAGCGCTGAATGAGCAAGGTAAACCCTATGCCCAGGTTGTGCCTTATATTGACAGGGTACGCCAAAGGGCAGGCATCCCGGGTGTGGTTGATGCCTGGACAAACTACTCGCGCAACCCATCAAAATTCACTACCAAAGATGGTCTTAGGGATATCATTCACCAGGAAACCCGCATCGAGCTTGCCTTTGAATGTCAGCCTGGCTGGGACCTGCGCCGCTGGAAGGAGCTGCAAAGCGTGCTGAGCAAACCGCTACTGGGCTGGAATATTTACGAGCCCGATGCCATCAACTACTACAAGCCCCGTGCGCTGGTTACCCCGGTATTCAATGTGCGCAACTACCTGTGGCCTATTAAATCCGACGATTTGATAGTGAACAATAACCTTGTACAAAATTTAAACTGGTAACAAATCAAGTACTGGAAATGATGAAGAATTTAAAAAAATGTTTGCTGCCGCTGTTTATGTTAATGCTGATAGCGGGCATGATATCATGCAAACGTAACGACGGCTATAACTACCCCGCAAGTACCGATAAAACCAAACCGGGCGTGGTAACCAATATTAAGGTTGATAATTATAACGGCGGCTCGTATATCACTTACGATCTGCCAAACTCAACCAATATCCTGTATGTTTTGGCCAAATACAATATCCGCAACGGGGTAGCCCGCGAAACCAAATCATCCTATTACGGTGATACCATCAACGTTGAGGGTTTTGCCAAAGCGCAAGAATACAGCGTAACACTTTACACCGTAAGCCGGGCCAATGTAATGTCCGATCCGCTGGAGGTTAAGGTGAACCCTAAAGAGCCTGTGTTTTCGCTGGTGCGCACGGATGCTTCCCTGCAGCCGGATTTTGGCGGGGTGAATGTTACGGCCCTCAACCCGCTTAAAAAAGAGGTTGGGATCATTATTACCGCCTTTGATAAAACAACCGGGCGCATGGAGGTGCAGGATCAACACTATACCAATAGTGATACCATAAACTATTCGTTACGGGGATACACCACCGATCAGCGCGATTTTGGGGTTTACGTAACCGATAAGTTTGGCAATATCTCCGATACCTTGAAAAAAAGCTTAAGTCCGCTTTTTGAGCAACTGTTACCTAAAAACTTGTTCAGCGAGTACAGGTTGGCTACCGATACCAAACTATATACAGGTGCCGACTGGCCTGTTAACCATATGTGGGATGGCGTTACCGATAATAGCGTAAGCGGCTGGCACACCAACTCGGGCAATCCACCTCCTTTTACATGCACATTTAACGTTGGCGCAAGCTACAAACTGAGCCGTTTTGTGATGTGGGAACGTCAGAACGAATTTGCCTATGGCTTCAGTAACCCTAAAACATTTACCATATGGGGATCGGATAAAGCGCAGCCGCAGGATGCACAGCTACCACTTTCATCGCCGGTGGGCACCGTGGTTGGCGATTGGATTAACATGGGCAATTACCGCTATCCAGATCCACCATCGGGTGCTTCACCTACTTCCATTACCGCTGCCGACAGGGCCTTTGTTGCCGCCGGCGTGGAGTTTAAAGTTGCCATAGCAGCGCCTGCAATTCATTTTATAAGGGTGGCGGTGGCCAATGTATGGTCGGGCGGCGACTCGGCCCACATTATGGAACTATCTTTTTATGGCAAGCCCGAGTAATTAACCATTAAAACTTAAGCAATGAAAAAATTGATCTATATACTTTGCGGCTGCTTTATATTGATAGCGGTTTACAGCTGCAAAAAAAATCACCAAACCGATTTCAGGAACTTTTTGGGCGATCATGAAATAGTGTACACCGGCTCGGTAGGCAAGGTGACCATTCAGCCCGGCAACCTGGAGATGGGGCTGAAATGGGCGGCCAGCAGCGATCCTTCCATCACCAAATATGTAATTTATTATAATAACAAGGCTGATTCGCAGGTGGTGAACATCAGCGGAAAAACGGATACCATCAGGGCTGTGATCAAAAACCTGGCCGAGTACACTTATTCGTTCACCATATACTCATATGATAAGGCGGGGAACAAATCGGTCCCTACCGAGATAAATAACGCCAAGGTTTACGGTCCGCTTTATATTGGTACTTTGCAAAACCGCAGTTATAATGCCACAACGCCGTACACCGTAAGCAGGGATGGTTTTGTTACCCTTAATTTTATCACACCGGATACCATTAATACCGGAACAGCCATTTACTATACCAGCCGTACCGACGGAAACCCCAAAACAGCGGTAATAAAGGGCGATAGCTCATCAATTACCATTCGCGATTATAAATCGGGCACACCGGTAACTTACCAGTCATCGTACATTCCCGACAGGAACGCGCTGGATGTTTTCCAGGTACCTGCGATAGCTAACTTCCCAACCATTATTGGCAACGCACCCTGTGATAAATCATTGTTTAGAAAGCTAAGGTTGCCCAATGATATGCAACCGCTGCAAGCCGAAACCGACCTGGAACAGCTTTGGGATGGGGCGACTTCACCTAAAGGTTATCCTAACATTTTCCACAACAATGGTCAGGGAAGCTTGCCGGGCACCATCACTTTTGATTTAGGTAAAACCTATACAAAGCTTACTCAAATAGAGGAGATAGGCCGTAACTGTTGCGCCAACCCCAACGACTTTGAAGTTTGGGGCATTAATGACATTAACAATGCCGAACTCAGCGTGCCGCCTACAGATCCTAATTGGAAAACCGCGGCCGTTGCCAAAGGCTGGAAATTGCTGAAGGAAGTTAAACGCAATGACGATGGCTCGGCACCGTACAAAGTTGATCTTGACGCGGGCGCAACTCCTGTACGTTACATCCGCATCCGTTTTATCAGCGCATCTAACGGCGATCCACGCACGGCCAATCTATCGCAGATCACCATGTTTTATGATGTGTTTAATTGATAAGTAAAAGCCCTGCATTTGCCAAAAACAAACCCTTAATATGAATATCCAAAGAGCATAGCTAAATAACGGCTATGCTCTTTAACTGTTAATCCCTTTAATCTATATGACTAATTTACGTGGCGGCCTCATCACACTTTTTGCGCTATCTGTATCTGCATTTCAGGCCCATCCCCAACAAAACGAAAAGCTTACCCAATATGTAAATCCCTTTATTGGTACCGGGGCTGTAAAAGGCAGCCTCTCGGGCAATAACTATCCGGGCGCTACCGTCCCATTCGGTATGGTGCAGCTAAGTCCAGATACCCGCGACGAACCGGAGTGGGATGCGGCTTCCGGTTACGACCATAACGACACTTTTATAGCGGGCTTTAGCCATACACACCTAAGCGGTACCGGCGCGCCCGATCTGTTTGATGTTTTACTGATGCCTTACACCGGCGATGAGAAAACCCGTGCCGGGAATGCTACACAAGCAGGCAGCGGCTACGGCTCACGTTTTTCGCATGCCAACGAACTCGCACGGGCAGGCTACTACAGCGTAAAATTAGATGACCATCAAATTGGTGTAGAGCTTACCGCCACAGAACATGCAGGTTTCCACAAATACCTGTTCCCAAAAAATGAAAAAGCAAGGGTAGTGATCGATCTTAACCACTCGCTTAAAAAGCCAAACTTTGGGTGCCACGTGATTGCGGCTCATTTTGATATGCCTGATGATCATACTATTGAAGGTTACCGGGTAATAACCGGCTGGGCCAAACTGCGCAAGATCTATTTTTACGCGCAATTCAGCAAACCGATAACCGGTAATGACCTGGTTGACGGCGGCAGCCAATATTTCAATCAAAAACTCATTAACGGTACCGATTTACGGGCGATATTGGATTTTGATGTTGCCGATGGCGCGCCTCTCCTCACAAAAATCGGCTTCTCCACGGTAAGCACAGCCAACGCCAAACAAAACCTCGAATCCGAGATCCCGGTCTGGGATTTTGATAAAACCGTTTCGGAAGCGGACGGCAAATGGGAGAAAGAACTGGAAAAGATAAAAGTTGATGGAACTCCTCAGCAAAAAGAGATCTTCTATACCGCCCTATACCACACCTTCATCCAACCCAACAACTACGCCGATGTTAACGGCGACTATACAGCTATTGATTATACTACCCACAATGATCCTAAAGGTTTTTACAGCACATTTTCGCTTTGGGATACCTACAGGGCCGCACATCCGCTGTACACGCTCATCCAATCGGAACGCGATGCCGCTTTTGTAAACAGCATGATCAACCAATACCAGGTTTATGGCTACTTACCTATCTGGCAGCTTTGGGGACAGGAAAATTACTGCATGATAGGCAACCACGCCATCCCGGTAATTGTAGATGCTGTACTAAAGAACCTGCCGGGTATTGATGCTGATAAAGCTTACGAGGCCGTTAAAAACTCATCTATAACCAATCATCCCGGTTCGCCTTTTACAGCGTGGGAGAAGCACGGTTATATCCCCGAAAACGTGCAATCGCAATCGGTATCGCTTACTTTGGAAATGGCTTATGATGATTGGTGCGTGGCGCAGTTGGCCAAAAGGCTAAATAAAACGGAAGATTACGAACATTTTATGCGCCGCTCGCAGTACTTCAAAAACCTGTATGATCAATCTACAGGCTTTTTCAGAGGTAAAAACAACGACGGACAATGGCTAAGCCCATTCAATCCATTACAATACGGAAGCAACGGCGGTAATCCATACACCGAGGGAAACGCATGGCAATACTACTGGTATGTACCGCATGATATTGATGGCTTGATGAACTTAACGGGAGGCAAAGAAAAATTTGCGGCCAAACTGGATACCTTCTTCACTTTAAATAGTAAGCCCGGCGAGGTTAACGGCAATGCATCCGGCTTTATAGGCCAGTACGCGCACGGCAACGAACCAAGCCACCACATTACTTACTTATACAATTACGCCGGCCAGCCCTGGAAAACCCAGTATTATGTATCCAAAGTATTGAACGAACTGTACAACACCTCATCGTCGGGATATGCAGGTAATGAAGATTGCGGGCAAATGTCGGCCTGGTATGTTTTCAGCGCCATGGGCTTTTACCCGGTTAACCCGGCGGGTGGCACCTATGCCATTGGAAGCCCGGTGTTAAAAAAGGCGAGTATCCAACTATCCGGAGGGAAAACATTTACTGTATTGGCCAATAACAGTTCGGCTAAAAACATCTATATCCAATCGGCAAAGCTGAATGGTAAAAGTTATTCGCATGCTTATTTAACACAGGGTGATATCAGCAATGGTGGAACGCTGGAGTTGAATATGGGGCCGAAGCCTAGTAAGAAGTGGGGATTGTAACACTTACCTAAGATCATAAAAGGCCGGTATCTATGCAGATGCTGGCCTTTTTCTTTCCGATTCCATCTCGTCCGGTTTATTATTTTCTATCTGTTTTCGCCAGGCTGTTAAGCTTATGCCATCCTTATGTTTTTTAAAAAACTTATTGAGATGGCTTTCATCGGCAAAACCAAACTCATGAGCTATCTCATTGATCCGCTGATCGCTAAACTGAAGCCGGTGCTCTATCAACCTCAATTTATAGGTAGCAATAAAATGTTGTAGGGTTTCGCCGCATTGTTCTTTAAAGTAGGCGCCCAGGTATGAGTTTGATATTCCAAACCTTCCGGCCATTACGGGAGTGCGCAGCTTTGAGGGGTAAAAAATATTTGTCTGGATATAATCAACTATTTCAATTATCCTTTTATCAGTATTGGTACCAACGTCAACTGGCTTTATGGAAGCTATGTTTCTTGCCGCTATTACGATCAGGGCATTTACAAAATGAATGGTAAGGTCTTCATTGTAAATCCCTCCGTGTTTCAGCCCATGAAGTATGGAAGATACCAGCCCATCAACCAGAGGAAAATCGGCTGGGTTACGCAATATGCAGCCCGAAAGATGGGAAGCGTAGTACAACAAGCATTCCATATGATCGATACTTTTGGAGCGGTATTCTTTGATATGGCTGGTGTAAAACCTAATGAGCAAAAACTCGGTCTCAGCTTCTATCAAAA
Organism: Mucilaginibacter sp. CAU 1740; assembly: GCF_039839285.1. Lineage (NCBI taxonomy): Bacteria > Pseudomonadati > Bacteroidota > Sphingobacteriia > Sphingobacteriales > Sphingobacteriaceae > Mucilaginibacter > Mucilaginibacter sp. CAU 1740. The sequence goes on along the minus strand of NZ_JBDOQS010000011.1, from coordinate 187,099 downwards.
AACTATGACGATCATTAGGAGTAAGAAGCATCAGGTTACCTTTTTGATAAGGCATTTGCCAACCATTGATACCCAATATTCCATTACCCGAAATAACATACGCCATTTGGAAAAACGTAAAGTGAAGATCGCCGGATGAACGGGCGTTATTATTTACGGGCAACTTTTTGTAAACCACCTCTACCGACTTATGCATGTTTTCCATATCGCAAAGTACTGTTTTATCATGAAAATATACCGGAATATAAAGCAAATGCCGGTTTATTTTTGCTAATATGAAAACAAAAAAAGTAATCGTTCTGGGAGCCATCTGCATGACATCTATCATGTTTGGCCTGGAAATTTCAAGCGTGCCGGTCATACTCCCCTCGCTCCAAAATATCATGAGTAGTAGCTTTAGTCAGATTGAATGGATCATGAATGCCTATACCATCGCCTGCACCATGGTACTGATGGCAACAGGAAGCCTGGCAGACAGGTTTGGACGAAAAAGGCTATACCTGATCAGTATCGCCCTGTTTGGCCTAACTTCTTTTGCCTGCGGTATGGCCGGTAATGTATCGCTGCTTATCGCAGCCCGCTTTGTTCAGGGTATTGGCGGCGGGGCAATGTTAATTTGCCAGATAGCCGTACTTTCCCAACAGTTTCGCGAGGGGAAAGAACGGGCCCTGGCATTTAGCATGTGGGGGATTGTTTTTGGTGCCGGACTTGGTTTTGGGCCTATCATTGGCGGCGCTATTATGGCCATGCTTAGCTGGAAATGGATTTTCCTGATCCACGTACCATTATCGGCCATGGCACTGCTACTTGTTGCCGCGGGAGCTACCGAATCAAAAGATCCCAACGCCCAAAAGCTGGACATTCCCGGTATTATTTTACTGTCTATGACGGTATGCGGCCTCACTTTCTTTATCACGCAGGGGCCGGAAATAGGTTTCGTAAGCCTGGCCGACATCGCTATTTTTATTTTAACGGTAATATGTTTCCTGCTTTTTATTCGGGCCGAAAAAGTGAGCAGTTACCCCATGTTTGATTTTTCCGTATTCCGGATCTATACATTTTCGGGCGCGTTGCTTGGCTCTATGGGAATGAATTTTAGTTTCTGGCCTTTCATAGTCTATTTTCCCATCTATTTTCAGCATGCACTTGGGTATGATGTAGTAACTACCGGGCTTTCATTATTGGGCTACACCATCCCTACCCTCATTATTCCGCCACTGGCCGAGCGGCTTTCTCTCAAATACCGCCCGGGTATCATCATTCCGTTAGGCATGTTTACTATTGGATCGGGATTTTTTTTGATGAGGTTAGGCATTGGCCAGGAACATGCCAGCTGGCTAACGGTACTTCCCGGAGCTTTGGTAGCAGGTGCCGGACTTGGTTTAACCAATACCCCGGTAACCAATACAACCACCAGCTCCATTCCCGAATCGCGGGCAGGCATGGCATCGGGCATTGATATGAGTGCGCGGCTAATTACCCTCGCCATCAATATCGCTCTGATGGGTTTTATCCTTATTGCGGGAATCTATACCTTTTTAAGCAATGCCCATTATGGGAACTCCGCAAACCGGCATATATTATCGGCAAAGATCGCATCGGGTAATATACCGCTTCAACCGTTTTACCGCCAGGCGCTGGTACACGGCTTTGAATGGGCAATGTTGTATGCAGCCATAGGTGTTTGGGTACTTGCGGCAATCAGTTTTAAAATATTTAAAAATGCAGACCGATGATCTGATATCCTAACCTGTGGCAGCTTTTAACACGCCACAGGTTAAATCAGATCGATACAAAGTTATACCTTTATGGTTGTTACCATGCCGGCGATATCTTTTGTAGAAAAAAATTAATGCGTAAAAATCCAGGTGCTATCCCAGTAAATAAATTTGGCGATGATAACGATGGTGGAATTTCTATCGAAAGGCTCTCTCTTGAATCGTTTCCAGACCTGACGGAATGGGTACAACCTGAAAGGCATGATCGCCATACGTTTTTTGTTACCGAAGAAGGCAGTGTGACGATGGAGATCGATTTCCAAAAATTCAGGATAGGTTCTCCCTCGCTCATTTATATGCATCCCGACCAGGTACACCGCATCATCGCGTTTGAAAACGTTACAGTAACGGCCTGGGGAATTGATAATAATAACTTAGCTCCTGATTACCTGAAATTGCTGGAGGGATTGACACCAACCACTCCGCTATCGTTAAATCAGGAAGCTTTCAATTTGCTATCCGATTCGATATCCGTTTCCCTCAAATTAGCTAAAAGGATAAATACACCGCTGTATCACCGCCTGCTTAAAGACCAGGTAAACGCACTGGTAAGTTTATCAATTTCCTTTTTTATGGAATGCGAAAAGCCTGTTAGCAACGCATCAAGATCAGAGACTATTACCAAGGCTTTCCGTGAAACATTGGCGGCTCATTTTACTGTGCTAAAACGCCCGGCCGAATACGCAGAAAAATTAAACCTATCCATCCCCTATTTAAACGAGTGCGTTAAAAGCACAACCGGTCAGCCGGTTTCCTATCATATTCAGCAGCGGGTTATTTTAGAGGCTAAACGCCTGCTTTACCATTCCGATCAGTCGCTCAAAGAAATAGCGGCCACTTTAGGTTACGATGACTACACCTACTTTTCCCGTCTATTTGCCAAAGTGGCTGGTATGTCTCCGGTAGCTTTCCGGCAGAAAAACCTCGATTAGTCCAAGTCTTCCTCCTTTCCGGCCTACCAAACGCCTTCTATTAGCTGTTCATTTGCATCAACAAAAATGTAATTGAAATGAAAACAGCACATCATAAAAAAGTATTGATATCGGGGGCCAGTTTTGCGGGTTTATGCACCGCGTACTGGATGATCAAACTGGGTTACCAGGTAACTATTGTTGAAGTTGCCTCCAGCCTTAAAAAAGGCGGTACGCCTGTAGATATTATGGGTAACACTATCGAAACCGTTAAACGGATGGGCATATTCGATCAGATTTATGCCAACCGGGTTACTATGGAACGGATGGAATTTAAAAACGCGGATGATATTACGCTTCGAACAGATTTTCATGAACAACGCCCTGATGTTGAATACGAGATAGAGCGGGATGCATTATTAGAGATGATCCACGATCTGATAAAAAACGAGGCCCAGTTTATTTACGGAGATAGTATTACCGGGTTAACCGAAAACCATGACCATATTGAAGTAACATTCAAAAAAACGCCACCAATGAGTTTCGACCTGGTATTTGGTTGTGATGGTATCCATTCGGCTGTTCGTAAACACTGGTTTGGTGCAGAAGCGGAATTTTCTCATTTTCTCCAGGCATATTTTTCTATCACCATTGTAGATAAACTGCTTATCCCGGAGAATTCGACACAAATGTATAGCGAGCCGGGCAAAACAATTATGCTGAATACCTACAACGGCAAAACAGATATTTGCTTCGCTTATCATTCGGAAAAAGAACTTCCCTACGATTACCGAAACGAACAGCAACAACGCGATATGATCTTCGATCAGTTTAAAAATACAGGCTGGCGCGCGGCAGAACTACTGGAAGAAGTACGCCTGTCCGGAACATTTTACTTTGATAAACTTTGCCAGGTAAAAATGCCATCGTGGACCAAAGGCCGTGTTGCATTGGTTGGCGATGCAGGTTATTGTGCGTCGCCGGCTGCTGGCCGGGGTGGCTCGCTGGCCATAGATGGCGCGGTTGCACTGGCTGATGCTTTTGAAAAATGGAACGGCGATCATGAGGCCGCATTTAGGGAATACAATGAGAGCTTTCGCCCGTTTATAGAAGAGGTTCAGGCGGGTGTTGTTGAATACGGTGTTGGCACACTTATTCCTAAAACGCAGGAGGCTGTTGATAAACGAAATAAAGAAGGCTTCAATTTTTAAAACCTCCTTTATTTAGATAGGGGTATGATCTATAACTTATTGGCCCGACTTAAAAACAGGTTGAGGCCAATAAGTTATAAAGTAATGTTCCTGAGCTTTTTCCTCATTTTTAATGAAGGTTGAGGATAATAATCAGTCAATTCCAACGAATATATCACGGTTGTTATCTTCCATGTACCATCCTTTTTTATCAGGGTTAAGTATTTGTTGCCCCAGTTGGTCATCCTGTTGTTGCCCCAAAAGCTGTAATCCATCATTACCGATGCTACCGCGCCATCTTCGGCTATTGCTACATTGTCGAACTTATCTTCGGTAGCTTGAAAGCGAAACAATGACCTCATAAAGCCTTTGTAAGTGCTCGAAAAGTAATTGCTTCCGGCGGCCTTCTCTCCTTTTTTCGCCACCTCCCGGGCCTGTGAATTATCTTTCAGCGCGCCGCACCAGGTTACCGGACCATCTATAAACAATGAATAAAAGGTGGAGGAATCCCGCTCGATCACGCTTTTTGAATAGGTTGCTATGATAGCTTCTATTTGCTGTTTATCCGTGCTTGCCTGCTGTGCGAGGGAACACTGTGCCGTAGTTATTAATATAACAACCACAAACATTTTCAATAAGCTCATCATGCCGTTTTTAATTTCTGCTGATTAGTGATAAGCTTATATTCAATAGTTGCCCCATCGTACCCATAGGCATCGGCCTTCATTTCCTGAATGGCGGTGTAGCTAATTGGGTGCACACCACCAAGAATGGCAGATAGGGATTCATGAACGGCCTGGATATAGTTGGATTTATCTACCTTAAGATTGGTAGAATCAGAGATCCTGATCACGAGGTGAAAACTTTTAGCCTTCTGATCGGCCAATGAAACGGCATCTACAAACCATAAATTATCGGGCACAAACGAAACTAAAACAACCGTAACCTCGGGCTTTTTGTGTAAAACATCTTTGGTTAGCCTGCCTATTTCTGTAACAAGTTGCTGTGCCAAGGCGGCATCTTCCTGTCCGCTTATTTTTAAATTAATTACCGGCATACTTCAAATTTTTAATGATTGAAGTACAAAGGTCGGAGGCGGCTGGCGCTTATTTATTGATGTATGTTAAGAGTTTGATGCGGCTAAGCGACTCGGGTTTTACGCCCAGGTATGAGGCGATATGATATTGTGAAACCCGCTGTTCTATCCCCAGATAAACCGCAGAAAGTCCTTCCAGCCGTTCGGCAGCAGTTTGTTTCAGAAATGCAGTTTCACGTTTGCATTTCCTGATAAAATAGCTTTCGGAGATATAGTTGGTAAGCTTTAAAAATTCGGTATTGGCGGCTATCAGCGCGTTTAGTTTATCACGACTGATCAATTGGACAACACAATCAGTCAAAGCTTCGATGTTGCAATTAGTTGGCATCCCCGTAAGGAAACTGGTGTACGCGCTTACGATGCTGTTATCAAAATAAAAATCGTTGTTAAACTCTTCTTCATCCTTACTTACGTATGATCGGAGAGTTCCTTCTGTAACAAACCCAACAAAATCGCAAACCGAACCTTCGCGAATCAGGTGCTCTTTCTTTTTCAGCTTTTTCGTTCTTAGCTGTTTGGAAAAAAGCTCCGCTTGATCGCTATTTAAACCTAAGCGCTGAAATAAAGTTTCTATGGGGGCGTCGGATATCATTTATCCAAAAATAGCCTTATTTTATTTTAGATGTTGTTTAAAACATGTAAAAGTAGTTATTGTGAGAGGCTAAAAACCCAACTTCTGAAGCGAGTAATGACAAAGCAGGTAAGACTTACGAAGTTTTAAAAACTTCGTAAGTCTGGACTTCACCACCCGTCATTGATAAGTATAAAGCAATCACGTAACAGGTTATTCTCTATTAAAACCGCTATTACTTATTAATAGTATAGTTAGCCGGGATATAAACATAGGCCTGCCCTTGTGCACGCATATGCCCTATACCCGGAAAAGAAAGGTGATCGCCAGCTACCCAATAACCGTTTTTGGCGGCATCGGCAAATACTTTTTCCCGTTGGGCTTTTGCTGCGGGTTGGTCAACATCGTAAACAATGGTTACTGCCGGATCGGGGAATTGCACCGCAGCAATATGCATGATATCACCCCAAAAAACTAATTTTTGATTTTTACTTTGCAAGGCGTAGGCAGTATGCCCGGGAGTGTGGCCGGGAGTTGCTATAGGGGTAATGCCCGGAAATAGTTCCTTGCCGTAGGTAAAAGTTTTCACTTTGCCTGCTTTAAGGTACGGGCCAACGCTGGCTTCTGCCTGGGCATAATAATTTTTAAGGCCTTCGGGCGCTTTCTCTTTGTTGCCAGGGCCAAACCAGAAATCGACTTCGGGTTTACTGATGTAGATGGTGGCGTTGGGGAAAACCATCTGCTCGCCGTTCATCAATCCGCCGGTATGGTCAATATGGGCGTGGGTTATCAGTACCGCGTTAATTTGTTCGGGCTTGTAGCCTGCTTTAGCCAGGCTTTCTGTTAAATGGCCTAAGCTTGGGCCATAGTTTCCGGCGGTACCGGCATCAACCAGTATCAACTGATCGCCATTTTTGATAAGGTAAGCGTTTACCGAAACCTCGATAGGATCTGTTTGAAAATCCTTTTTCAGGGCACCATCAATTTCGCCGGGTTTGTCGTTTTTTAATAGCTGGTGCAGGTTTTGGGGAATTGTTCCGTCGGATAGCGCGATCACATCAAAATCGCCTATTTGCACGTGGAAATATCCTGCCTGATCGATGCTTTGGCTTTGTGCCAAAACCTTTGAAGAGTTTATTGATAACGCGCAGAACGATATAAGTACTGCAGCCGCGGTTTTTGAAATAGCCCGCAAAGCATAATTGAAATATTTCATTTTTATAAAATTTAATGAAGCAAAATTTCAAAAATGCGTAGCCACGGCTAAGGACAATTGTCACTTTGATTTTGTGACAAACCTCACATCAGGAATTATAAAGGCGGCTCAGCGTTTCGCGCGAAACGCCCAGGTACGAGGCGATAAAAGTTTTAGGGATGCGTTTTATTAAATGAGGATATTGGCGTACAAACTGTTCATAACGGTCTTTGGCGTTACCCTTGATCATGATCTGCAAACGTTTTTGCAGCGAAGTATAACCCAGGTTGGCTTTAACCTGTAAAAAATGCTCAAATTTCCAAAGCTCTTTTCCCAGCTTACTGCGGTCTTCAAGGGTGATGCCAAGCAATTCGCAATCTTCCAGGCAGCTGATATTTACGGTGGCCGGTACGCCTTTAAAAAAGGCATCCCTATCGGTCATCCACCAATCTTCCACACCAAACTGGTAAATAAATTCCTTACCCGAATCGGCATCTACAACGAAGGCTTTTAAGCAGCCTTTCACCACAAAATACTCGTACTTAACATGATCATCTGCCTGAACAAGGTAAGCGTGCTTTTTAAGCTTTTTTATTTTGAAGTGTGATAGGATATAAGCAAACTCCTCATCAGTAAGGGGACTAATAGCTTCAATATGATCACGCAGCAGTTTAGACATAATTCAAATTTACTCCAATTAATAAACTTTTACGCCCTTACCGATAAATACCGCAAGAAGCGGATTGCATATTGCCCGCAGTATCAGTTTATTTGAACCATGAATAAAAAGGTGGAGATCGCTTTAACAGGCCTGTTTAGTACAAAAGAATGCCTATGGTTCCTGAACCGGGGATTTGACGATTGTATTTACAGGGTTTACCCCGATAAAGTACGCAGGGCATTTAAATTGGAGAGCGAAACGATGCTGGTTGATATTTACCTGAAACCAGGTAAGCTGCTTGTGGAATGGTTAAACGGAGAACCATCAGAGCAGGCCCTATCCTTCATGTTAAATTTTATTACTGATTGGTTTGATCTGGATACAGACCTCGAAGCTTTTTATAACGCGATCGCAAAAGATCAACAACTGGCCTATATGCCTGATGCTTTCCGGGGGCTGCGCTTTATCGGCATGCCCGATCTGTTTGAAGCCCTGTGTTGGGGGATTATTGGCCAGCAGATCAACCTTAAGTTCGCCTATACTATAAAGCGTAAATTGGTTGAAAAATATGGAGAGTATATTGATCATGAAGATGAACGATATTATGTTTTCCCAACACCAGCGCAACTTGCCGGTGCCGATATCAACGAACTTAAGCAATTGCAACTATCTACCAAAAAAGCCGAATATTTGATAACCATAGCTACAGCTTTTGCAAACGGAACGCTAAGCAAGCAGGTTTTATTTGAGCTGCCAGACTTTGATAGCCGGGTAAAGTTTTTGACAGGCATCCGTGGCATCGGGGTGTGGACAGCCAGCTATGCCCTAATGAAAAGTCTGAAAGAAAGATCATCCATACCTTATGGGGATGCCGGCCTGGTAAACGCGCTGATAGGGCACGGCATCATTACTAACAAGACCGATAAACAGGCCATCTCAGATTTCTTCAAAAAATTTCCGGGATGGGAATCGTATATCGTTTTTTACTTGTGGCGTAGTCTTGCTGTACAGTGATCAAAACTATTGATCAGCCAGAATAAGTGTTATCTTTTGATCTTTGGGTTTAATACGGTATAAACTTCCATTGGCTGTTTTTTCGATGGTTCCCTGCTTGGTCGATAACTTGTAGGTATGTCCATCAAACTCATATTCGGCGTTGTTATTATTCACATCGCGAAACGCGGTTTTAGCACCTTCGGCAACATGAAGATCAAGGAACCAATCATTAACCGGATTATTTTTCGCGGTGATGATAACGCTGCGCTCGTTCACAATGATTTCAAAAGCTCCCTTCTCTACCGGCCACGTGGTTAGCGCTGTTGTAGGGTTAATATTGGTAAAAACCGGATTGCCTCCTTCAACGGGTATTTCCTCTCCGTTTTTGTTCATCATCAACCTAAAACCTTCCGGTTGGCCGCGTTTCCCCCATTGAAAGCCATCAACCACAGGAAGTGTATAAAAGAAGCTTTGGTTAACGGTTGTTACATCTTTAAGATACTTATCAGGCACAGTTTCGTTAAACAGGTGGATATCAGCAATACGCATATTGCCGCCCTGCCAAAGCAGGTTGAGGCGGTAAAAGCGACTGTTGTACCAAATGGTTTTCTTATCGCTTTCGCCAAGGTCTTTACTTACTGCGAAGGTTGTAGACGGCGTTACTTTATAAGTTTTCTTAAACCACTCGCCCGAGGTTTTCATGGTTTCTACCCTTACTTTACCTTGTTGTTTTAATTGGGCAATGATAGGTATTTGCATTTCCAGCCCTTTTTGCATAGCAGGCCAGGTAAAAGAATTTTCCTGACCAGCCTGGGTGTAATTAAACCCAAGCGCGGGATCGTTAGTAAAAGTTTTGAAAAACCAATTGATCCATTGCTCATTACCACCGGCATAATCATAAACGGGTTCGAGAGTGGTTACCTTACCCCCATCTGCATATTGCCTTATCGGGTCGCTGCCTAACATCCTGAAAACAGGAACCGGCAGTTGTTTTTCGGCATGCTGGGCTGGCATATAGGCGTTAATCCTGCTGGGGTAATAGGCCTGGTTCCAGTAGCCTCCCCAAAGGGTAAAACCATCGGTACCTACCTGGTCTTTACAATTGGCCGATGCCACGATCTTATATTTATCATACATGTAATTCAGCGAGTGCGCATCAATAACCCATGAAGCTACCGAGCGCGGATAGTACCCGAAAACCTTTTTAAAATCAGCAAAATATACATCGATGATCTTTTCACGCTCGGCAGGTGTATAACCAACCGAAAAGCCTACGTCCGAATGCCAGTCCCACGCATATTTGCCACGCCATTTGATACCGGCCTTTTCAATAAGCGGCTGCGGAAGTTCCCACCAGGCACCTATTTCAAACTCACCGGCGGGCAGGGTTTTAAGCAACTGTTGATAGCGTTTATCTATCAGCGCATCGTACTGAAGCAAAAACGTACCGCCTAAATGATATTGCTTCATCAGTTTTATCTGGCTTACCACGGTTTTGTAAAGTACATCTTTGGTGATGCTGCTATCCCGCGGTTCGATATCACGAATGAAGTTTACGATGTTGACAATCCGGGGGGATGGCTGCTTTTGCTGCGCGAGGGAGTGGGAAACTGGCAAGAGGGTAACTATTACCAGGAGAATTAATTGCAGGATAGTTTTTTTATTCATGGGGAGGATAACCTGTGCAGCCGCAACAGTCAAAAAATTGGTTATCCTCAAATTTAATCACATAAGTTGATCCAACCGTCACCAACTATCCTGATGATCATAAGTGCTCTTATCCCGTTTTTAATTTATTGACACCAGAATACTTCCATAGAAGGAGACTCAATATACTGATTGTTTACACCTCGGTTTTAAACAATTACAATCCCCTGAAAATTCTCTCCTAAAGCATCCCGAACTTTGAGAGTTTAGAACAGTAACATGTCAGACAAAAAGAACCTGAAACTCAGCAATCACCTACTTGCCTTCCGGAAACACATGGACAGGCTGGTTGTCTTTAACAACGAAGAATGGGCCGTGCTTTGTAGCCATTTATATTTGAAGAAGCTGAATAAAAAACAACATTTCGCCATAGATGGTGAAATATGTGACGATCTGGGCTTCGTTATTTCCGGCTCATTACGGTTTTATTATGTCAAAGACGGAGAAGAGATCACTGGTTACTACAGCCCCAATAATAGGTTTATCAGTTCGTACAAAAGTTTCATCAGAAGGAAAGCAAGCACCTTAGCCATACAGGCAGTGCATAATTTGCTGCAAAAACGGGTAACGGTTGTCTTCGCAACGAACACGTTTCCGCATTGCTCACAGAGCCTGCTCAAGGTAAAATTTGAGCTCATTACATTTAATTTTTAATCTCTAAAAAAATTCGAACAATACAATTTCCGATCGGGGGAAATTACCCAACTTAAATAATTGACTTTAAGATATTTAACAAACAGTGGAGAAATTACTGGGGACTTAACCACTGATATTTTTCTTAAAAATCATCAGTAGTAATTTCTCTAATTACCCCAGAATCAAGGGTCGTTTAAGGTATAAAAGCAGTCATAAGCATCCATAAGCGACATAATCTCCCCTCAATTTTTCACATCCTCAAAAAATTAATTTTGAGAACCATTTGAGAACCAAATTTACGAAAAACGAGGGCAATTATCCAAGAACACGGACAAGTAGAAATGGCATAAGTTATTAACAATGAATGGATTATATTTCCTGAGTTGTCACTTTCTGTCAGGGCTTTTCAGGGTCACTTGCCGATACAAAACTTACTAAATATATTCTCCAGCAAATCATCAGTAGTAACAACCCCTACTATCTCGCCAAGATAATGCAATGCCTGCTTTATATCCATCGATAAAAAGTCGGAAGTAATGCTACCATCAATGCCTCCCAATACCCTTACCAGCGCTTCTTCAGTTTTCTGCAAAGCTTCAAGGTGGCGGATATTGGTTACCAATGTTTCATCGCCGCTTAGTTGATCTTTTATAGCAGATGAATAGACCTTATGCTTCAATTCGTCAATATGGCGTTTTTCTTTGGCCGAGATGATGACCGCCCTATCTGTATGAGGCAAAGCAGATAACTGTTCCGGATTAAGCAGATCGGCTTTGTTAGCTACTACCAGCATAGTTACACCTGGTTTTTGCAGGCTTTCGATATCTTTATTTAGTTCTTCTATCGTGATCTCGGCAGCATCAAAAACATAGATCAATAGCGCCGACTGGCTGATCTTTTCCATCGTACGCTGCACACCAATTTGCTCAATAGCATCAGTAGCTTCGCGGATACCGGCAGTATCTATCAGCCTGAAATTAATGCCTTGAATATTCAGCACCTCTTCAATCGTATCCCTTGTGGTACCGGGAATGTGACTTACAATAGCCCTTTCCTCATTCAACAACGCGTTTAGCAGGGTTGATTTACCGGCATTGGGGCGCCCGGCAATTACGGTGTTCACACCATTTTTGATCGCGTTACCTAACTCGAACGAGTTGATCAACCGACCAACAACCTTAGTTATCTCGTGGATAAGGTGTTTTAACTGATCGCGGTTGGCAAACTCCACGTCCTCTTCGGCAAAATCAAGTTCGAGTTCAATCAGCGAAGCAAAGTTTACCAACTGCTCCCTAAGGCCTTGTAACTGGCTGCTGAAGCCACCTCGCAGCTGTTGCAAAGCTACCTGTTGCGATGCTTTGGAATTAGATGCTATCAAGTCGGCCACAGCCTCGGCCTGGCTCAAATCCAATTGCCCGTTCAGAAATGCCCTCAGCGTAAACTCGCCCGGCTTAGCAGAACGCGCGCCTTTTTTAATGAATAGTTTAATGATGCTTTCAATAATATACCCCGAGGCATGGCAGGAGATCTCCACCACATTCTCGCGGGTGTATGACCGCGGACCAACAAACAATGAAACCAGCACCTCATCCAAAATCAAATCGCCATCGGCAATGCTGCCGAAGTGAATGGTATGTGATGCCTGCTTAGTTAAATCCTTGCCCTTAAAAACACTATTGGCAATAGTGATGGCATCAGGCCCCGAAAGGCGGATCACGGCTATGGCACCAACACCGCTCGGTGTGGCAAGGGCTACTATGGTATCAGTATTATCTGTCATTTGCTTTCGCGTCATTAGGTCATTAAGTCATTGGCTTAGCTGGCGGCCTTACAAATGATATATCGCAAAAGTAAAACAAAATCTTATCAACCCGACGCGCACTCACTACGAACTACTTTTCAATGACCTAATGACGCGCAGCAAATGACCTAATGGCCGAAACAATGACGCGCAGCAAATGACCTAATGACTAAAATCAATGACCTAATGACGCGCAAGCAAATGACCTAATGACCAAAAAATGTTACCTTCGCAGCACTATGGTAACTTTTTTTGAAGCTTCGCTCGAAACTATTTCGGTACATCATGTAGGCAATCAAACTCAGGAAGAAATGTATGCGCTTTCGGATCAATCCATTGAATTAAAGGACGAGATCATCCCCAACCTGTTGATGCAATATTTTCTGAAACCGTTTGAGAAAGCTAATGAAGTTTACCACCTGATGCACAGCAGTGGCGACCTGGCTTTGAACGAGTTGCATCATTTTGCTACCCAGATATTTGATGACAATACCAAATTTCACGAGGCATCGCAACAGATAGCCCGTCACCTGTACAAGGTTACCAATCACCCCAATATTAAAGGCGGCGAGCTTTATGTAGTGTATTTTAAGCAGGTTCAAATTGAAGGTAACCCACTGGATACCATTGGCATCTTTAAATCAGAAAATAAAGAAACTTATCTAAAAGTATTCCCGGATCAGGGCGGTTTCCAGGTTGATTATGAGCAGGATGCTATCAACATCAATAAACTGGATAAAGGCGTACTAATATTCAATATTGAAAAAGAGAATGGTTACAAAGTAGTTGTGGTTGACAAAACCAATGGCGGCCAGGAAGCTGCACGTTATTGGAAAGATGAGTTTTTACAACTCAAGATCCGTAACGACAGTTTTAACCAGACCAATAACACGCTGGGCATCTATAAAAACTTCATCACCGAAAAAATTGATGACGAGTTTGAAATGAGCAAGGCTGACAAGATCGATCTTCTGAACCGTTCGATGAAGTATTTTAAAGAGAAGGAAACTTTTGATATGGAAGAGTTTTCGAACGAGGTGATTGGCAACGAGCAAGCCATCGAATCGTTCAAGAATTTCAAAAACCAATACGAGGAGGAGTTTGACAGCCCCATTGCCGATAATTTTGTGATATCCGAAAACGCGGTTAAAAAACAGGCCCGCGATTATAAAAGCGTGTTAAAGCTTGATAAAAACTTCCACATTTATATCCATGGCGATAAAGAACTGATTGAGAAGGGTTTTGATGATGGCCGGTCGATGAATTATTATAAGGTTTATTTTAAGGAGGAGGCGTAACCACAGAAATAGCAGATAGTGAATAAACCTTTGTTTTTTGTCGACGTCATACCCTCAAACAAAAAATAAACTTAATCACATGTCTGCCTTAAAAAATTCTATTCTATCGCTTTTAATTCTGTTGATACTTTCAGGTTGTAGTGTAACGCATTATGCCATTGGGATGAGCGAAAGCCAATTCAGAAATTCCGAAAAATACAATTTACAGTTAGTTGAAGAAACATCGCAACACACAGTTTACAGGCGAATAGCAGCCCAGGATGCGCAAATGAAACCATTGTCGTACTATTACTATTACTTCAACAACGGAGTATTGACGCGTACACAACTTATCGAAGCTCCCAAACCAGATGTTGTACTATTAAGCAAGTAATTTCAGGTGCGTTTCATTAAAACTGCACACCCCAACGCTCTTCAATCCCCAAACCAAACAAAGCAAAATCATATTTTACCGGATCGGTCGGGTCAAACTCCCGCAGCCTTTCGGTTAGCTCAACTGCGGTTTGCCAGTCGGTTTGTTTTCGGTTAATGAGGTTTAGCTTGCGCGATACCCTATCCACATGTAAATCAAGCGGACAGATCAAGTCAGCAGGTTTAATGCGGTTCCAGATGCCAAAATCAACGCCGTTATCGTCAATGCGCACCATCCAGCGTAAAAACATATTTAAGCGTTTACAGGTAGATTTTTGTGAAGGAGATGATACATGCTTTTTTGTACGATGAGGAAAATCGGGCAACGAAAAAAAGTATGAGCGGAAATAGTTAAGCGCATTTTCGGCCAATATCCTTTTTTGTTCCCCTTTCAGGGAGTTGGAGGGCATAAACGCATCCTCCAGCGACTCAAACCGTTCATAATGCTGCCTGAAAAACGCGATAAAATACAAGGTATCTACATCATTAAAGGTGCGGTGCTTAAAATGCAGCAGCTTTTTCAGATCAGGTTCTTCGTGATTGATAATAAAATCATAAGGTGCACCATCCATCAGGGCAATCAGTTCCTTACATTTTTTGATGATGGTAACCCGCTGCCCCCAAGCCAGGGTAGCCGCCCAAAAGCCCATGATCTCGACATCCTGCTTTTGGCTAAACATATGCGGGATAGTCACCGGGTCGTTCTCAATAAATTCGGGGCGATTGTATTGTGCAACTTTAGCGTCGAGGAAGGCTTTGAGGTTTTCGGTCATTAGGTATTTACCAAAACGTCATTGCGAGGTACGAAGCAATCCCAAACGATACAGGGCGAACCTGCAAATCGGGGATTGCTTCGTACCTCGCAATGACGATAGTTTTTAATTTATATTAGCTCAGTGCCTGTTTAATATCCTCCAACAAATCCTCTATATCCTCCACCCCTACACTTAAACGCAGCAAGTTATCAACCACTCCAGCCTTTTCACGTTCAGCCTTAGGGATCGAGCCGTGGGTCATACTCACCGGGTGGTTGATCAATGATTCAACGCCACCTAACGATTCAGCCAGCGAGAATACTTTAAATGACGAGGCTATGCGGAAAGTTTCCTGCAAGTCTGCACCTTTTAATACGATAGAGATCATGCCGCCAAAATCGCGCATTTGTTTTTTGGCGATATCATGGTTAGGATGGTCAGTAAAACCAGGCCAGTAGATCTTTTCAACTTTAGGATGATCCTTTAAAAACTCGGCTATCAACCTGCCATTTTCGCAATGGGCTTTCATGCGCAGGTGGAGGGTTTTGATACCACGTAGCACCAAGAAGCTATCCATAGGCCCCGGAGTGGCACCGCAGGCATTATAAATAAACCAAAGCCTTTTATAAAGTTCTTCGTCGTTCAGCATCAGTGCGCCCATAACAACATCGCTATGGCCGCCTATGTATTTAGTTACCGAATGCATTACAATATCGGCACCCAGATCGATCGGGTTTTGCAGGTATGGCGAGGCGAATGTATTATCTACCACAAAAAGTAAATTCTTCTCTTTAGTGATCTTACCTATCGCTTCCACATCAACAATGCGCATAGTTGGGTTGGTAGGCGTTTCTATCCAAACCAGTTTGGTTTTATCGTTAACATGGGCACGAACAATTTCCGGATTTGACAGATCCAAAAAATGAAATTTAACGCCATAGTTCGCAAATACCTTGGTAAATATCCTGTACGAACCACCGTACAGATCATTGCCGGTTATCACCTCATCGCCCGGCAAAAGTAGTTTCATCACCGCATCCGTAGCGCCCATACCGCTCGAAAAAGCCAAACCGAATTTGGCATTCTCCAAAGCGGCCAAACAATCTTCCAAAGCCTTACGGGTTGGGTTGGTGCCGCGCGAATACTCATAGCCTTTATTATCCCCCGGCGATTTTTGCCAATAGGTTGATGTTTGATATATCGGCGTCATGATAGCGCCAGTTGTTGGATCGGGCTCCTGCCCTGCGTGTATTGCTTTAGTTGCGAATTTCATACCCCCTTACCCCCTAAAGGGGGAATTTGGAATGCGTTTCATCCCCTGCAATGAAACCGGTTTATATTTAATCCTTAGGGAAGGATTTTTTCATTTTCGATAACAGAAGCGTTATTTAACAAAAGATCAATGCCGTTTTGCATTACATCTGCTAATGCATTGATCTCTTCGTCATTAAAAACAGGGGCAGGATCTTCCGCCCAGTAACCATCACTTCCGTTAAACAATTTCTCGTAAACAGAATCTCTGTTTTCATTCTTTACATCTCCTATAAACTGAAGTTTTATTGACTCTGAAATATCTGTAAACAGATTCCACAAATTCAAAAATTCGTTACAGTCAAATTCAGAATAAGGATCGATCAGCCATTGCTGTAATTGATATACGTTGTAATTGGTTATCTCAGTATCAGCATAACTTATGTTTTTCTGCCAAAACTGTTTTAACCCCACCTCCGTTTTAAATGCAATTATTTTATGATCATCATTAACCAAAACCCCATCAATCTCATCACTGATCCATATGATGTACCATTGATAAAATTTAAAGTCGAGGCGAATGGCATAATAATTATCTCCTGCTAAATGCATTCTGCCTGAAGCCTAATATGCACGCGCAAACAACACCCGCTGCGTCGATGGCTTACCGGTTAAAATACACTTCCCTTCCTCCTGCTTATTATCCAAAGGTATGCAACGGATTGTCGCCTTAGTTTCCTCTTTTATTTTTTGTTCTGTTTCGGATGTGCCGTCCCAGTGCGCGCTCAGGAACCCTGGTTGCTCATCAAGCATGCGTTTAAATTCGTCCCAGGTATCAACCTCGGTAGTGTTTTCAGCACGGAAATCGAACGCTTTTTTGTAGATATTATTCTGGATCTCTTCGAGCAGGCTTTCAATTTTGCCGGCAAGCCCTTCCTGTGTAGTGGTCTCCTTAGTTTTGGTATCCCTGCGGGCCAGCTCAACGGTACCGTTCTGCATATCGCGGCTGCCTATAGCTACACGCAACGGCACGCCTTTCAGTTCGTACTCGGCAAATTTAGCGCCCGGGCGGTGCGTATCGCGGTTATCAAACTTAACCGAAATGCCTTTGGCCTTAAGCTCTTTTTTTAACCCATCAACATAAGCGCTGATATTGTCAAGCTCTTCCTGGTGCTTATAAATCGGCACAACAACTACCTGTATAGGTGCCAGTTTTGGAGGCAATACCAAACCTGCATCGTCACTATGCGCCATGATCAACGCGCCTATTAAACGGGTTGATACACCCCATGAGGTAGCCCAAACGTGCTCTATTTTATTTTCTTTATTGGTGAACTTTACATCAAAAGCTTTGGCAAAATTCTGCCCTAAAAAGTGCGACGTACCTGCTTGCAAGGCTTTACCATCCTGCATCAAAGCCTCAATGCAATACGTATCCAAAGCACCGGCAAAACGCTCGTTAGCAGTTTTACGGCCTTTTACAACCGGTAACCCCATCCAATTTTCGGCAAAATCGGCATATACATTCAGCATCTGCTCGGTTTCGGCTATCGCTTCTTCGGCAGTAGCATGGGCTGTGTGGCCCTCCTGCCATAAAAATTCGCTGGTACGCAAAAACAAACGGGTACGCATTTCCCAGCGCATTACGTTGGCCCATTGGTTAACCAGGATAGGTAAATCTCGGTATGACTGGATCCAGCCTTTGTAGGTGTTCCAGATAATGGTTTCGGATGTTGGACGGATGATCAGCTCTTCTTCCAGCTTGGCCTCTTCATCAACAATAATATTGCCTTCGCCATCATTTTTTAGGCGGTAGTGCGTAACAACGGCACATTCTTTAGCGAAACCATCAACGTGGCTGGCCTCTTTACTGAAAAATGATTTGGGTATTAAAAGCGGGAAATAAGCATTGCTATGCCCTGTATCTTTAAACATCCCGTCAAGCACTGCCTGGATCTTTTCCCATATCGAATATCCGTAGGGTTTAATGATCATGCAACCTCTAACCGGCGAATACTCGGCCATGTCAGATTTAATTACTAAGTCATTAAACCATTGCGAATAATCTTCGTCTTTACTTATAACACCTTTGCTCATATTGTTTGGATAGAATTAACACCTATATAATTAGTTGTATATTGCTGCCAAATTTATAAATTTAAAACTTATTTGAACTTGAACTTTTTACTTACCTGCTTATTATGAAACGGTATATCGCAATTGGAATAATCACTATCGGTGCCATGGCGCTGAGTTCCTGCTCAACCAGCAAGCTTGCATCAAACCAAAGTAATGACAATGTCTATTTTTCTGACGCGAAGGCGGGCGATGAACCTGTTTACGCTCAGCAACCAGCATACAACCAAACTCCTGTTGCCGATGATGGTTACAGCGATGACGACGACGATTATTTTTATTACGATGATTACTCATCGCGCATAAACCGTTTCAGCTATTACTCGCCTTTTAGCTACTATGATGATCTTTATTACGGTTACAATACCTACCCTTACTACGGCGGCGGTTATGGCTACGGCCCTTACGGCTACGGAGGCACCGGCTATGGCTACTACGGCGGAAGCTGGGGACTTGGCGGCTGGGGCTATGGTCTTGGTTATGGTTTAGGCTGGGGTGGCTATTACAATGGCTGGGGATACGGCGGCTATGGCGGTTACTATGGCGGCGGATACGGATATGGTGGCGGCGGCTATTATGCAGGCGGTTATTCTTCATCAGGTACAGCACGCCCTAACCGCGGTACCGGCAACCCATTTGCAAATCGTTTAGTACCACGCGTTGCCACTAACACCATTTCGTCGGGCATAGGTTATATACCAGGTGGCCGTAACGGCAACAGAGGTAACAATAACGCTTACAACAATGGCGGCAATAACAACAACAACGGTACCCGCTACGCTCGCCCGGCCCGTACCGATGCAGCGCCAAGCCGTGATAACCAACCTGTTTACAGGCAACCACAGGTTGATCGTGCACCGCAACCATCTTATACTCCATCATCTTCGTCATCAAGCTCGGGCGGTGGCTCACGCAGTACCGGCAGCAGCAGTGGCGGCGGTGGCGGACGCCCTTCAAGACCTTAAACCTAAATTTGTATTTACCTGAATTTTATGAAAATAAAATATTTACTAAGCGTAATTGCTATAGTAGCAATTACTAAAGATAGCTTTGCGCAATATTCGCAGGATGCCATCCGGTTTTCTACGTTTCAAACCGGGTCTACAGCACGCATAAAAGCCGTTGGTAACGCAGGTACGGCTATTGGTGGCGACCTCAGTTCGGTAAGTGGTAACCCGGCAGGTCTGGGCTTCTTCACCCACTCGGAAGTGAGCATAACCCCCGAATATGATAACTCGAAAATAAGCTCAAGCTTTTTTGGCCAGGCCGGTAAAGCCAATCGCGGCGACGTGAATATGAGTAATGCAGCCATAGTATTTTATCAGCAATTAAATACCGCCCGCGGGCGCGATAAAGGTAAAGGATGGCTTAGTATCAACTACGGTGCAGGTTATAGCCGCACCAACAATTATTACGAAAACATTAGCTACGGCGGCCAAAACGCTACCAGTTCAATATCTGATTATTACGCGGGCATTGCCAAACGCGAAGTTGCACAATACGGCAGTGTTAACCCTGATGGGCTTGATGGCTGGGCTTATGACCATGTATTGATAGATAACTTTGGTCCGGCTAATAATCCGGACTCCTACCAGAGTACTGTAAATGTACCTGTAAGGCAATTAGCAGGCATTAGCCGTACAGGCGGACAATCAGAATTTAACCTTTCGATGGGAGCCAACTACAGCAATAAATTGTACATCGGTTTAGGCCTGGCAATCACCGATCTTAGATATAATTCGGACGCGGCTTTTACTGAAAGCGGCAATGCTAACGTTATCGAGAACGGCCCATCATCGCCATTCACTTCAACCTTTGTGCAGTCACAAACCACCCGCGGTTCCGGCTTCAATGCTAAACTGGGCTTGATTTACAAACCGGTACAGGCACTGCGCTTAGGTTTTGTGTTCACCACTCCTACTTTTTATAGCATCGACGACTCGTACTCAGAAGGACTTGCTACAAGGTACACCGGCGCGGCCAGCTATGAAAACCATGTGGCCCAACCTTACCAGTTAACCTACACCCTACGCACACCATTAAAAGTGGCAGGCGGTGCTTCGGTATTTATTGGCAAATACGGTTTTATAACAGGCGATGTTGAATATATAGATTATACAACAACCCACCTGAGCAGTAATGATAGCTATACCGCAGATGGGGATAACGCTGATATCAAATCACTTTACCGCTCAACTGTAAACCTGCACGTAGGTGCCGAGATCAACGTAAACAGCCTGGTTTACCTGCGCGGTGGTTATAGCCAACAGGGCAATCCGTTTAAAGATCGCAGCATTGGTCAGGATACCAAAACAGTGACCGGCGGTATTGGCCTTCGTTTCGGCAACTATTTTGTTGATGCCACTTACGCCCATATAAACGGCAAGCAAACTATTTTCCCTTACGAGGTTGGTGATAACAGTCCAGCTGCTCATCTCAATAAAAATAACAATAACGGCTTCCTTACTTTAGGATACCGCTTTTGACCGTTGATTGGAATGATTACGCTGATTGCGTTGATTTTTTTTAACAGCCTTTTTGCTTTGCAAAAAGGCTGTTTTGTTTTATTCCTTTACTTAGATTTTATCTAATTCCTCTTTGCGCAGCATACTTGCTCGCGGAAGATAATTATTAACTACGATACCATTTTTATCGATCAGGACGCTTCGCGGAGGGGCCGAGAGATTATATCGTCTGAGTAATTCGTTATAATCAGACTTTTGGCTATACAGGTTGATCATCTGTAAATTATACTTTTTCGAATCGCGCAGCCAGGCTTCCTTGTCCGAATCGAAACAAACATTAATAACTACAAGCTTTTTGTTTTTATACTCGTTGTATAATTTGTTCTCGTCAGGAAACTCAGCTTTGCAAGGGCCGCACCAAACTGCCCAAAAGTTAACGATAATGGTATTGCCCAAATAATCATTTAATGAAACAACCTTTCCATTAATATCAGTAAGCTTCATTGCCGGGGCACGTTTACCGATGCGTGGCGCGCCCAGTTTTATCTGCACCAACGAATCAAACGCAAGCTTTCGCTCCGGTTGTTTAAATTGCAAAGTTGTTATTAAGCTGTCGTAACTTAATTTATTTGCCCGGTATAGTTTCCCTAAGTCGAGCATCAAACTAACATCGCCAATATCGGTTCGGTGATATAACTTATCAATGGCATAAATTGGGCCCGACATGCCTTCTAATTTGAGCAAACGTGCCTTGTGCCCGAAATAATCGTTAATGCAATACAAATAGGTACTGTTTAAAACCATATCCGTATCTCGATTAACCTGTTTCTCAAAATCATAATAAGATTTATCTACGCTGATGGGCTTGCCGCCATAAAACTCCTTTGACACCAGGGCATTCGACAAAAGGAAATATTGGTTATATAGCAAACGCCTACGCTCATGAGGTTTAAACCAATCGGGCAAATCGTCCTTGTAATCATCAAGAAATTTCAAACGGGTTTTCGTGATCGAATCTGCCTTAGCCGGGAATAAATTCCAATCGGTAAGCCTATCGCTTGCAGCGTAATAAGCCCGTGTTTCTTGACTGTAGTGGCCTAAAAACTTGTGATATGCCTGGTAGTAATTGTTTTCGTTTGCAAACGAACCGCTGAACACAAGATTTTGCTTTTGCTTATCCAGTCCCTTTATTTCGCAGGTTACCCTACCACCCGGCGCATTATAAACTTCAAAGCTGTTATTTACATCAACAAAATCAGGAAAATTATAGGTTAGCGAAATACTATCTGTTTTACCGGGAGCAATTGTAATCGTATCTCTAAACTCCTGGTATGGAAACCAGTTAAAGAATAAATAGCCCAGTTTAATTTGATCTGGAGTTGAATTGATAAATATTACATTCCCCGCCCTACCCTTTAAATCAACATATTGTTTATTCAGCAGCATACCTGGGCTGGTTTGCGCTTCAACATATTTATAGGTTGATAAGCATATTAAAACAAATAGGATTAGTTTCTTCATAGCTATCAACTAAATTATTAGTTATATATCAATAATACAACTCTTTCCTGTTTTAAATTTATTAGGATATACCTGTCGACCTTATTTACTTGTTATAAAAACTTACCTTGCATCTGGTAAATAAAATACACATCATGAACACACATTTACTTAAAATAAGCGGCACCATGCTTTTACTGGCCGCTGTATGTTTCAATTCCCAGGCCCAGCAATCGGCCGAAACAAAGGCCTGGGTAGCCAAATCGAACGAATACACCAAGATCATTATCGAGCTTGATAAAAAATACTCGCCCGAGTATGGTTCATCGCAAGGTTTGGCCGAGTATGATAAAGACATCGCTATACCAACCCTCCAAAACATCAAAGCCGAACGCCGCGATGAAGAGGCCGTTGTAGCCAAGCTTACCGAAGCGCTTAAAACCGAGCAAAACAATTTTATAAAGCAGGATATCAATATCATCATTACGCATTTGAAATTGGGTTTCCGCCAGCAGGATTTTGAACTGGGCAGACAGGTACCCTTTTTAAACGCGGCATCAACCGTTTACAGCGGATTAGAAACTTTACTTGATGACCAAACACCCGAGGCACGCCGTCAATCAGCCTTAATGCGCATCCGTAAATATGCAGGATTGGAAAAAGGGTATAAACCTCTGGCCGACATTTACAAAGAGCGTGTACAGCAGCAAATGGCCGGTAAAAACATGATCTATCCATCCAAACAACGCATGGAAACGGATCTATCCCGCAATGCCAGCATCATAAGCGGTATTGCCGAGCTTTGTACCAAATACAAGGTAACCGGTTGGGAGCAACCTTACGCTGCGCTCAAAAAGCAATTGGAGGCTTATGATGTATGGACCAAAGCCAATGTTTTACCTAAGGCCCGTACCGATTTCCGTTTGCAGCCAGAAGAGTACGCCATGAACCTCGAGTCGTACGGCATCGATATCCCTCCGGCTAAAGTTGCAGAAATGGCACACGCCCTGTTCAAAGAACTTCAGGACGAGATGAAACCAATTGCAGAGCAGATAGCTAAAAAGCGTAACCTGAAATCGAGCGATTACCGCGATGTGATCCGCGAATTAAAGAAAGAGCAGATCCATGGCGATTCGATCATTCCGCTTTACGAACAGCATTTAAAAGATATTGAGGGCATCATCCGTGAGCATCAATTGGTTACCTTGCCAACCCGTCCGGCCATTATCCGCTTAGCCTCGGCTGCCGAGACTGCGCAAGGCCCCGCCCCGCACATGGTGCCGCCACCGTTTTTAAATAATACCGGTCAGCGTGGTGTATTTGTGTTACCGTTAAATATGCCAGCATCACCCGGTGAAAAAGCTACCGATAAATACGATGATTTTACCTTCGATGCCGCCTCGTGGACCATCATAGCACATGAAGCAAGGCCAGGCCACGAATTACAATTTGATAAAATGGTTGAAGAAGGCGTATCACAAGCCCGCGCCTTATATGCTTTCAACTCCACCAACGTAGAAGGCTGGGGATTGTATTCTGAATATATTACCCGTCCGTATATGCCGTTAGAAGGTCAGTTAGTATCGTTAGATTATCGTTTATTAAGAGCAGCCCGAGCCTTCCTCGATCCGGAGTTGCAGGCAGGTAAGGTTACCCAACAGCAGGCATTAGATGTACTGATGAATGATGTGGTACAATCCCGTGCCTTTGCCCGCCAGGAAGTTGAGCGCTATACCATTAACGCTCCCGGCCAGGCCAACAGCTATTTTTATGGCTTTACTAAGATGATAGCATTGCGCAAGGATACCGAAGCAGCTTTAGGCAGTAAATTTAACGCGCTGCATTTTCATGATTTTATCCTATCGCAAGGGATTTTGCCGCCGGCGTTGATTCGCGAGGCGGTGATGAATGAGTTTGTACCGAAGGAGAAAGAGTTGTAAATAAACCTTTAAACAAAAAAGCCGGATGTCGAAAGCATCCGGCTTTTTTGTTTGTTACCCTTTTTTGTCATTTCGACGAAACGTGTGCGGGGAAAGCGGGCCTGGGTGAGGAGAAATCTTCTAGGCCCTGCCTGCAAACTAAACATAGCGGCTATGCATGGCGTATAAGATTTCTCTTTCGCCCCCCACGCTCACTCCCACCGCTGCTCTATCGAAATGACATTTTTATTTTTTTCTCAACTCACTTCTTCGCCTGCTTTAGCAACCACCCAGCAATATCATTTGCCGCCTTATCATTCTCATACCCCGCAGGCAAACGACCATTTACATATTCATTATACAACCAGGGGTCGCCCACTGCAACTACAGTACCTTTTCCGTATTTAGTTGAAGCAATAATTACTGCCCCATCTTTGTTTTTAAGCACAGGGACAGCGGTATTACTTAAACTAATTGAACAAGCATCTTTCATAAAAACCTTAGTCGCGGTTTTTAATACAGGATTGTTTTTTATATAGATAGCCCCATCCTCAAAATGGGCATCATCAATCACATGGTTTTGCAGATCATTATTAAAATGCATCCCGAATTTGGCCGCAAGGTTATTAAAATGCGGCAACTCTACATTCGCGCTATCGTTAGCCATCAACAGTAGCACCCCTCCTTTTTTAACCCAGGCTGATATATTTTCAATATCATCTTCGATGATATAATTAGGTTTCGGGCTTTCTTTTTTGGTGTCCGGATCAACAATAATATAAACAGACGAACTTTTCAGGTTATCTAAAGTAGGCATCGCGTCGAGGGTATCCAGTTTGGCACCATGGCTTTTAAACGCATCACCGAAGATCTTGAAACCATTGTTATCCGTTTCATCCCACAGGTAATGAAAACGCTCGGGTTGCCCGTTTTTGCCCTTATGTACTTCGTGGTTGAAGTAGTAATCGAGCGTAACGGTTTGGGCGCTTGCTGCGAAACCTGCGAGGATGAATAGGGCTGTTAATGGTGATTTGAGTTTCATGATGATAACTTTTCTTTATTCCCTCCCTCGGGAGGGGTGCGGTTGGTAAGCGCGGTAGCAGGGAGGGGTTTGTGCGCCTTGTTAATTCAATATGCATAGCGATGAAACCCCTCCCTACACCCTCCCAAGGGAGGGAATCGCGCAAGCCCACGCTTTTTTATTCAGTATTTATACTCCTCCAAAAATCGAAAACCCGCCATCCACGCAGATCATGGATCCGGTTACAAATGCCGAAGCATCGCTAAGCAACCATACCAGCGCACCTTTTAGTTCATCAGCCTGGCCGAAGCGTTTAAAGGGTGTCTGTTTGATCACCAGTTCGCCGCGTTGGGTGTAGCCGCCTTCGGGTTTGGTGAGCAGGTTACGGTTTTGTTCGGTGAGGAAAAAACCGGGGGCAAGCGCGTTCATGCGGATGCTATCGCCATAGCGGTTGGCCAGTTCAACTGCAAACCATTGGTTATAGCAATCAACTGCGGCTTTGCCCATGTTGTAGCCCAATACCTTGGTAATGGCACGTTTGGAGTTCATGGAAGAGATGTTAACGATGCTCCCTTTGCCCGTTTTGGCAATAGCCTCGCCAAACACCTGCGTAGGGATCAGCGTGCCCCAGGTGTTAAGGTCCATCACTTTTTTCATGCCGTCGATGTTCATTTTGAAAATGTCATCGTCGGGTTGTAAAACACCTTCGGGCATGTTGCCACCGGCGCCATTCACCAGGCCGTCTATCCTGCCGAATGCAGCCAGCAATTTATCTTTGGCGGATACCAGTTCGGCTTCGCTCATTACATCGGCAACCAAAGCTATGGCTTTACCGCCTGCCTCGTTTATCGCGTTAGCACGTTCTTCGGCTACCTGTGCGTTTCGGCCTAAAATGCCAACCGCGCCGCCAGCTTCAACTATGCCATCAATAAACGCTTTACCTAATATGCCTGTTCCGCCGGTTACTACTATTACTTTACCGGCTAATGAAAATTGATTATCCACTTAAATTATATTTTTCGGGTTGATGTATTGTTATTTCAGATCAGCTATCGCGATGGCATCCATATCGGTATAATCAAGGTTCTCGCCAGCCATACCCCATATAAAGCTGTAACTGGCCGTACCACTACCCGAATGGATGCTCCATGGCGGTGATACTATGGCATCGTAATTATCCATGGTTACGTGACGGGTTTCATTCCCTTCGCCCATATAATGGAAAATCTTTTGCCCGGCAGGTACGTCGAAATAAAAATAAGCTTCCATGCGCCTGTCGTGCACGTGAGCCGGCATGGTGTTCCAAACGCTGCCTTCGTGCAGTATGGTTAAACCCATCACTAGTTGACAGCTTCGTACGCCTTCCAGGTGGATATATTTATTGATGGTACGTTTATTGGCAGTTGCCGATGAACCTAACTCAACTTTTACAGCATCGGCATGAGTAAGCAATGTGGTTGGGTAAACCGCATGAGCAGGTGACGATAAAAAGTAAAACACAGCAGGGTTAGCCTGATCAACGCTTTCAAAAGTTACACTTTTAGTGCCTTTACCAATATAAACACAATCCAGTTTATTTGCTTCAAAAACTTGTCCGTCAGCTTTGATCACGCCCGGACCAGCCACGCTGATAATACCGATCTCGCGGCGCTCCAGGAAATACTTTGCACGCAGGTTTGGATAATTTGGTAACTCCAGTACTTTGCTCACAGGATTAGCCATGCCTACTATCATCCTGTCGTAATGAGTGTAGGTGCAGTTAAGTTCATCAGGCTGTACCTGTTTATCTATCAAAAAACGTTCACGTATGGTAGTGGTATCGTAGCTCTTAAAGTCCGACGGGTGGACAGCGTGTAATGTTTTCAAAGCGAAATATTGTTAGCAATAATTGATTAAATAAGTACAAGTCTACAATCTAAAAAAGGATTAAAAAAGGGCTTTTATTGTTATTTTCACTCTAACGTTATAGTAATTAGCCTTTCAAAGCTCCCGTAAATCTGTTAACTCTAACGTTTTAGTAAATATTTAAGGTGATAGACGAAGTTTTGAAGGTTTAAGCTTGTATAATTGACATTGAAACGGCCCTACATCAACCAAAACTACCTTTTATTATGAAACAATTATCAGCTTACAAATACGCAGCGGTACTTGCTGTATTTCTATTTTCGGCAAGCTTAGCTTCCGCGCAACAAACGGATTGGACGGCCAAAAGCGCCAAAACCTGGGTTAAGGGCCGGGCATGGGCAAACGGCCTAAAACTCAAACTCAATTCATCAACCAACAACATCGAATTTGCTAAACGATACGCAGCTAATAAAGCCGCATGGGATAAAGCATTCGATTTTTTGCGTGAACGCGACCTTAACCAATTAGCCCCGGGCAAATACCCCATCGATGGCGACAACGCGTATGCATCGGTTACCGAAGGCCCGTCAAAAGAGTTTGACCAATCGGCCTGGGAATCGCACCAAAACTATATCGATCTACAATACGTGATCAATGGCAAAGAAAAGATCGGTGTTGCCCCTATAGAAAGTTTAACAGTTACCAAACCCTATGATGCTGCTAAGGATGGCGCTAATTACAGCGGCGAAGGCAAGTATTATGTAGCTACTCCTGATGAGTTTTTCCTGTTTTTCCCGGCAGATGGGCACCGGCCTAATATTAAGGTTGATGGGTATGATAAGGTTAAGAAATTGGTTATTAAGATAAGGGTGGCGAAATAACCACTAAATGTCATTGCGAGGGACGAAGCAATCGCACGGAAGCAAATCCGCCCTGTATAGCATGCGATTGCCACGCTATCGCTCGCAATGACATATTTTAAATCACCCCTGCACCGTCCTCTTCAACTTCCTAACATCAAAGCCTTGACTGGCAGCCTGCGCCACCAATTTATTATAGATCTGCTCATCCAGTGTTGATCTCCGGCTCAAGATCCAAAGATATTTACGATTTGGATGGCCAACCATGGCATAACTGTAATCATCGCCCAAAGCTATGATCCAGTATTTGCCTTTAAAAGGCCATTGAAACTGCACATCCAATTTGGCGTTGCTGGTTTTATCGGCCACGTATGCCCGGCCTTCGGCAATTTTTATTTTGTTATCCTTAATGCACCTGTTTTTAACGATGACGCCACCGTCAGCGGCCAATCCATATGCAGCCGAAGTAAAAGTACAACCCGACTCGAACCAGGCCGGCAAAGCGGCAATCTCGAACCAGGCACCAACATACTTCTTCAAATCTACATAAGGCACAGTTGCAAGCGGTTCGCACCGCAACGACTGAACCGTTAGGGCAGCTAAGCCCAATGCTACAGAACCTGCAATGATCTCTTTCTTCATAAATCAATAACGCCCGGTACACCTAAAAAGTTTAAGCGAAGGGCTTATAAATGGCAACCAAACAGCATATCAATATTTAATTACCTTTGCGCCAAAGCATTATTTTACAATATGCCCAATAAAACAAACATCAGTATTTTAGGCTGTGGCTGGTACGGCAGCGCATTGGCAAAGGCATTTATTGCCGATGGCTTACAGGTAAAAGGATCAACCACTTCGTCCGCCAAACTGGATGAACTGGCCGCTATCGGTATTAAACCATACCTTGTTAATTTTTTGCCCGGCGAGGAAACTTACGATACTGATTTTTTTGATTGTGATGTGTTGTGGATAGCTATTCCACCCAAAAGTCGCGGCGGGGAGGGTGCTGTTTTCATTGATAAGATAAGAGGAATCATCAATGCTATAAAACGGCATGCTGTGCAAAAAGCAGTATTTATTAGTTCGACAGGTGTTTATGCTGATAGCAACCAGCATGTAAATGAAACCACCGATCCGCAACCGAATACAGAGGCAGGCAGGATCCTTTTTGAGGCCGAAAACCTTTTCCGTGAGGAGGCGGGTTTTAAAACTACCATCATCCGCTTTGCGGGGCTAATAGGCCCTGCACGTGATCCGGGTAGATTTTTTGCCGGTAAAAAGGATATTCCGAATGGGGATGCGCCTGTAAACTTGATCCATTTGGATGACTGCATCGGCTTAAGTAAAGCGATATTAGCGGGAGATGCGTTTGGTTACTTATTTAACGGATGCGCGCCCGATCATCCAACGAGGGCTGATTTTTATACTAAAGCGGCCATTCAATCCTCGTTTGAAAAGCCGGAATTTATCAGGGAGTTAAAGGAGTGGAAAATTGTAGAGAGCGTGAATGTTGGGCAGGTTCTTGACTACGAGTATAAGGTTTCATTGTAAGAATTAATAACGATTGTCATTTCTCACTACCGCGGGTTTAGCGATAGCGTAACCCGCGGCAGATTATTTTTTTTAATTAAACACCGGCTTCTTCGCCTTATCTCCCATCACAAACACCAATTTACCCCCACCCATAATATCCTTATGAGTGATGTAGGGCTTAGTATAAATCTTCCCGTTTAAACTAATACTCTGCACATATTTATTAGCTGCCGATAAATTCCGGGCTTCAATTACAAAACGCTTACCTTCGGGCAAAGCGATGCTTACCTTATCCAATAACGGCGCGCCAAAAACGTAATGTCCATCCGCAGGGTTAACTGGATAAAAACCCATCGCCGTAAAAATATACCAGGCCGACATTTGTCCGCAATCATCATTTCCGGAAAGACCATCGGGTTTATCGATATAAAATTCATCAGCAATCCGCCTTACTAACTCCTGTATTTTAGCGGGGTTCCCGGCAAGCGTGTATAAATAAGCCACATGATGATTAGGCTCATTGCCATGAGCGTATTGACCTATCAAGCCTGTAACATCCAATGTCGATCCTTTTCCAAACACTTTCGAATCCATAGTAAACAGCGAATCCAGCTTTCCCGAAAAAGCTTTTTTACCGCCCATCAATTTAATCAAACCGGGGATGTTATGCTGTACCTGCCAGGTATATTGCCAGGCATTACCTTCGGTATAATCACCACCGATGGCCAGCTGTCCGCTATCAAGCTTAGCAAAAGGTTGTACCCAATCGCCGTTTGATTTACGGCCACGCATCAGGCGGGTACTTTTATTAAACAGGTTATTATAAAATTGGGAGCGTTTAGTGAAATATTGGTAATCGGCTGTTTTATTTAAAGATTTGGCTAATTGAGCAGCGCACCAGTCATCATAAGCAGCCTCTAAAGTTCGGGAAACGGCTTCGCGGGGAACGGTGTCTGATGGCAGGTAGCCGTAACGTGTGTACAGGCTCCAATCGTATTTTGGGTTTTTATTTTGGGTGAGGGTGGTTTTTATCGCCGCGAAAGCCTTTTGTTCATCAAAGCCTTTAATGCCTTTTAAAGCGGCATCAACAATTACCGGTACGGCATGATTACCGATCATGGCATAGCTTTCTTTGCCCCAAAGTGTCCAAACGGGCAGCATACCGGCAACATCAAAGTGCTGGAGCATGGTATTTACCATCTGTCCGGCTTTATCAGGGCAGATGATGGTGTATAGCGGATGCGCCGCCCGGTAAGTATCCCAAAGCGACAATGTTGAATAAAACACCTTATCATTTGAACGGTGCACCAAGCCATCAGCACCGCGGTATTGCCCATCAACATCCGCAATATTATTAGGTTGAATAAGGGCATGATAGAGGCTGGTATAAAAAGCGGTCTTCGCGCTTGCAGAACCTTCGGCTTTTAACTTGCTGAGGTTGGTTTCCCAAATCTTCGCAGCCTCTGTTTTTATCTGATCGAAGGTCTTGTTTTGCGTTTCGGCGAGTAGGTTTTTACGGGCACCGGCTATGCTTACTCCCGAAATCCCGACTTTAGCATCCAGCGTTTCTCCGGGTTTAACGTCAAAATCCAATATCAAACGGCGTTTGTTCTCTCCGTCAATAAAATGATATCCGCTGATGGTGTGATTGAAAGTAGCGGTAAAGTAAACTTGTTTATCCACCCATTGGCTTGAAAAAGCATAACCACTGATGGTGGTTTTGCTATCTATTTTAATCTTTCCTTCAGATACATGTTCAATGAGTTGCTCTGCACTTTCAACCAGGCCGCTTTGCATATCAACCAGCAAATGTGCTTTACCGGGCTTAGTAAATGTGTATTTATGCACCCCCGTATGGGCGGAAGCCGTAAGTTGTGCTTTGATATGATTATCGCTTAAAAGTACTTCATAATAACCGGGTGATGCTTTTTCATTTTTGTGCGAGAAGCTGCTTTGAAACTTTTGAGGATCGTTACCCTGAAACGGGAAGAATAACACATCCCCAAGGTCGACGCCACCGGTACCGCTTAAATGTGTATGCGCAAAACCTGTGATCACCGTGTCTTCATAACGATATCCCGAACTGTAGTGCCATCCGAAATTACCTGTTTCGGGACTTAGCTGCACCATTCCAAACGGAACTGTTGCCCCCGGAAAAGTATGGCCGGTTGCCGAGGTACCGATAAATGGGTTTACGTATTTACCATACTGAGCATTGGCAAATTCGGCAGATAAAAGCAGAATAATAGTTATCAATTTCTTCATACCTCTACTCCTTATATTCCAAAGTTTTCTTTAACACCACATCCTCGGCCGAGCGAGCTATCATTACATCAAATGCGCCGGGTTCGGTTACCAGTTTCATATCGTTATTCCATATGGCAATATCATCAGGCTTTACTGTAAATTTTGCTGTTTTGGTTTCGCCCGGTTTCAGGCCAATCTTGTCAAAACCTTTTAATGCCATTACCGGGGTGGTTACCGAATTAACTTTATTACCAAGGTACATTTGCACAATTTCTTTACCTTCCATGCTTCCGCTGTTGGTCACATCTACCGAAACCGTAACCTCCTGCCCTTTGCCGAAAGACGTTGCAGATAACTGCATATTACTGTACTTAAAAGCGGTATAACTCAAACCATAACCAAACGGAAACAGCACATCAGGCGACGAAAAAACATAATCCTGCCCCGGCTTTTCGGGAGATCCGGAATTATGATAAAAACCTTTGTTGGATGCCACGTGGTTATAAAACACAGGGATATGCCCGGTTGATTGTGGGATGGATACCGTAAGCCTGCCGGATGGATTTACTTTACCAAAGAGGATATTGGCAATGGCATTTCCGCCCCGTTCGCCGGGATACCAGGCTTCAACAATGGCCGGGATGTTTTCTTTTTCCCAACTGATACTTTGCGGGCGGCCATGTACCAACACCAAAATTACCGGCTTTCCGGTTTTATAAACTTCCTGCAGCAGTTCGCGCTGCACGCCATCGGGGTTGATATCGGTAACATCGTAGCCCTCGCCGCAGGTAAAAGGATCTTTAGGTTCACTTTCGGGTGCGTGGCCATTCCAGCCTACTCCCGAGAATACTACACTGGTTGTGCCCAAAACCACTACAACGGCATCACTATTTTTAGCTGTTGCAACAGCGTCATCAAAACCACTTTTATCTGAGCCGGAAAGGGCGCAGCCTTTAGCATAATTAACCTTCACCTTATTGCCAACAAGTTGCTTAATACCATCAAGCACCGTGGTGCCCGAGCGGCTATCGCGCGTTGAACTGTAATCGCCATACTGAACCTGGTTGGCATTAGGCCCAATCACCGCCAGCGATTTTAGATTGTTGATATTAAGCGGCAATAGCTGTTTTTCATTTTTCAGGAGGATGATCGACTCCTCGGCAATTTGCTGCGATAGGGCGATATGATCGGGCGTGTGCACCCGTTTTTTTAACGCCGAGGTATCGGGTAGGGCCTTTTCAAACAAACCTGCTTTAAATTTTATGGTGAGGATGCGGGCGACGGCGCTATCAATTTGAGCCTCCTGTACTTTCCCTGCTTTTACCAGTTCAATTATTTTACCGTACACGTCCGAGCTTGGCGCTTCCAGATCAACGCCGGCATTCAAGCCTATCGGCGCTGCCCCCTCGGCATCTTTGGCGATATGATGGAAAGTATATAAATGCTTTAGGCCTTCATAATCAGAAAACACGTAGCCTTTAAATCCCCATTCCTGCCTTAATATGGTTTGCAGCAACCATTTATTGGCATGGGCCGGTACGCCGTCAATTTCATTATAGGCAGGCATCAGTGCATAGATATTAGCCTTCTGCACGGCATCTTTAAACGGAGGTAAAAACATCGATCGCAATTCGCGTTCCCCTACTGAGGCAGGTGCCAGATTAATCCCCGCTACCGGGATACTATAAGCGGCGAAATGTTTGGCGGTACACATTACTTTATCCTTGCCGATACCGTTTATTGTTTGTGCGGGATCACCCTGCATGCCAATAACAAACGAGGTAACCATACGACTTACGAGATATGGATCTTCAGCATAACATTCCTCATTGCGGCCGTAACGTGGATCACGGATCAAATCGAACAGGGGCGATAAGGCCTGATCAACTCCCGATGAACTGGCTTCATAGGCGATTACCGAACCCATTTTTTCGATGAGCGCCGGGTTCCAAGTACTTCCCTGGGCTATGGCCTGAGGAAAAATAGTTGCACCGGCTGCAAGTTGTCCGTGCAAGCATTCGCCTATTTGTATGGGTGGGATGCCTAAACGTGTTTTTTCTTTAGCATATTTTTTTGCGGAGATGGATAGCGCGGCAATATCATGGATGTTGGTAAAAGGGCTTTCGCAAACGCCGTATGCTATTGTATTTTGCATCGAGCTTTTTAGGGAGTTCATGCTCATCTGGCCTACTTTTTCTTCCAGCGTCATGCGGGCCAGCAGGTCTTTTACCCGCTCGGCTACCGGGGCTTTCGGGTTTTTATAAACCTGCGCAGCGGTGATTTTTATTACAAAAGCAAAGGCGATGAATAGGGCTGTTTTCTTTTGCATAGGTATGATATTACAACACTTAAATCATAAATAGCGAGGGGGCGGTGCGATTCCCCTCTTGAGAGGGGCGGAGGGGTGTGTTATCTGCGTGCGGCTGATCATTCGTATAACACACCCCTGCTCCCGCTCTTTTCCTGCGCGCCCCCTTCTCAAGAGGGGAGCCTATAAGCGTATTTCAAAAAGCATAGTTTAATGCACCAAATAAAACTTCGGATAAAGCTTCTCCCCTCCTGCCACTTTCAACTCAATCAAACTTTGATTTTCATTTGCTTTACCCGCCACATAATGCCCGCTTAAAGCGTATACACCTTTTTTAAGATGCAGCAATGCCTTTTGAGGTTCCACATAAGTATTAAAACCAGGTTTGATCACTTCCACATCATCCACAAACAAAGCAGGCGTTTCTTCAAAACCCGTTGTCAGTTCATAGTCGGCTTCTTTATCTATCTTAATAAAACCTTTAATTTTCACCCAGTTAATGTATTCTTCAGTAACCGGTTTTACAGCGACTATCAAATTGGTTATCCCTGTTTCAAAAGGCTTTTCGTTTTCCAGTTTGGTAAAATCGCGTTCGCGCGTTTTAAATATCTCGTAGGCCATTCCGGGTTTAAGGTTGGCGGCTTTTTCATGGGCAGATTTGATAACCACCCTTTTAATATTTGCCGTTTGGCGGATGTGCTGATCATTCAATGTCCAGGTGGTAAAGGTGCGCAAGCCAATGCTATCCTTTAAAGGCACATTTATTTTTACCGGGAAAGCCACCGAAGCGCTGTTAGCATCAGGCATTTTACCATTCAGGTTATAACGCACTTTAGCGCCTTTTAAAGGATAATTCAGCGTTAAAGCAAAACGGCTTTTATTGGTTACCACATCATCAATGCCATCAATATCGGGCAAACGGGCGTTAAAATTCCAGAGTTTGAACAGACCGTATTGGTTTTTCATTTTCCAGCCGAAACGATCGAGGTTCTTTTCGTTTTTCGGACTCCAGGTTAATTCGGCTACGGCAAGCGCACGTGGGTAAACCATGTATTGCAGATGCTCGGCATTGGGTACTTTCTCGTTCCAGATATTACCTTGCGCGCCTAAAATATATTCAGCTTCGGCATTGGTTAATTCTTTAGATTGAGGTTCGTAGTTATACACCATTTGCCAGGTTACTGGCGGGTTCCAGCCTATCGGTTCCAGATCTTCATTGGCCTGTGGGGCATCAAAGTACATGTATGGCAGGGGTGTCATCACCACATGATGACGCATTTTGGCGGCGGCTATGCCTCCGGCTTCGCCTTGCCAGCTCATTACCGTGGCCGATTCGGCGAGGCCTCCTTGTAGTATCTCATCCCATCCCACCAGGCGTTTATTTTTGGAGAGCAGAAATTTCTCGATCCTTTTGATGAAATAGCTTTGTACTTCTTTTTCGCTTTTCAGGTGTTCGCGTTTCATTAAGGCTACGGCGGTAGGGCTTTTGAGCCAGTCGACCATTTCGGCTTCGTCGCCACCTATGTGTACGTATTGATTTGGGAATAGCTCGATCACTTCGGTCAGCACATCCTCCATAAATTTAAAAGTGTACTCGCTTGGGTCGAGCATACGCACACGGTGTTTAGCTCCTGTCGAATCCTGGCAGCCGAGTTGCGGGTAAGCGAAAATAGCGGCTTCGCTGTGGCCGGGCATTTCAATTTCGGGCAGGATGGTTACAAACCTGTCTTGCGCGTATTTGATCACATCGCGGATCTCATCTTTGGTATAAAAACCGTCCCTGCCTTCATCAACCAGGTTGTCCAGTTTGCGGAACTCGCCGCGTTTAGCATAGTAGCTGATCTTTGAGCCAACTTCGGTAAGCTTAGGGTATTTATCAATCTGGATGCGCCAGCCCTCATCATCAGTTAAATGCCAGTGAAAAGTGTTGAGCTTATAATGCGCCATTACATCGATGTATTTTTTCACTTCATCAACCGTAAAAAAATGACGGCTCACATCCAGGCTCAACCCTCGCCAACCAAAACGGGGCTGATCTGCAATGGTACAGGCCGCAACTTTTAAAGGCACACCTTTATCCGTAGGTAACAACTGGATAAGCGATTGCACCCCATAAAATACACCTGCACCATTACCGCTAATACTTACAGAAGCAGTTGAAACATGCATGGTATAAGCCCCTTCCTGGTTTGACCATACATTGTTTAAGCTGATGGGTGTTTTAGCCGGGATCTGCTCATATACCTTCACCGTAGTTTGGAAACCATAATTTTGGTTGAGGTAATCCTGCAGATATCGGCCTACCGGTTCGGTTTCCTTATTTACGCCGATAATGGCATTTTTCCCTAAAACAATACTCCCCGCGCCAGCCTTCAGGCTCACAGGTTGCGGTATAATATGGAACTGCGCGTTTGCCGTTGCCGATAAAAACAAGGCTGTAAATAGCAGGATATATTTAATTGATGGAATTTTGTACATATCTAAAAGGCAGGCAGGATTATATTTTAACAGTGATATTCTTTTTATAAAGCACCCAAACCGGAATAAAAATGATCAACACGGTAAGGATAGCCCCCGCCAATGAAGCATTCTCCGGCGACAGATACGGCACAAACGCGTTGTTGTAAACAAACGACCATAAATTGGTTTTCCCTACCGGGATAGCCGCTATTACCGCAGGTATAACATCGGCCAATACATAGGCAGCTATAGCATTTCGCCCGAAAGCCAAAAATGATGGCAATAAGGCTTTATTTCCTTTTATGTCGATAAACCAATAAGATAATGCGAGGATGATAATGGCTAACCCAGCGGTCAATAACACAAAGGAGCTTGTCCAGAGCTGTTTGTTGATAGGGAAAAATGTATTCCAAATGAGGGCTAATACGATGAGGACTATCCCCGCTCCCATCATTTTAAACAGATCGGTACTGGTTTTGAATTTACCGGTTTTAAGCCAGGTACCGGTAAATACGCCCAACAAGCAGGTGGCAACTGCAGGTATAGTGCCCAATAAACCCTCCGGATCCCAGGTTTTGGATGAGCCCCAGAGGTGGTTTTCGGTAAATACCAACCTATCTATCCATGCACCTAAATTGGTTGCCGGTTCGAGGTTTGGTGTACCAAAACCCGGTACAGGCACCAGCGTCATCAATAAATAATAGCCTATTAGGCAGCTAACGGCAATAATTACCTGAGTACGGATGCCGGTTTTAATGTACAGCAAGGCAGTTATGCCAAATACGAGCCCGATGCGCTGCAACACACCGGGAATGCGCAAATGCGCGAATTGAAAATCGTTTATCAGGGGCAGGCAGATGCCAAGTGCTATGATAATAACAGTTCGGCGTAAAATGGATAGTAGCAATTTGCTGTGGTTTTCAACCTCTGCTTTTTTGCTTTCCATGGCGTACACAATGGATACGCCAACCATGAACAGGAAAAAAGGAAAAACCAGATCGGTAGGTGTGCAACCGTTCCATTTGGAATGTTCAAGCGGCCAGTATATATGGCCCCAATCGCCGGGGTCGTTTACCAATATCATGGCAGCTACGGTAAATCCCCTAAAAAAATCGAGCGATAAAAGTCTCGGGCGTTTTGTTTTTGGTGTGCTTGATTCCTGTGCGGGTTGCTGAGGGTTGAATACGATAGTTGCCATTATGCCTGATCCTGCTTAACTGTTCTTTTTATGAGTTTTTAAAATATATTTAAACTGATAGGTGCCTGAACCGATATCCATTTGCAAATCGCTGCCGGTGGCAGGTTTAATATTGGTAATATCCTTACTGGTGGTAATATCAGCATTCCCTTCAGTAACCGGGCCGTCAACAGCCGGAAGCGTCACCACTGCCGAAGTATTTGGTGGTACGATCACATCTAAAGTAAAAATACCATTATCAATACTCCAGGCTGATTTTACCTTGCCGTATAGGGTTTCCAGCTCGGCATGGGCGTTGGTTAACTTGCCACCTGGATGCGGGAAAATATTGATCTTATGAAAACCGGGGTCGCCCTCATCTGTGCTGATACCGGCAACTACGCGGTACATCCAATCGCCAATAGCACCGTAGGCATAGTGGTTAAATGAGTTCATTTCGGGGTCTTCGAAAGTGCCGTTGGGTTTGATGCCGTCCCAGCGCTCCCAAATAGTAGTAGCTCCGTTTTTAACAGGATAAAGCCATGATGGGTATGATTCCTTCATCAACAGATCGTAAGCAACATCCGTATGACCGAAGCGACTTAACACGTGGCAAATGTAGGGCGTACCTAAAAAACCGGTGGTTATATGCTCGTCGTAATCCTCAATATTATCAACCAGTCTTTTGGCTGCAGATGCACGTAAATTTTCCGGCAGCAGATCGAAATTTAAAGCTAACACATAAGATGTTTGTGTTCCTGAGATCATGCGGCCATTGGGCGTAACATACTCGGCCAAAAAAGCTTTTTTAATATCGGCCAGCAAGGCGGTGTACTTTTTAACGTCATCCTGCTTGCCCAATATATTGGCGGTGTTGATCACCAATTGGGTTGAGTAAGCATAGAAAGCCTGTGCTATCAGGTTTTTATCGGTAAGGGCGGCACCATCGGCATAATCGGTACCGGCGTAAAACAGCCAGTCGCCAAAGTGGTTACCGGTATCCCAGAGACCTGCGCGGGTGTGGGCGGTTATGTAGCCTACCCAGGCGGTCATGCTGGCGTATTGATCTTCCAGTACCTTTTTATCGCCGTAGGCCAGGTATATGTTCCAGGGTGCTATGGTAGCCACATCGCTCCAACCCGAAGCAGCTGATAGGCTTTTATCAAGTAGCACATCGGGTATCACATATGGAACGGCTCCGTTCTTAAGCTGATCGGCCGAAAGATCTTTCAGCCATTTGGTAAAAAATCCGGCCACATCCATATTGAATGTCGCGGTACGGGAAAAAGCCTGCGCGTCCCCTGTCCAGCCCATGCGTTCATCTCGTTGGGGGCAATCGGTAGGTACATCAATAAAGTTTCCTTTTTGTCCCCATTGAATATTATGTTGTAATTGATTGATGAGCGGGTTTGAGGTAGAAAAGCTACCTGTTTGCGCCATATCCGAATACAAGGCAAAGGCCGCCACGCTTGTGGAATCGATTGGGCCGTTATAACCCACTATTTTCAAATACCTAAACCCTTGAAAAGTAAAATGCGGTTCGAAGGTTTCAACGCTATCGCCTTTAAATACATAAGTATTTTCCTGCTTAGCAGTACGAAGGTTTTTGGTATAGAAATTTCCTTGCTGATCCAATACCTCGGCATGGAATAATTTGACACTATCACCCGCTTTGGCCTTAAATTTAAACTGCACCCAGCCTACCAGGTTCTGCCCAAAATCAACAACTTTTTCGCCTGCGGGAGTAGTGAACACCTTAAGCGGCTTAAACATTTCGTGCTTACGCACCGGCGGACCAAACATCGCCACCAAATTCTCCTTAACAGTATCGGTACGTACCGAATCCCAGGCAGCATCTTTATAAGCAATGGTCGACCATCCTTTCTTCTCCTTACGGGCATCGTAAACCTCGCCATCAAAAAACGATGACGAGCGGATAGGCCCATAAGCTACCTTCCATGTTTTATCCGAATTGATCAGTACCCGTTTGCCGTTGGTATAAACTATCTCAAGCTGAAACAGCAAACCTAATTTACTGCCATACACATCTTTTTTACGATTATAGGTATAGCCACGGTACCAGCCATCGCCAAGGGTTACTCCTACGGCGTTATCGCCTTTCAGCAAATCGGCAGTTACATCATATACCTGGTATTGCAGGCGCTTGTTGTAGCTTGTCCATCCGGGGGCAAAATAATCATTGCCGATGCGTTTGCCATTAAACTGGGCTTCGTACAAGCCATGCGCGGTGATGTATAAGTGCGCGGCACGTACTTTATGATCGAGTTTGAAAGTTTTGCGGAACATGGGGCTTGGGCCGCCGGTAGTATCCGAAAGATAATTATCTTCGATCCATTTCGCGCTCCAATCAGATGGTTTAAGCAAACCCATTTTCCATGAGTTAACCATGCTCCATGGTGTAACCTGCTGCCGATTGTTCCAGATGCGTACCTGCCAGTAAACTTTTTGGCGTGAGGCCAACATAGGGCCACCATACGGTACATGCAATGATTCGTTAGAAGTTACTTTGCCCGATGTCCAGATCAGGTCTTTACCTTTTAATAAAGAGACGGCGTTACTACCAACCCTTACTTCGTAAGCGGTTTGCTGGATATTACGATCGCGGGTGAGCAGCTTCCAGCCAAGGCGCGGGTTAGCCTCATCAACAGAAATGGGGTTTATTTTATATTCACACACCAGGTTATCAACCCGGAACGGCGGCGGAACGGGGGGCGCTTTTTGCGCTTGTGCAACAGTTATCGGCAGATACGAAAAAAGCAATAGAATTACGCGTGTGCATACCTTTTTACACATACCTTTTAGGGGTTTAATAGTTTATGCTATTAAATATACTTTAACAGCCATATTGTTTTGTATGCAACGGTAATTTTTTCGAGCAA
Source organism: Mucilaginibacter sp. CAU 1740 (assembly GCF_039839285.1). Taxonomy (NCBI): domain Bacteria; kingdom Pseudomonadati; phylum Bacteroidota; class Sphingobacteriia; order Sphingobacteriales; family Sphingobacteriaceae; genus Mucilaginibacter; species Mucilaginibacter sp. CAU 1740. The sequence continues at coordinate 146,468 of NZ_JBDOQS010000011.1, read as the reverse complement.
GGCGCCAAAACCGATACATTCAAATGCAATATACAGTATAAACGTATTATGGCCGGGTAAAAGTTTTACCCGGGCCATGTAACATTCTTAGTGTTCGAGGTTGGATTGATTAAGCGGATATTGAAACAACAAACGGATGTTGCTGTATGCTGCCGAATTGATCTGCCATGAATCGTTTTTGTACGCCCTTTCGCTGGCAGCATGCGCTTTCATAACATCGGCAGCTTTGCCGGTACGCAGCAAATCAAACCAGCGGTGGTTTTCAAACGCAAGCTCAACCTGGCGTTCATGAGCTATGGCAGCACGGAACTGCTCCTGTGTGGTTACGTTAAGATCGGGATTGGAATTACCTACCGATTTAGGATCCAAACCGGCACGCTGCCTTACCATGTTAAGATATTTGAAAGCATCACTGCTTCCAAAGCCCTGCTCGTTCAAACATTCGGAGAGCATCAGGTAAACATCCGAGTAGCGATACACCGGAAAATTGCTGCCTGTGATACCTTTTTCGGCTCCGATACTTTGGAATTTTTTAATAAAGGGCAAATCGATGCCATATTCATCAGATGTAAAATCTACCAAAGAGGCATCTCTGCGTTGATCTCCATCTTCATAAGCATTAACCAGATCTTGAGTTGGTATGTTCCAGCCGTTTTGAGCGTTATTATCAACAGTATGGCCGGTTATATCCTCGTCGTAATAATCCCAGGGAATAAATGTATCCACAAAATCTGACCCCAAACCATTTGGACCTTCAATATATTGGATCTCGAAGATCGATTCCGGTCCGTTTTCCTTTTTTATGTCAAAATTATCCGCATAATCGGTATTCAAGCTGTAAGCTCCGGAAGAGATCACTTCTCGCAAAAGCGGAATGGCTAGGTCAAACTTCTTTTGGGTCATATAAACCTCAGCCAACATGGTTTCTGCAGCGCCTTTGGTTGCACGCCCCTTATCCGCTGTCGACGGATATTTTACAGGCAACTTGGTTATAGCAGCCTGGGCATCAGCAATGATTTGAGTATATATAGATGCTGCCGGTGATTTTGTAGACAGATCATACGCATCCCCTACCGATTTAGGTTCGGTCAATACCAAAGGTATATCGCCAAACACACGCACCAGGTTAAAGTAATTAAACGCGCGTAAAAACAAAGCCTGTCCGCCAATAGTATCTGCTACGGCCGCGTCAAGTTTAGCAGCCGGCAAACGGTTAATGATAACGTTACACCTGCCGATATCTGTAAAACACGAACCAAAAAATGATTCAACAATATCGTTGTTATTTAACTCCCTAAACTCGTCAAGTTCCTCTTTACTTGTGCCTGATCTGTCGTAAGGATCGTATTCGTACGAAGTATTGTCTGAACGCATCTCGCCCATAGCCCAAAATGAGCCGGTGTATAAGCCCTGAAGCGGGGCGTATGCGCCATTGATGGCCTGTACAAACTGTGCCTTTGTTTTGAAAAAATTACTGCTGTTTTGAGTATCAGTAGGCTGCAGATTAAGATAATCTTTTTTGCAGCCATAAAAAGTAATAGCTGCCAGCGTAAGAAAAAGGTATATACTTTTTTTCATGTTTTTAATGCTTAAGGTTTGCTCAATCAAAATTTCATTGATCACTTTTAAAGGCTAAAATGTTACGTTACAGCCCAAAGTATAAACTGCCGAAACCGGATATCCTGTAAAGTTTACATTAGGCGATAAGGAACGGTTGCCCTGCTGACCTTCGATGCCAACTTCCGGGCTGCCCCCTTTATATCCTGTTATTAAAATGGCGTTTTGAGCACTAAAATATACCCTGAAATTTTTACTGAATTTGGTTTTGAAATTATAGCCCAGGTCGATGTTCTTAACCATTAAATACGAGTTGTTCTCTACCCAATACGACGGATAAAAATCGCGTGCAAGCCCTGTGTTTGATGTTGTTGTTGGCAACAAACCGGCTCCGCGCTGTTGTGGCGAACGCCAGCGGGCTATAACACTTTGCTCTACGTTAAAAATACCATCTAAATTGGTGGTGAACTGTTTATACATATCAAAAACATGTCCGCCTACCGAACCCGCAGATATGATATTCAGATCAAATTGCTTATAGCTGAAGTGGTTGTTAAAACCAAAGGTAAATTTAGGCCAGGGATTTCCTATAGGCACCTGGTCTTTCCCATCAATCACACCATCGCCATTAACATCTTTGTATCGTACATTACCTACATTTTCACCGTCAAAGTGTGGGTATTTGTCAAGTTCGGCCTGGCTTTGAAATATCCCTTCAAATATATATCCGTAAAACTGCCCAAGTGGTAATCCCACCAAAGTAATGCTGGTTGGGTTATCGTTTGCTGGCGCGTCATAAATTTGAGGCGTAGGGCCAAGACTTATAACCTTATTACGGTTAAATGATATGTTGAAATCGGTAGTCCAGTTAAAGCCTTTACCAACTATATTTTTGGTAGTTACCGTAAATTCAAAACCACGGTTACGTACGTTACCTACGTTAGATAAAGCACCTCCGTAACCCGAAGCAATTGGAATAGGGATATATTGTAATAATCGTTCGGTAAAACGGTTATAGTATTCGGCAATCAGATACACCCTGCCTTTAAATAAGGAAAGGTCCATGCCGATATCGAGTTGCTTGGTTGTTTCCCAACCTACTTCGGCATTGCCAAGATCGGTAATTGATTTACCCGGGGCCAAAACTCCGCCAAAAGTATAGTTCGTTTCATCTACAGAAGCTATGTAATCATAGTTACCTACGCTGTTGTTACCAGCATGCCCGTAACTGGCGGTAAACTTCATCTGATCGATAAGATCTGTTTTTGGAAAAAATGATTCATCAGATATACGCCACCCCGCAGATACTGAAGGGAAAGTACCCCACCTGTGCCCAGGCGCAAATCTTGATGACCCATCCCGGCGTATAGACGCGCTCAATAAATATTTATCTTTAAATGCATAATTCACCCTGCCTATCAGGGATAATAGCCGCCACTCTTCATCGGTAGAATTTGCTGTAATAATTGTTGCGGCCCTTACAGACTGAATTACATCATCCGGGTAACCGGTACCATAAGTTAGGCGATAATGATTGGTTTCCTGTTGTATGGAATAATCGCCTAAAACAGTAAGTGTATGGTTTCCCCATGTTTTTTTGTAAGTGATGGAGTTTTCACTTAACCAGTTAAATGAATTTGAGGAGTTAAACGATCCAATAGCTTTAACCTGGGTTCCGTCTTTATTAGCAGCCCTAAAGCTTCCAAGATATGAGGGGCGGAAGTAATCGCCATTACTACTTTGATAATCAATACCAAAAGTAGATTTCACATCCAAACCTTTAATAACCTCCCAGTTTACATAAGTATTGGCAAGCGTGCGGAATTGCGCATATTTATTAGTTGTATTAACCAATTCGCTCACCGGGTTAGCATTTAATGCAGTACCTGGTATATTCTCGTTCCCTGCCGATCCTACAACATTGGTGTAAGAACCATCGGGTTGTTTTACCGGGGTAAGTGGACTTTCGAGATAAGCCTGGCTCAATATAGCCTGATCAAAATGACCATCGGTTTGCTGCAATTTCCTTTGGCTATAAGTAGGTGCAATACTTAAACCGGCGGTAACGCCTTTAAACAAATCGGCATCCATATTGGCTTTTATCGAATATCTTCTGAAGCCCGTATTAAGTACCGTTCCCTGCTGATCGAAATAGCCTAATGAAAATAAGGACCGTACTTTGTCTGTTCCGTTAGATACCGTAACATCGTAGTTTTGCATAGGTGCAGTGCGGGTAACCGCGTCATACCAATCGGTACCTTTACCAAGCGCTTTTGGATTTCTGAAAGCCTCGGGAACCTGATCCATAGTAAAAGGCACCCCATTTACCTTGTCCAGATCTTGTAATGCTTCAATACGCCACTGTGCGTATTGTTCGGCCGTCATCATTTTCAACTTGCTTTTAGCCAATATGGATTGAACACCTGTTGAGGTATTTACAGAAACATTTGATTCTCCCTTTTTAGCCCTTTTGGTAGTGATCAAAATAACACCATTTGAACCGCGCGAACCATATATAGCTGTAGAAGCCGCATCTTTCAATACGCTTATGTTTTCAATATCATCAGGATTAATGGTACTTAATGGGTTAGAGTACTGATCAAACCCCGGAGAGATCGGGAAGCCATCTACTACGTATAATGGATCATCGCCCGCACCAATTGAACCTGCGCCACGGATATTTACAGAAACACCACCACCCGGCGTACCGGTTACCTGGTTTACAGTAACACCGGCCAACTGACCGGCCAGTTTCAGATCAACGCTGGCTGCTTTGATCTCTTTGATATTACTCATTTTTACCGAACCTACCGCACCGGTAACATCCTTACGTTCCTGGTTACCGTAGCCTACTACTACAACTTCTTTAAGCTCTTTATTATCCTCGCCCAAAACCACGTTGATGCTTGTTCTTTTATTAACAGGCTCTTCTTTGGTTTGGAAGCCGATGAAGGTAAAAACCAGGGTGGCGTTATCTTCGGCACTTAGGGTAAACTTGCCGTCTATATTTGTTACCGCGCCCACGTTGGTTCCTTTTACTCTAACGTTTACACCAGGTAGAGGCTGGTTTTTATCATCAACAACAGTACCTGTTATGGTTATAGGTGCTACTTTCTCGGTCTCGGCAGCATCTTTTTTATTTACTATGATGTTTTTATTTTCTATAACATAGGTTAAAGGCCCATCTTTAAAACATTGTTTTAAGGCATCATCTAACGATGCATTCGCAAGCTGCAGGGAAATAGGCTTAGCTTTCGAGATGTCTTTGTACCTGTAAAAGAAATAGTAACCGCTTTGCTTTTCAATCGCCTTGAAAGCTTTGTCGATACTGATCGACTTTTCGCTCAACGTGATAGATTGTGAAAAACTTTTAGCGCTTAACTGCAAACAACCGATAGTAATTAATAAGACCGTTAATCTCATGGTCAAAAATAGATTTGAATAGGTACCTGTGGCACTAAATACTTTACCAGTAAAGTTTAAATGCATAACTTCGTAATGTTTGGGTTAAAAATTGAGTTAACGAAATACGACAAGCTTGATCCACAACATTATGCCGGAAGCGTTGCAGCGCTTCCGGCTTTTTCATTAGGACAAGGGATTTAGGTTGGAACTTCTTTTTAAGAGCTTAGTTAGTGTTTTTTCATAGGTTTGAGTAGGGTTTAAATTCAGTATCCGGTTATTTTAAGGGGTAACAATTATCTTTTTGTTCTCTATCCTAAAACGCACATGGCTCAACTCCAAAATGTGCAACACCTGCGATAGTTTTACATCGCGCCTGATCTTACCAACAAACTCATCGTCAGGTATTTTACCTTCGTACACCACCTCGGTATCATACCACCTCGAAAGCTCTTTCATAATATCTTGTATGTTCGATCGGTTAAAGTTGAACAGGCCGTTTTTCCAGGCCAGCTCTTCGTCCGTATCAACATCAATTACTTTAATACCATTATCATTAATAATGCCCTGCTGTCCAGGCTTAAGCGTATTGCTTACATCGCCGCGGGTTATTTTAACCGCCCCTTCAAGCAGGGTAGTTTTTATTGCGTTATCATCACTATAAGCCGAAACGTTAAAGTGCGTACCCAATACCCTAACCTGGGCATCTTTAGCCTGCACAATAAAGGGCTTCGTTTTATCATGGGCTACCTCAAAATACCCTTCGCCGGTTAGCACAACATCGCGCTCATTGCCCGAAAATGTGGTCGGGAATTTTAGCGATGACGCCGCGTTCAGAAAAACCTTGGTACCATCGGGCAAAACCACATGATATTGGCCTCCTCTTGGGGTACATATAGTGTTATAAGCAAGGGCACCAGCCGGAGCATGATCTTTATCAGAATCGGTATAAACTACCTGTCCGTCATCGGTTTTATTAATGCTGATATCACCGCTTTGATTAAGTAAACCTATTTTAGCCGAATCTAATATCACTTTTTGCCCGTTGGCCAGGGTTAAAACGGCCCTGTTTTCGCCCGGATCAACATCGTGTTTTACTATCTGCTTGTTTAAGGCAAGCTGATCTGAATGCTGATGTTTGCTAACCCAATGATAAACCGCTGTACCCATCACCGCGACAGCGGCAACAGCGGCAGCCACGTTACGGAAACGATGCAGGTTTACAATTTTAGGCTGAGCTATAGGTTCGGGCTGAGCAATAGCCTGCCTGATATTGGCCAGCATTTTATCTTCCAGTTCCTGCTTTACACCTAAAACTTTTTCATCCCATTCGGCATCACCCTGAAAACTTTCAAAAAAAACAGATAACTGTTCCTTTTCCGCGGTAGTAGCCTGCCCGGCAAGGTATTTATCTATCAGTTTTAAAAATTCGTGTTTTTGCAAAATATTGGTTTTAGTAGGGAGAGTAAAAAACAGGGGGTATCCCCTACGCGGAAATAAAAAAAATTAAAATATTTTTTTGAGGGGAGAAGAAATTGATCTGAAAACTAATATATCCTCAACGTCATTCCGAGTAAGTAAAAGCTGTCGCCTCCGAAGGATTATATGACATTATGGGGTCGGCCTGTCACCCTGAGTAAGGTTTATTTGCGCGCAAATAATAGCATTGCAGATGACATTTTTGTGCATCTGATTATCAACACGTTATAGACTTGTCAATGGCAGCTTGTCGAAGGGTCGCGCGCTGAGGCCCTGCCCACCATGCATCGACAAGCTCAGCATGACACCCATTTTTAAACATGTCATGGGTAGGCACGAAGCAATCGCGAACTATACAGGGTGGATTTGCTTAGCCCCTCCGCCTCTTGGGGATTGCTTCGTACCTCGCAATGACGGCGTTTAGTGTACGGTCGGATGAAGAGTTATGATATTATTTATCCAACAAAAACATCAACGCCCCCATAATAAAGGCTGCCCCTAAAGAACCACGCAGCTCACGCAAGGCCTTCGTTAAGTGATTTTCAACAGTTTTAGTTGAGATATTCAGCTGCATTGCTATTTGCTTATGACTAAGGCACTCCTCCCTGCTAAGCTTATAAACCTCGCGGCATTTATCAGGCAGGGTATCAATAACCCGGTTTATTTGTAACAGAAGTTCCTTATGTTCGATGCTTCCGTAAGCGGTTGGGGTATGAAGGCGCTCTATCAGATCGTCGAAAATTTCGCTCCGCACCGAACCGGTTTTTATTTGACGGTAAACACCATAACGTACCGAAGCGTAAAGATATGCTTTAAGCGATACGCTGATCTGCACCTCGGCCCGACAATCCCAGAGCTTAATAAATAATTCCTGGATAATGTCTTCGCAGGCCTGCCTGTCTTTTAAAATATTATAAGCCGAACTAAAAAGAGAGGCCCAATACCGTTTATAAATAATGGTAAGTGCCGCTTCGTCATCAGCTTTTAACAAGCCAATGAGTTGTCCGTCACTCATCAATATTTTATCCGGCATAGTTTGTAAATTACGTTAATAGCAAATTTTACGCTAAAATTACTTAAATATTAATTTAATATACTCAAAAAGTATAAATCGTATTAGTAACTAACTGTGAATTGTTTAGCTCTTCAATTGTGGCTTATAATATTTGCTTAAAATAGTTTAACGAGATAGAAAAGAGAAAAAAGTATCCGTGTTGTTACAAAAATGTAAATAAACAAAAGAGGCCACCCCTCCGGGCGACCTCCACTCTTTAAAACACTCAACTCTGAAAATAATTATCTTTTTAAAATAGCGTTGGCTAACTCTAACTCTTCGCCGGTTATGGTATGCGGACGGCCTTTGTATATTTTCAAAGTAACATCTGCCTTTAATCCTTTTAAAATATCAACGCTTTCATTAACCCTGCTCACCGGTACATGTGGGTCAGGATCGCCTGTAGTGATCAATACCGGGGTGTTACCAAAATCGCCCTTGTAGCTTTCGTTTACCGGTTTTTCGCCTATCAGTCCGCCGGTGAGGGCAATGATACCACCATACCTGCCAGCGTTACGTGTTGTATATTCGAGCGTTAAACATGCGCCTTGTGAAAAGCCAAGGAAATAGATGTTTTCCTGCGCTATGCCTTGCTGTTTCAGATCATCAACTACACTGCCGATAACCTCAAGGGCCGAATCAAGCGCCGGTTGGTTATTCTCAACCGGAGCAAGGAAACTATATGGATACCAGCTATGCTCAGTAGCCTGCGGTGCAACGATGGCAAAATCTGCCAGATCCAAATGATCTTTAAGCGATATGATGCCCGATGCTGAAGCGCCCCTGCCGTGCAGCATGATGATGGCTTTTTTGGCTTGTTCGGCGGGTACGCCCGCCGAAACAACCTGTTTTGTGTGCCTGTACATAATTAACATTCCTTATACTAACGATGGCAATGCTTTTTCTAATTCGCCGCGCAAGTGTTCATGCTGTGCAGGCAATTTTAAACCTGTGCCTAATAATTCTACCGGTTCGTCAACCGCGAAGCCTGGATTATCTGTAGCTATTTCAAATAATACGCCACCTGGTTCGCGGAAATATAATGAGTAGAAATAGTTCCTGTCTATTTTATCGGTGATGTGCAAACCGAGTTTCGCGATTTTTTCACGGTATTCCATCAATACTTTTTCGTTGGGTACACGGAAAGCAACGTGGTGAACTGAACCACCAGCCACATGCCCGGCAACTTCTCCCGGAACTTCAACCAGATCAACTATCGCAGCATTTTCAACCGCATCTGTTATAAACCTGTAACGGTTAACATGTTGTTCCAACAAACGGTAGCCTAAAACATCAGTCAGGATTTTGGCAGTAGCCTCAATTTTGTTTGATGTAATGGTGATACTGTGGAAACCTTTGGTGGCGTTAGCAGCGGTTACTTCGGCAGTTTCCCATGGTGTACGGTTGTCGGCTGTTTTTGGCACAATCAACTCAAATTTCAAACCATCAGGATCGAGGAAGGTAAGGTATTGTTCGCCAAATTTTTCGGCCGGTTTGTTATAGATCACGTTGTTATCTTCAAACCTTTTCAACCAGAAATCCAAACTGCCGTCAGGTACTGAATAACCAATTTCGGTTACCTGCCTTGCACCACGACGGCCGGTTGAGATGCCTTCCCAGGGGAAGAAAGTAAGGATAGAGCCGGGCGTACCGTTTCCATCGCCATAGTATAAGTGGTAGGTACCGGGATCATCAAAGTTTACGGTTTTTTTAACCAACCTTAAGCCCAGTACACGTGTATAAAAATCATAGTTTTTTTTGGCGTTACCAGCAATTGCAGTGATGTGGTGAATGCCGTTTATAGTGTTTTCCATTGTCTTCGTTGTTTTTAAAATCTGTAATAACTGCTTTGTTATTATGATTCAAAATTACAGCGGATATGGCGCGGGACACTTGATGTAGGATAAGAAAAATGGGGAGGGGGATTTTTTGGGAGAACATTGTTCTAAATTCCCTCCCTCGGGAGGGGCGCGGCAGGCGGTGTAGTGGCAGGGAGGGGTTTGTGCGCCATGTATATCGGTTTACTTGGCGTATAAACCCCTCCCTACACCCTCCCAGAGGAGGGAATCGCACGAGGCCACGCTTTTTAATTCCTCAGCACCAATTCTAACAACACTGAGCAATACTCTCAGCAATGACGAGAGTTTTCACATTCAACTAATCTCACTTCACCGCACTAAACAAAAACACCGCTGATTCTCCTAAAATAACCTGATCCCCTTCATGAAGCGGGTGCCCTATCTGGGTGGAGTTGAGCTTGATCATTTTACCATCGGCGGCTACGTGGATCTTTGTTTTATTACGGGGAGGAACACCGCCATCATCGGCGAAGATCATGAAACGTTCGCTTTCCAAATCAAACTCGATATGGGCATGCTGACGGCTAATGTATTTATTGCTTTCATCCTTGCTATCACCAGGGAAAACCAATTGATTTAACCTGAACGAGCCATTTTCCGTAACGGATTTTTTATCCCTGCCGATGTTCAATTTAGGATCAGAGGCTTTGATCAGGTATTCTTCCTGCTCGGCTTCGCCGTTTAATATCCTTAAATAGGCCACAAAAGCGGCAGAATTATGAGCTACCTGTTTGCGGGTATTCATAATGAAAGCCACATCCAGATCAGGCGATCGGCGGGCATCTGATGGCGGACGGTCTACAAATTCAACATCAAGTGTCCAATCGTTGGGCAGGTTGATGGCAAAATCATCGGCAATGCGCTGAATCTCGTTTCTGAACAACTGTTTATCCTGAATGTAAACAGCACCTTCATACATGCTAAGATCTTCGGTATGGTTATCGATAAAAAGCTTTAGTTCCTTGATATGGCCACCCTCGCCACCTTCAATTTTTTGCAGCGATTCTTTGATGAAACGCAATATCGCCTCGCGAAGACTTTTCACATCATGAGGTTGATTATCGTCGCTTTTTCTGAATAAATTAAATACCATACGCTATTCCTTTCTGCTTAAACACTATTCGTTTTCGGTGGTTTCGGGTTCTTCGCTTTTTTGTCCCATGCTTTTAATATAACCCTTTTTCAATAAAAATGGTATCACATGGTTGGCTGCAAGGTGAACCGCGTCTGATGATCCCCTTGTTGATTCGATTCGAATACAGACCACCATATTTCCACTGCCCTTAACCTCGGGTGCGAAGAATACGTACCAACCATCATTTACGCTAACATTATGAACAATACGCTCTGGCGTACCACTTTTACCAGCTACCTTAATGCCTAATATCGGCTCTTTAGGCGCGCTTTGAGCTATCATGTATTGGGTTAAATATGCTGCATACCGAGGATCTTCCGCCAGTTTAATACCATGTTGAACCGCCACCGTAGAATCGGCGATTTTTAGTGCGAACCTATTTGGCAACAGCATACCATTATTAGCTACACCCGATACCAACCTTGCCACAGCCGCAGGACTTGCGATTAACTCTCCCTGCCCCCAGGCCATACCCGAAATACCTTTGGCCCTTGTTTTATGAATGTTATTAGGATCATACCTTGGCCGGGTATCAAACTCGGTTTTACGCCACAGGGTACGCCATTTCTCTTCCTGCGCGTCGTTTTGCGGAGGCTTATTATAATAATAACCGCCTACTCCGCGTAAAAACATACCGGTTTTCATGTACAGCGTAGCCATGTATTCCTGCAGATGCTCCTGGTTGGCCAGTTTAATGAAATATACGTTGTTTGATTTGGCTATGGCACGCTCCATGGTGATCATACCTGTTTCATCAGGTTCGATGCCCTTGGTGCGGATCCGCTCTTCCGTACTTACATGGTATTGAATTTCTGACGCGGCCACTCCCAATTTATTAAATGCCGACATAGCCGTAAGCACTTTGGCCGTTGAACCCGGTTGGCTGGCATAAGTAAAACCAAGATCTGTCGTGGTTAACCATGTGGCCAGTTTATTCTGATCGGCCAGCGGCATGGTCAGCTGATCCCAATTGTGGATAGGTGGTAACGGGTATTGAGCCGAGGTAAGTACATCGCCGGTATTGGCTTCCATGATCACTACCGATACGCGGTTATCTAATAATGAAGTATCTGTAGCCATTGATTGCTGGATGCTGGTTTGCAGGTCGGCATCCATTGTCAATTTCACATCGCGGTTCTTGTTTTTAAAGGCTGCTACTTCCGGGCCGTTAATATCACTAACAAGCAGGGAGGCCAAAGCACTGTAATCTTTTTTGGCAACGCTCATTTCCTTCATACCGCGGGGTAAAAACCTATCCTCCTGGTAGCGGGAGGCTTTTACGTTATAACTGGTGATTGGCATGTGGAAGCCACGAAGTTCGGCGGCGTGTTCGTATTCGGCGAAGTAGCCGTTGGTGCTGCCGTTAAATACGCCGGTATTTTGGTCGCCCGTCCAGAAAAACATTTGCTCTTCGTAAGGATAAAACCTGTCGAGCCTTTTATGCATGGCCGAATCGAGGTTGTAATGCAACATTCCCGATTCGCTGAGTTTCTTTCTTTGTTTTTCGATGAGTTCGGGCTTGCTGGTTGCCAGGATCAAACCGTTACGGTCATAAATAGTACCGGCCTGCAACCTGTTCATCAAAATGGCGATACGCGGGTTATAACTGAACATTCGTAGACCGCTTTTATCGGCCACCAAGGCAGGCTTTACTACCCATTGCTTATTGTTTGAGGTATAACGCGATACATTCACCACCAATAGCACTACACCGGCAAGCGCGGCAGCTAACGCAGGCACAAGGTTTTTATCCTGTTGTTTGGTGATGTAGTCCATTTGTACGGCCGTTCCCCTCACCCTCGATACTGATAATAAAAACCCCGCAGCCAACAGATTGATCACCAATGATGAGCCACCATAACTTTCAAAAGGTAATGATACGCCCGATAAAGGTAAAGCCCCTATCGAACCACCTGCAATCAATAAAAACTGAACAAAGGTACATACGCCTATACCCGCGCTGAGGTAAAACAACAGCGGCATACCAGTTTGCCTGCCTATGATGATAGAGCGGTGCAGGTACATCAAAAACAAGATGAATACCGCTGCCATGCCTGCCCAGCCAAATTCTTCGCCAATGGATGGCAATATCATATCGGTATGCGCTTCGGGAATGGTTTTGGCAAAACCTTGCCCTACACCCTGACCGCTAACACCACCACTGGCCATAGCCCAAAGGCCATTCGCTACCTGGTCGCCGCCGTAAACTTCATTGTTCCAGGCGTCTTGCCAAATGGCTTTACGCTCAACGAGTCGCTCCACCGGACCGGGAATGATTTTGTCCAGTCCGGGGATTTTATCAATGGTGAGGAAAGCTGTAATAACCACCAAGGCCATTATAGCCGATTCGCTCATCCTCCTCCGCCTAAAGAACACAACACCGCCCAGCACGAAAAAGGTAATACCCGCGCTAATGAGTACATTATCAAAAAACCAGGTGGCTAATACAAACAGCACCACAAAGCCGGCCATGTACAAAAAGTCGCCGCGCGAAAAGGAGAACAGGATAATGAATGTAAAACAGATCACCATCGCCGGGCCTAAATCGCCCAAAACCAAAAACAACAACAATGTGATAATGGTAGCGATAAGCGCGAATGAGAAAAACGACCAGCGCTTGCCCCAACTGGCATACTGGCTGATAAACCGTTCATTAGTAGCAAAAAATCCCGCCAGGAAAATAACAATGAGGTATTTAACAATTTCGCTTGGCTGAAAACCCAACAGGTTTACCTTAACACCACTACCTTCCGGACCAGAACCGAACAAGATAGTGCTGAACAAAATACCCATGGCAACGATAGCCCAGGGCCAGCCATTGGCCGCGCTCCTGCTCCATTTAAATATCAACAGGCGATAAAAGCCTGAATCGGGGTTCAACTTGCGGAGATTAAACAGTTGAATAAGGCAGATACCTAACACCCCAATACCGAGATATATCAATGTATCCTTAGCCAAAAACCTATCGCGTAAAGGATCCTGCAAACTCAATAGCGTTAAAAACGAGATCCCCGTAAGCATCATGATCAACGGCAAAATGAGTTGATCGGCCTCGGGATAGCGGGTACTAAGCAACAGGTGCAATAAAATAAAACCTAAAAAGAAACTGCCGGCAATGATCCAGTACCATTGGTTAAACTCATCCTCGTAACGTACAATAAAGGCTCCTTCTTTTTTAAGGATATTAAAATCGCGGGTAGAAAGCAGTTTAATGCTATGCGGCGCTTGCGAAAATTTAAAACTTACATCCTTTTCCAGGTCATCAACACCCTGCGACCGGCCAAACTCAAAGCCCGGCTGCATAGGCAGTACCGAAAAAGCCTTTCCGGCAGGTAACTGAGCAAATACAAACCTTCCCCCAGCATCGGTACGCGTAAAAGCCGTTAATGATTGCAACACTTTTTTATGCTGATCATTTACAACATACAACTTTTTGTATGCCGAACCATTTTCTGAGTAAGATGATTTAGCCCCGGTTTCCTCATCGCTGAAAATACTATCGCGGGGCAAGATCATGGTAAGTTTTACCAGCACACCGGGAATAGGTTCACCTTTATGTTCGATGGTGCCTTTAATGCTATATTCACCAAGGCCGAGATCCGTTTGCGCGCCTAATGATGGCGGGCTTTTCAATTCCTGATCAAAGCGGATAGAATCATCGCCGGTGTAGCCCAACAATGTACGCGAGGTAAGCACACGCTGTTTAAACAATTTACCACCCTTAACAAAGGCCTCATCTGCATTAACATAATACTTGCGTTTGTTCAGCTCGCCGGTATTATCCACCACATCCCCGGCAGATTTACGCTCGGCTATTACCGATTCAATATAATCTACATCTTTTGGGTCATCAAAATAATAACCTTTTTGCAGCAGTGCCTTTACGTTTTGAGCCGTATTAGGCGCATTAAGGTTAACCATGGTGCCATCCTTAAGGCGCTTATCAACATCTGTAAATTTGAGTTGCTGTACACTATATAGCCTTACAAATAAAACGGCCAGCACTACGCCGGTAAGCAACAGGAACACACGTTCCAGCATCCTTCCGGGCGATTTAATTTTTTCTTGGGCCATTTATCAGTGAGTAGCTTTTGAAGGGATAGAATCGGCTTTGAACATACTGCCTAATGATCTGCCCGAAACATATTTCATATTAGGGAACTGGTAAGCGGTTAGCACAGGCATAAGGCAATTATTAAAACGCACATTTTTAAGCACCAATGCATCATTTCGGGTTGCTATGGCTATCCGGAAACCATCAAATGCCACACTATCCAAAACCACATATTTAGCCTTAGTAGATAGCACTATAGCCGGACCTTTATAGGTGGAATCTTTTTTAAAGATGATCTCGCCCTTGGTTTTGATGTAGATGCTATCCTTATTGATATGCAGTGTATCGGTCAACACAATAGGCTGTTTAAAATCCGCTGCCGAGAGTACGAGTGTGTTACCTTTCAGGTTATTGATGGTATCCTGCAATTTTAATTCCTGCGCGTTTTTGATGGGTTGAGATACCAGCGTATCTGTTTTTTTAGGGATAGCCGCTAGGTCGTTATTTTTTTTAAACTGCCAGATAAATCCGCCTAAAAAGACAAAACACAAAATGCTAAGTATCGCGACTGTACCTCCGTTACTTTTTGGCTTTGCCTGCTTAACAGGTACCTCTTCTTTTTTGGTAACCGGTTTCGTTATCACTTCCTGTTGTTCAACCGGTTTTACCGTTGCCGTGGCGGGCTTTGTAGCACCGTGTTGTTTCCGTTCTTTATCATTATGCACCAACACCACAGTTACGTTATCTTTTCCGCCACGGTTATTGGCAGCCTCTATCAGCTTTTTGCCTTTGGGAGGCAAATCTTCATTGGCTGTTAAAATATCGGTGATCTTGCTTTTATCAACCAGATCGGTAAGGCCATCACTACAGATCAGCAGGATATCACCTGGCAGGAATGGCGAACTGCCGGTTTCCACAAATTCGGGATCGTGATCGATCTCCCTGGTAAAGCCGAGCGCTTTATTAATTTCGTTGCGTTTAGGGTGATCCATTGCGGCTTCTTCAGTAAGCCTCCCCGAATCTTCTAAAAAGCCGACAAACGAATGATCTTTCGAGATCTTGATCAATGAGTAATCGCGCAGCAAATACAAACGGGTATCCCCTACGTGAGCGTAGTAAAATTTATTATTGAGCACATCTGCAACGGCCAGCGTTAGTACGCAAGCCATACTACTCAACTCCTTGTTCTGTGCTTTTTCGTCATAAATACGCTGGTTGGCAATTTTAAAAGTGTTTACCAGAAGGGGCACAATATCACCGGCTATGTATTGTAACTGCTCCAAAATGGTGGCGCGGGCAATTTCGGCAGCAATTTCGCCACCGGCGTAACCGCCTACCCCATCAACAACGCAGGCAATAATAAAATTACCGTCGCCCGATTTTTCGGCAATAAAAACATCCTCGTTATTTTGCCTTTGTTTACCGGTATCTGTTATTCCGAAAAAATTACTTGCCATGGTTTTTACTGGAATTTTTTATGTCGATAAAATGAGCTATCAATAACAGCACACATATTGCCAACAGCCCTACTGATAATATTTGCGACATTATGGTTCGGGTTTGAAAATGTTAATACCTACAATTCCGTTAAGCAGGATGCGGGAGTTAAACGGCAACTCTACCCAAACCGGCGCGTTCACATCGCTCGGTGCAACTTCCTGCTCGTTGATCAGGGTACGCTCACCGAAGGAGGCCATGTAAAACTTCCCATCGGCTTTGTTTAGCCTGATGCGTAAGTGTGGCGTATTTACCCATTCGGACGGTACTTTAAATACTGCCTGCTCATCCCTTTCTTCGTCCGAGCCCGATACCACGATGTCATCATCCTTGATCAGGTACTCCACCTTCCGGCCAACAAATTGCTTATCGGGCATTATGGTTTCCAATCGCGCCAATACTTTATTGCCTGCTTTGGACACCTCGCGCTCGTTGTAATGCAGATCATTAGCGTAAGGGAGTTCATAGTACCCTTCGCTGTAGTAAGTGAACCCTTTCAGTACATCATTACTGATATCCAGCGTTTGCGCCACACCTGTTTGGCGGGGGATGAAAGTAACCCTAAGGTTTTCTTCTTTTTTAGCCGTACTGCCCGGCAATAGTTTACCTATAAAACCTTTGTCGCCGCGTTTATAATCGGGGTGCGATACCAGCCTGAATACCCATTTGGAGCTTGATGGCTCAACCTTTTTTCCTACCTCCTGGTGTTCGCGCAGCAATTCATAAAACTTTTTTACCGATTCATTAACGATTATACCGAACAAACCCGAACGGTTATTCACAAACTCCTGGTAATCTTCTTCATTAAAGCTGATGATAAATTCGTGGTAAAAAACCACCCTATCGGCAAATGAAAGTTGCTTGATCGATTCTTTGAATTTTTCGATAATGTACAGGTACACATCATCCGGCGTGAGGGCTTTCACCTTTTCGGCCTCTTTATTCAGAGGTTTGCCGTTAGGTAAAAACCAATCCTGCAGACCGATGCGTTGCCAGAATGTTGATTTAGGTTCCATATATAATTTACTAAATCATTAAAAATTTAAGTTAGACGTATCCGCTTTCTTTACGCTATCGCGATAAAATTGCGGGTCTTCTCTCCGTTGCTTCGCCCTTTGGATATTCCGCAAAATCGAGTCGGCTGTAGAGTCAACTTCGGGCGGGATATTATTTTGCTCTTCATCAAGCGGCTTAATATTGGTAGGCTGCTGCTCTGGCGTATCCTGTTTTGCAGGTAGCTTTACCTGGGTACTATCGGGTTGTTTTTTTGATGGTTTAAACAATCTGTTCACCACACCATGGTAAATACGCCCACCAAACTTATCCATCACCACTGCCGAAAACACGGTAAAACCGCAAAGCAAAATGATGAACATAACAAAGATAGGTTTCGACATCCGTACCAATTTCGGATCATCCGGCGTAGTTACCACAGTTGGCGCAGGTTGTTTTGCTTCGTTCTCCTGGTAATACAAAACCAAGCCTTGCAGGCGTTCGTTCTCTTTCAGCAAAACATCAGCGTTCCAGCTCTCGTCCGGGTGACTGGTGCTAATAGCACCTATACTACCCTGCATCAAAGCATCCTGCAACTCCATGCCGGTGGCAAACCGATTGTTGATATCCTTTTGCAGACATTTACTTACAATTTGCAGCAACCAGGCAGGAACCATCATTTCCAGTTCCTTCTTTTCTTCCGTCCAGCTTTCGGGCAGGTTTTTGCGCCTTAGTTCCATGGCGTCAGGCACCTCCAGCTCCATATGGGCCAGCATCACGGCGGTGCGGGCGGTTTCGCCATTATCTTTTAGGGGGAATGGCACGCGGCCTGCAATCAGTTCGTATAAAATAATACCGTAGCTATACACATCGGTCTGAAAATACATCAAGCCTTCGTTTTGCTCGGGTGCCATAAACTCAATGGCACCGGCATGGCGGATACTGGTACGGCGCTGATCATCAGACATAGCCGAAAGTCCGAAATCCAGCAGCACGTAGTTTCCGGTATGTACGTTAAACTTTACGTTATTGCTTTTAATATCGCCATGCTTAACCGATACTTTATGGCAATGCGATAAGGCATTAGCCAGCTGGTCGGCCAGTTTAATTACTTCCTTTATAGTGAATATCGACTCATGAGGGGCTTTCAGTAAATCTTCCAGATCTGGCCCATCTATAAACTCCATCTCAATAAACGGGAACGAGCCACTTTCGGTAATGCCCGAATTGAGGATCTTAACCACATTAGGGTTAGGTTCCTCGTTTACCTTTTTCAGTTTTTCAACCTCGTTTTGAAAATTGCGGAAGTTTTTATCGTCGGTACTTTCGGTATGTATGGGGGTAGGCAGGAGTTTTACCGCGGTAATTATCGGACCATAACGGCGACCTTTATAAACGGAGCCCTGGCCTCCCGTTCGTAAAGCCCCCATGTTTTCCAATCCTTCGGTAATAGTAAATACTTTGCTCATTATTTATACTTGGGGTATCAGTATTGGTAACAAATATTAAAACTTTTTACTCAACATAACGCATGCATTAGTGTTTGGTATAAAAATATAAAAAAAAACAGCGTTGATTTTGTCTGAACTCGAATTTGGGGGAATTAAGGAATGAACAGAATGCTAAACAAATTCGAAAAATTTTAATAATTCCCCCAAATTCGAGTTCTGACGAAATCGCAAATCAATTCACAATAATCTCATCCACCATCAACCATGCTTTGGCACCCGGAATATATTCTCCCGGAGGGATAATACCTTTATTAACACCCTTTACTCTTATATAACGAACCTGTTGGCTTTTGATGTTGGCCCTTACCTCATTTATGCCATTATCCGGAAAATCAGTTTGGCGGTAAACCTCGGTATAATTGCTGCCATCAGTTGATACTTCAAATGTAAGCAGTGTTGGCTCCCACATTTTTTGCCAGTGATATTTCAGGATATTGATACCTAATTGCGATACGCTTTGCACGCTGCCCAGATCAACAACTGCGTCAAGGTCATCACCGCTGAAACCGTACCATTGCCCATCGTTATACAACTTACTGCCAAAAACGCCATTCACTAATCCGAAGGTATTGCCGGGGTTATAGCCTCCCTGTGGCTGGTTTTTAAGCGTTACTGTTTTGCCGATGGCCTTGTGCATGGTAAAGGATTTTTCGTAGGTGCGGCCAACTTGTTTACCGTTTAGCAACACAATAGCTTTAATCAACCCAGAATGTGGTTTTATTGTAATTGAATTTGACTCGCCGGCTGAGTATTCTTTATCACCCTCCTCCCGGTAAGCTATTTTAGCGCCGGGCAGGGTTGTTTTCAGGGTTAAGGCAACGCGGTGATCTGCCGTTTCGGTAACAGAATCGGTTATCTCATCAAAAACATCGGCAGCATTTACATTCAGTTTTGTTAATAAAGGCTGCTGATATCTCAGCCGCTTTAAAAAATCAGCGTAATTTTTATTTGATTTAGAACTCCAGGCTACCTCGGCTAAAGCCAGCATCCGCGGAAAAAGTTGTCGCTCAGCCTGCCCCGGGCTTGCCATGTATTCGCTCCAGGCGTTGGCTTGTACGCCTTTAATGTATTTCGCTTCTTCGCTTGTTAACTCGCCCGTTATTGGTTCATAATTATACACTTTGCTTAGCGGTGTATAGCCTCCACCTGCCAATGGTTCGGCCGGATAGAGCGACTGGTAATAATCGAGGTAAACATATTTTTCGGGGGTCATGATGGCTTCATGATGTTGCTTGGCTGCGGCTATGCCGCCCTCCTCGCCTGTCCAACTCATTACGGTGGCTCCCGGGGTAAGGCCACCTTCCAGTATCTCATCCCACCCTATGATCTGCCTGCCTTTGCTGTTCAGGTATTTTTCCATTCGGCCTATAAAATAGCTTTGCAGTTCCTTTTCGTCTTTCAGGTGCTCGTCCTTAATCCGCTTTTGGCATTTAGGGCAGGCTTTCCATTTGGTTTTAGGGCATTCGTCGCCGCCTATATGGATGTATTTTGAGGGGAACAGCGACAACACTTCGTCCATTACATTTTGCAGAAAGGTGAACGTTTCATCGTTACCTGCGCAGTACACATCGTCAAAAATCCCCCAATAGGTAGCCGTTTTATAGGGGCCACCGGTGCACCCTAATTGAGGATAAGCCGCCAATGCGGCCAACGCATGGCCCGGCATTTCAATTTCAGGTATCACGGTGATATGCCTTTGAGTGGCATATTTAACAATTTCCTTCACTTCATCCTGTGTATAATACCCGCCATAACGCTGGCCATCGAAACGGTGCGGAGTATCTTTTTTATGGCCGATGATCGTTTCATCACGATAGGCCGAAACTGTTTGTAACAGCGGATATTTTTTGATCTCAATACGCCAGCCCTGGTCGTCAGTTAAATGCCAATGGAAAGTATTGATCTTATATAAGGCTAATAGATCTATCCATTTTTTGATGGCAGTAGGTTCGAAGAAATGGCGGCTTACATCGAGGTGCATTCCTCGGTAGGCGAAGCGGGGATGGTCTGTGATGCTATACCCCTCAATAGTTAATTTACCTTTAGATACTTTTAGTAATTGAACAAGCGATTGCAAGCCATAAAAAACACCGGCTTCGTCATGCCCCGTAATGGTTATTTTATTGTGTTTAACGGTTAATGAATAACCTTCCTTTTCCTTTATTTTATTGCTATCAAGCTGAAGCCATAAATTGGGAGTAACCATTTTTTTCTTAACCGATGGCTCAACTCCCGTTAATGAACGAACGTAACTTTTAAAGAATGTAAGGTTCTCAGCTTTTACACCATCGCCCAGCCCAATAGCAAGATGAAGTGGGAAATTGTAAACAACATGATCGTTTTTTACGGCTAAGGGTTCTGGAAGGACGCCTTGCGTTGCTATCTGCGCTTTACTGGTTAAAACAGAAGCAAAATACATTAAAATAAAAACCGCGATTTTTATGGATCTGGTTGGGAGGTGGAAATAGCTGATCATCAAAAGTAAATGTAAAACCGAATATACTTTTTTTGATGATTGGAAGAAGGAAAAAATTATATACGTAGAGACGATCACATGCGTCTCCCACATGCATAGCCGCTCGTACTTAAGATCCTATCGCTTTACGATAATTGCGCAGCGCCCTGATGATCGACATTACTATGGCATGTTGCCCCTCATCCGAATTTAAATATTCTTCCTCTTCCGGATTATTGATAAAACCAGTTTCTATCAGCACGGCCGGCATAGCGCTGTGGGCCAATACCAATACACCCTGTTCTTTCACACCATTGCTTTCGCGGCCGTCGATGCCGGTAAACTCATCATCAACCAGATCGCCAAACAGGATACTTTGTTTGCGGTATTTCTGGATATATGCATTGAGGATAATGAGGTTTGACGGATCAGTTTCGTCGTAACTCTCATAATTGGTTTTATAATCCTTTTCCTGGAAAATGGATGCATTCTCGCGCACGGCCTCTTCCTGCTCCTTAACCCTATGGAAACCATAAACCAACAATAAAACACCTTTCTGCTTATGCGCACGGGCGGCAGTGCCTTCGGGAGATGAATTGCAATGGATGGAGATAAACAGGTTCCCCTTATTTTGATTGGCTATAGCCGAACGCTGGTTGAGCGGGATAAAAGTATCATCGGCACGGGTAAGGATGGATTTAACATCGGTAATAGCCGTATCCATGGCTGCCTTTAGTTTCAGTGCTATAGATAGCGTTACATTTTTCTCGAACGAGTGCGAACCTCTTGCCCCAGCATCCTTACCACCATGCCCTGCATCGATAATAACTGTTTTAAACTTAAAAGTAGTAACCGCAGGAATGGTATCATTTTGCTGCGCGATGGATGTGAAGGGAACAGATAAAAGCAACAGGACAATTATACTGTAGAAAACGCCAGTCCTCATTTTTTCACCACCTTTTTACTGCATTTAGGGCATAAACCATTGGCATAAATTGTAAAGCCCTGCGGCTCAAAACCCGCCGGAAGATTGATAGCCGGCAAATTCATATCATTTAAACAGTACACGTTTTTACACTCGGTACAGTTAAAATGCAGGTGCTCGTCGTGATGATCATGCTCGGCGCATTTAGATGAACAGAGGGCATAATTAGCAGTTCCGTTCAGGTCAAATACTTTATGGATAATGCCTTTCTCTTCAAACGCATTCAGGATCCGGTATAGGGTAACCCTGTCGATATCGTGCATCAGGCTTTCCAGATCGGGCTGAGAGGTAGCCGTATTTCTTGAAGACATCATTGATAAAACGCGCAATCTCGGTGCGGTTTTTTTCAAATGATGTTTATCAAGCAGGTGCTCAAAATGCTGTGTATCGCGGGTTTGTATCATTTAAATATTCGGGCTTATTGCTTATGAGGCTGCAAATTTAACAATGGTTTATAATTAGCAGCATTAACCCCGGGTTTTATAACGGTATTTTTTGTAACGTTATTATATGGGTTACTCAGGTAGTCATCATGTCCCTTATGGTTACATGCCGGACTTAGAAAACAATTAAAGATCAAAAAAGCATAAAAGAATTTTCGGTGGCGATTTTCCATTATTCAACCTTTTTAAGTTTATATGTTTTGTGGTCGTGCTTGCAGGCATCCGTATACCTATAATTAACAAAGTGAGCTATCGCTATTAATATCCCGCCAACAGGAACAATAAATGCCTCGGTTTTACCCGCTGCAAAGGCGTGCCCGGCGATAATTATCAAAAAGCCCGAAAGCAACATCATAATGGGTACAGGGCGATGATGGATACGACGATAGGATAAACCGATAGAATAAAAACCGATCAGCAAAGCGAAAATGATCATGCCCCACTCTACCCAGGCGTTGGCCAAAAAACCAAGGCCTATTAACGGCAAACTGGTAAACAATACCGGTATAGCAGCACAATGTATAGCGCAAAGTACCGAAGCTGTAATCCCAACATTATCTAACCGGGGTGAGAGTTTTTGAAAATCCATAATGCAAATATAGATAAGTAAATGCAACAAAACTGCATTTACTTGCATCATTATATCCACCACATTTAAATTAACAAAGACCTGACAATTACTTAATATTAAAAACGAAGATGTATTTTTGCAGCCTTTATATAAATACGCTTTGAATTTAGCCCCCATTTACCATATAAAACAGCTTTGGCAAGATGCTTATGATACCCGCGCCAGCAAGGCAAAGTTGCTGGGCGCTGTTGTTGTGATTGTTATTATCATTAACCTGCTCCCTTCTTTTTTTAAGCATATTGAACGGCGTACCGATGGCGTAGTGTTACACGATTGGGTTTTGGCCCACCTGCCATCGTACGATCTTTCAGTGCCTATTTTCATACTCATCTGGAGCATGGGGCTGCTCATGATGTGGCGGGGGCTATATAACCCAAGGGTATGCATCAGTTACATCTGGACATTGAACCTGGTGTGCATTGCCCGCTTTGCAACCATCTATTTTGTTAAGCTAAACCCGCCAATTGGTCTTGTTCCGTTAATTGATCCCAGTACCAGCGCATTTTACGGCCACACCTTTATTACTAAAGACCTGTTTTTTTCGGGCCACACATCTACCATGGTGCTTGTTTACCTGCACCTGCAAAAACGCAGCGATAAATTGATCGCTTTAATTTGTGCCATAGCATTGGTGTTTATGCTATTAATTCAGCACATTCACTATACTATTGATGTAGTAGCAGCCCCATTTTTTGTTTACGGATGCTGGAAACTGGCAAAGTGGTTGGGATTGGAATAATTTGCTACTCCCAGCCATCAACAAGGTGCATGGTATCTTTTAAATCGGCATAAAGTTTTTTAAATACCGGGAACATTCTGCTGTAAACTGCGTGGTTGTTTTCACTCGGTTGGATGATCTGCTGATGCTCAACCTTTGTTAGTTGCTCATAACTTTGAGGATGTATTACTCGTGCCGCAAGATAAATAGCTCCCATAGCCGATGAATCTTCAGATTGCAGCACGGCCAGCTTTTTACCGGTAATATCAGCCAAAACCTGTGTCCACACTGCTGAACTTGTAAAACCTCCGCTAATGTTAACCTGGGTTATCTCGCCCGAGGCATCTTCTAAAGTTTTAAGCACATCATTCAAAGCAAAACAGATCCCCTCCAATCCGGCGCGTAGAAAGTGCGAACGGGTGTGTGCCGGTTTAACATTAAAAAATGTGCCGCTGGTTTTGGTATCCCAAAGCGGGGCGCGCTCGCCATATAAGTAAGGCAAAAATATTAGCCCTTCGCTACCCGCCGGTACAGCGGCAATTTCAGCAAACAAAGCATTATAATCAGCACTGCCCGGATTCTCCTTTTTCAGGAAATTTTTAAGCAGCCAGTTCAGGGCTATCCCGCCATTGTTAACCGCACCGCCACAAACAAAAGTTTGCTCATCAAGCAGGTAGTTAAATACCATGGCCTCGTAATTATAAAACGGTTTAGAATGGGTTATCCTTACCGCGCCACTGGTGCCTATGGTAAGCGCGGCTATCCCCTCGCCCGTGGTATGGCTACCTAAATTAGCGCAGGCTCCATCGCTCGCACCGGCAACAAAAGGTGTTTGTGTTGCTATACCGGTCGTCAAAACAACAGATTGGTTAACGTTAGCGCGATAATAAGTGGTGTTAACCGGCTGAGATAATTTACTCGCCGGAATACCTATTAAGTCAAGTGCCTCATTGCTCCATTGTTTAGCCACGATATCAAACATCCCGGTTGCCGACGCGATAGAGTAATCAACCTCAAAAACACCAAATAATTTAAACCAGATGTATTCTTTTATAGATATAAATTTATGTGCGGCATTAAAAATTTCACTTTCATTATCCTTCAACCACAATAGCTTACTTAAAGGCGACATGGGATGAATAGCCGTACCGCAATTATGATATAACGAAGCGCCTTTTTCAGTAGCTCTTAAAGCTTGTGCTATATTTTCGCTTCTGGCATCGGCCCAGGTTATCATGGGATATAAAGCATCTCCTGCATCGTTAACGGGAATGATACTGTGCATGGCACTGCTGAGACCCACGGCTTGTGGGGCACCTAATTTGGCAGTGATGCCCGAAAGGCATTTAACAAACGCATCCCAGATCAACTTTGGGTCCTGCTCACTATATCCCGGTTCGGGACTGTTAATAGGATAGTGTTCGGATACCGTACCTAAAGCCTCGCCGGTTAAACTGATGGCTACGGCCTTTGTACTGCCGGTGCCTATATCAATGCCTAAAATATATGCCTGCATGGTTGATGTATTTGAGGCCAAAATAATGATTCTGAACCGGGATTTGGGTGGATTTTTGGGATTATGGGATTTGATTAACAATTTGCCTGAATCAGAATTTACAGGATTTAAGAATTAATAGAATGCTTATTTAATTCCTATTCTGAAAATCCTATAATTCTGTAAATTCTGATTCAGACAAAACAATCCTGTCTATCCCAAAAATCCCCCCAAATCCCGGTTCAGACAAAATCACGGAGACAGAAGGGGATAGTTCCAGGATTTATATTATCTACATTAGCCTTACCAATATAAACCAATTAAGAGTATGCAAGTAATTTTAGGGGTCATCTTCCATTTTATCGGTGGCTTTGCTTCGGGGAGTTTTTACATTCCCTACAAAAAAATAAAAGGCTGGGCCTGGGAAAGCTACTGGATTGTAGGTGGAATTTTTTCATGGCTCATTGTGCCGCCGCTGGCCGCATGGCTTACAGTTCCGGGCTTTGCCGATATTATAAGTCATACTGATTCGGCTACCCTTGGCTGGACATACCTGATGGGTTTGTTATGGGGCATTGGCGGATTGACATATGGATTGGGCGTACGCTATTTAGGCGTATCATTAGGCAGCACCATTATATTAGGTTTATGCTCGGTTTTTGGGGCGATAATTCCATCGGTGTATTATGATCTTTTCCCGAAAGAGGGGAAAGACACTTTTAGCATGATGCTGCACACTCCATGGGGACAAATGGTTTTGTTAGGCATTTTACTTTGTGTTGTGGGTATCATTATATGCGGGAAGGCCGGTACCATGAAAGAGAAGGAATTATCTACCGATAAAACAGTAGCTGAAGAAAATAAGGATTACCGCTTTGGTTTAGGTATTGTGGTAGCTGTAATATCGGGTATATTGAGTGCCTGTTTCAACTTCGGCATTGAAGCCGGAAAACCGATGGCCGATATTGCCAACCATACCTGGCAGGCGTCACATCCGGGGCAAGGCGACTTCCTGTACTCAAACAACGTTCCCTACATTATTATACTATGGGGAGGCCTTACCACCAATTTTATATGGTGCATGATCCTGAACGCACGCAACAAAACATTTAACAATTATACCGATAAGAAGACGCCTTTGCTTAAAAACTACCTGTTTGCGGCACTGGCAGGCACAACCTGGTTTTTGCAGTTCTTTTTTTACGGAATGGGCGAAAGTAAAATGGGCAACGGTGCCAGCTCATGGATCTTACACATGGCCTTTATCATCCTCATCGCCAATACATGGGGCCTGGTGCTGAAAGAGTGGAAAGGCGTAAGTAAAAAAGCATTCGGTACTGTAATAGCTGGTATAGCTGTGATCGCGCTATCAGTATTGGTAGTTGGTTACGGCAATAAGATAAAGGCTAAATCGGAAACTAAAACAAGCGTCGAACTTAACAACTCAACAATTAAAATAAATCAATAATTCATTAACTCAACAATTCAGTAATTAAACATATGTCTGTTAAAACAACACAATTTAAGCATGTAAGTTACCTTTGGGACGATGCCAAAGCCGCCGAACTGGAAGGCGATGAAGTAGCTCTGCTCATATACCGATCAAACCTGTTAGGTGCCGATCTGCGCCTTACCAATTATGGTGGCGGCAATACCTCATGTAAACTGCAAAGCAAAGATCCGCTTACCGGTAACGATGTTGAGGTAATGTGGATAAAAGGTTCAGGCGGTGATATCGGCACGCTTAAAAAAAGCGGACTGGCAGCCCTTTACGTTGACCGTTTACGCAGCCTTAAAAATATATACCGCGGGGTTGAATTTGAAGATGAAATGGTTGAATTGTTTAACCACTGCATTTACGATCTTAACTCAAAAGCCCCATCTATCGATACCCCGCTACATGGTTTCCTGCCATTCAAACATATCGATCACCTGCATCCCGACGCGGCTATCGCTATCGCGGCAGCAAAAGACGGTAAAAAAATAACCCAGGAATTATTTAATGGTACCATTGGCTGGGTTGAATGGAAAAAACCTGGCTTTGAGCTTGGTTTGCAATTAAAACAATGTTTGGATGAAAATCCCGGCATCCGCGGCATTATGTTAGGTTCGCACGGTTTATTTACCTGGGGCGATACCGCTTACGAAAGCTATATGAACACCCTTGAGGTAATTGAGCGCTGCGCCGAGTACCTGGAAGAAAACTACGGCAAAAAAGCCCCCGTTTTTGGCGGCCAGAAAGTTGAAAGCCTTGACGAAACCGGCCGTAAAAAACAAGCCGCCGCGCTTGCACCTGTGTTACGCGGTTTCTGCTCAAGCTACCGCCACATGGTTGGTCATTTTACTGATGATTCACGTGTGCTGGAGTTTATTAACTCTAACGATTTGAATCGTTTGGCACCGCTGGGTACCAGCTGCCCTGACCACTTTTTGCGCACCAAGATCAGTCCCCTGGTACTTGACCTTGCACCGGGCGAAGATTTGAGCGATGTTACTGCTTTGAAAGCCCGTTTAGCACCCGCATTTGAGGCTTACCGCCAAATGTACACCGACTATTACAATACCTGTAAACACGATAATAGCCCGGCTATCAGGGATACCAACCCGGTGATTATTCTTTACCCGGGTGTGGGCCTGTTCTCTTTCTCAAAAGATAAACAAACCGCCCGCGTTGCCGCCGAATTTTACACCAACGCCATCAACGTAATGAAAGGCGCCGAGGCTATCTCTGAATATACCTCACTTCCTCGTCAGGAAGCTTTTGATATCGAATACTGGTTACTGGAAGAAGCTAAACTACAACGCATGCCTAAGCCAAAAGCATTGTCGGGCAAAATTGCCCTGATCACAGGTAGTGCAGGCGGTATTGGTAAAGCTATTGCCAAAAAGTTTGTTGATGAAGGTGCGGTAGTGATCCTAAACGATATGAACGCCGAGCGTTTAGAAGGCGCAGGCGAAGAGTTCAAAAAACAATACGGTAAAGACTCATATACCACAGCCATTCTCGATGTTACCAAAGCCGATCAGATAAACGAAGCGCTTGAGATTGCGGCATTAGCATTTGGCGGTGTGGATATTGTGGTTAACAATGCCGGCTTATCTATCTCCAAATCAATTGCCGATCATACCGAGAAAGACTGGGATTTATTATATGATGTATTGGTAAAAGGCCAGTTCTTTATTACGCAAGCTGCCGTAGCTGTGATGAAAAAACAGGATATTGGCGGTGATATCATTAATATTGTAAGTAAAAACGCTTTGGTTAGCGGGCCAAACAACGCTGGCTATGGTTCGGCAAAATCGGCGCAGTTACACCTAAGCAGGTTGAACGCAGCCGAGTTGGGTACCGATAAGATCCGCGTGAACGTGGTTAACCCCGATGCAGTGATCAGCGATAGTAATATCTGGGCCGGCGGATGGGCTGAAGGCCGTGCTAAAGCCTATGGCGTTACTGTTGATGAACTGCCAGCTTATTATGCTAAACGTACATTATTGAACGAGGTAATTTTACCTGCCGATATTGCCAATGCCTGCTTCGCTTTCACCGGTGGACTACTCAACAAATCAACCGGCAACGTGTTGAATGTTGATGGCGGCGTGGCAATGGCGTTTGTAAGATAGTTTATAGATCGTGGTTCATGGTCTGAAAAAATAAAAAAGCGTGGGCTTGTGCGATTCCCTCCCCCGGGAGGGTGTAGGGAGGGGTTTCTTCGATTTGCTTATTCGTTAAGCAAGGCGTACAAACCCCTCCCTGCCACCTCGCAAACCCGCGCACCCCTCCCGAGGGAGGGAATTAAAATAACCTTCGCGCATTCAAGCGTGGACACTTGAACGTGCGAATCATAACCAATACCAATTATGCAGTTAGAAAAATATAAAATTGATGAAGCTAATCATCAACAGCTAAACGCCCACCAGCGCAAATTTGATTTTGTTGCGGCCGACGTAAAAAACCTGGATAGCATCCTGCAAAAACTAATTGACTTTAATATTGCTATACCAAGCTGGGCCTTAGGTACTGGAGGTACACGTTTTGGTCGTTTTTCTGGCGGAGGCGAGCCACGTAGTTTGGAAGAAAAAATTGAAGATGTAGGATTGATCCATGCGCTTAACCGCAGCAGTAATTCGATTTCATTGCATATCCCATGGGATATCCCTTCAAATGCCTCAGCAGTTAAGGCACACGCGGCGCAGTTGGGTTTACATTTTGATGCGGTTAACTCCAATACTTTTCAGGATCAGCCTAACCAGGAATTGAGTTATAAATTTGGTTCATTACACCATGTTGATAAAGCGGTGCGCAGGCAGGCCGTTGCCCATAACATCGAAGTGATAAAATACGGCGTTGAGTTGGATTCGAAAGCATTGTCTGTTTGGTTATCGGATGGTTCAAACTTCCCCGGTCAGCTGAATATGCGTGGCGCATTCGAGCGCACTTTGGAAAGCTTACATGAGATATATGATGCTTTACCTGATGACTGGAAAGTTTGGGTAGAGTATAAACCATACGAACCTAATTTTTACTCAACCACTATCGGCGATTGGGGACAATCATACCTGCTCTCTTCCAAATTAGGTCAAAAAGCGCAGACTCTGGTTGATCTGGGTCACCACCTACAGGGAGCAAACATCGAGCAGATAGTTTCACTATTGCTGATGGAAGGCAAACTGGCCGGTTTCCATTTTAACGATTCGAAATATGGAGATGACGACCTCACTGTAGGCAGCATTAACCCATATCAGTTATTCCTGATATTTAACGAATTGGTTGAAGGCATGGACGCCCGCGGCATGACACATGCTACTTCTATAGGTTGGATGATCGACGCATCGCATAACATAAAAGACCCTATTGAAGATCTGTTACAATCTGTAGAAGCCATCAAAATAGCTTATGCACAGGCCTTATTGGTTGATACCCCTGCATTGGTACAAGCTCAGCAGGATAATGATGTAGTATTGGCACAAGAAATATTACAACAGGCCTACCGCACCGATGTAAGGCCGTTATTGGCCGAAGCACGCTTACGTGCAGGCGGCGCGCTAAATCCGCTGGCTGTTTACAGGCATCAAAGCATCAGGCAGCAACTGGTAGGCGAAAGAGGAGCTAAAGCAGTATCAACCGGATTGTAAGCCTATGGAGCCGATACCAGTTATAGCCGTTTTTGACGTAGGTAAAACCAACAAGAAACTCTTCCTGTTCGACGAGAACTACAAGATAGTTTTTGAGCGCACAGCCCGTTTCCTGGAAACTCATGATGAGGATGGCGATACATGCGAAAACCTCGATAGCTTACGGCTATCGGTGTTCGATTCGCTGCGCGAGATCATTAAACATAAAGAGTTTGATCTTAAAGCGATCAATTTCTCGACTTATGGGGCCAGCTTTGTTTATGTAGATGAATATGGCAAGCCGCTTACGCCACTTTACAATTACCTTAAACCATATCCGCCAGAATTGGGCAGGCAGTTTTATAACAACTACGGCGATGAAGCCGGATTTGCTTTAGAAACCGCCTCGCCCATTTTGGGTAACCTCAATTCGGGCCTGCAATTGTACAGGCTTAAATATGAGCAACCGGAAGTTTTTAAGAAAGTAAAGTATGCTCTGCATCTGCCCCAGTACATGAGTTACCTCATCAGCGGGCAAATGGTGACGGACTTAACCAGTATTGGTTGCCATACCGCCCTTTGGGATTTCGGCAAAAACAACTACCATAACTGGTTATCACAGGAAAACATTCTGCCTAAAATGGCACCCTTGCACCCTGCTGATAGCGTACTGACCGCCGAGTTTCCAGGCAATGGCTACAAAGTGGGTATCGGCTTGCACGATAGTTCGGCAGCGCTGATCCCCTACCTGGTGAGTTTTAATATGCCTTTTGTGCTGATCTCTACAGGTACCTGGTCTATCAGTCTGAACCCATTTAACCAGACACCGTTAACAGCAGATGAGTTAAAGCACGATTGCCTTAATTACCTTCAATACAAAGGCAAGCCGGTAAAAGCCTCGCGCCTATTTACCGGGTATGAATATGAGCAGCAGGTAAAACGCATAGCCGCTCATTTTAACCAGGATGAGATCAGATACCGTACCATTCAGTTTGATCCGGCTGTTGTGGCTAAGTTGCAAAACCGACCGGCCTTGAAAGCAAATGAACAGGATGGTCAGTTGCAAAAATCGGCATTTGAACAGCGGGATCTAAGCACATTTGCCAATGATATTGAAGCCTATCATCAATTGATGCTGGATATCATCGCACAACAAAGCATCTCAACTAACTATGTTTTAAATGGCTGTAGCGTGAAACGTATTTTTGTTGATGGAGGCTTTAGCAAAAACAGTGTGTTTATGCACTTGCTGGCTTCGGCTTTTCCGTACCTTGAAGTTTATGCTGCATCGATGGCGCAGGCTACAGCGGTGGGTACGGCTTTAGCCATACACCAGCATTGGAATAGTAAGTCGTTGCCACATGATTTGATCGAATTGAAATATTATTCGGGCGTGCAGAGCGAGGTGGTGTAGATCGGGTACATTAAAAGCCATTAAAAACATATACAAGACGTCATTGCGAGGTACGAAGCAATCCCCGATAAGCAGGTCCGCCCTGTATAGTGCGGGATTGCTTCGTACCTCAATGACATTTTTTAGGCATAGTTTTTTCAATCTAAATTCTAACTGATATCTATCAAATCTTCCTCATATATTAGCGATAACCAAACGACCTTTTATGAAAAGATTGATTTTCTTTTTATTAGCCATTATATCGCTCAATATTCAAGCCCAGCAGCCCAAACATAAAAAAGCCATCATCGTGCTAACCTACGATGATGGCATCAACTCCCAACTCAACATCGCTATACCTCAACTTGATTCTGCCCACCTTACCGGCACCTTCTTTTTAACAGGCGGAATGTCAGAATCAACAATCCTCCGCTGGCGGGAAGCAGCAAAAAAAGGCTACGAACTGGCAAATCATACTTTATATCATCCTTGCCTGCTTACCACGGTAAAAGCCAACTCTGCTAATAACTCGGGAGCTTATACGCCGTATATGATGCTGCGCGAGATCAACCAAATGAATACCCTTTTATATGCCCTTGATGGTAAAACAGGTACCCGAACTTATGCCTACCCATGCACCGAAGAAGAAGTTGGAGGCGTAAACTATGTAGATACCCTACGCAAAGCCGGCCTCGCCAAATATGCCCGCATCGGCGGCGGACCAGATGCCGTGATCACAGATTTTAAAAACCTCGATCCGCTCCGGGTACCTTCATTCGCGGTTACCGGCAACCCTGTAACCGGCGAAGCCCTGATAGCATTTGTAAAAAAGGTACAGCAAAGCGGCGGTATGGGTGTATTTATGTTTCATGGCGTAGGTGGCGATTATCTCATTACCCCAGCCGATGCACATCGCCAACTTTTAGCCTATTTAAAAGCACACCGCGATGAAATTGAGGTAACCACTTTTATGAAAGCCATGGATGAGGTAACAGCGGCTAAATAATTAAGCTATTAAAGCCAAAATATCTGCAATTAAGGCATCATCCTTAATGATCCGGTCATGGCCTCGGTTTTCATAGGCTTTGGTTTCTATTTCGGGATGCAGATCAATAAACGCCTTTAAATAGCCAACCGGCGCAACCTTATCCTCAGGATCAAAAGCCAGCCAATGGCGATGGATCAATTCAGTTGGATATACTTTATCCATTATAAAATCGGATGCCTTCATTTCAAACAGCTGCTCAAAATCGGCAAAGAATTTGGCTTGCACCTCCGGACTTACATCTGCCGCATTCAGGGTGGCGACGAAGTTTTCTCTTAAGTTGATCAACGGGGTAATGCTAATCAGCAACTCCGGTTCTATACTGGTATCCTTAATAGCCACAGCATTAGCCATTGCCCCTAACGAATGCCCTATCATCACATCGGGGACACCATAAGTTTTTATAATAGCTGTTGCCGCCTTGGCAAACAATATCAAATTAGATAATTCCCGGTCCGAGCTTCCGTTACCCGGTGCATCGAAAGCGATTATTTGAGTATTCGGAAGAGATTTAAGCGACGTAATGAGTTCAGAGAAATCGGCGGCTTTAGAACCCCAGCCATGTGTAACCAAAATCTTGCGGCTTCCCTCTCCCCAAATAAAACCATTAAACTTCAGGTTTGATTTTGCGAAGTGCAGATCATCAACCTCCAATGTAAACGCTTTCGCTTCATCAAGTAGTTGCTGTTGCTGCAGGCGCACAGGCATTTTGGGCGAGTAATAGATCAATTGCCATAGTAAGTTGATCAAGTCGGGCGTTTCAGTACCTTCAAGAGCTTTTACCTGGTTAAATATGGTTTTGAATTTCTTCATAATTGCAGAGAGAGAGTTTGTAACGGCAAATTAAAATAATAAACCTACAGAATATACCGATAAGTATTTTATTACAATATCCCGACTAAGAATTGAATCGCTAAAATGCTGATCTCCTTATCCGAAAGAAAAATTCCTCCGTGTTAAAACTTGTTTCATAACAAACTTGTTACTAAATTAGAAATACGCAACCCGGCCGCCTTGATCTCAACAAGCCCCGAGGCTGTCGGTAACCAATTATTTAACGAAAAAGGAGGGCTTTATGAATTTGGTTCATAAAATTGAAAACTGGGGAGATACGCATCACCCTAAAGTGCTGGACATTGTGCGCGTTGCACTCGGTATTTTTTTATTAGTGAAAGGTATCACCTTTATGGAAAACACATCTTATTTGCGTGGTATTATTACCGATCAAACGGTAGTAGATGTATCGCCAGATATGCTGATGGTTTTGGTTTACTATGTAGCCTTTGCCCATATGGTAGGAGGCATACTGATAGCAATGGGCATTTTAACCCGCTTAGGCTGTATTATCCAAATCCCGATACTTACAGGGGCTGTGTTTTTAACAAGCGTTTTCCGCGAACCTATTAACGCGATGGCGTGGCCTTCTATTACCGCTTTAGTGTTGCTGATTATTTTTACTGTTTTAGGTTCGGGGCCTTGGTCGTTGGATAAGTATTTGGCTTTTAAGAGTTAGGTGGAGTAAAATATATCTCCCAATATATACCAAAACGTCATTGCAATGTACGAAGCAATCCCAAACTATACAGGGCGGACCTGCTTATTGGGGATTGCTTCGTACCTCGCCAATGACGTCTTTTATTTAATTTATATCATTTTTTGATTTTGATTGACAATCAGCCTACTCAATACCCTTTCACCGCCTCATCCACATAACACCATAACCAGCGCTCGCCAGGCTCGGCCGATATTACTACCGGGTGGCCGGTAGCATGGAAATGCTTGGTCATATGTGTGTTCGGCGAACTATCGCAGCAAAGCGTAACACCACAGGTTTGGCAGGTACGCAGGTGTACCCAACTGCTGTGATGCTTTACACATTCTTCGCAAACGTAGTCTTTAGGTTCAACTATGCTTTCAACAGCTTCA
This sequence comes from Mucilaginibacter sp. CAU 1740, assembly GCF_039839285.1. Classification (NCBI taxonomy): domain Bacteria; kingdom Pseudomonadati; phylum Bacteroidota; class Sphingobacteriia; order Sphingobacteriales; family Sphingobacteriaceae; genus Mucilaginibacter; species Mucilaginibacter sp. CAU 1740. Next base: position 111,724 of record NZ_JBDOQS010000011.1, on the reverse strand, counting down.
AGGTGTGCGCAGGTTTCTTCCATGATTTTTTAAACTTCGGCCAGGTATTTATGTACAAAACTAATCGCCATTGAGCCCTCTCCTACTGCAGATGCTACGCGGTTCATTGCTCCTGCGCGTACATCGCCGGCGGCAAAAATGCCAGGACTGCTTGTTTCCAGCAGGAATGGATCGCGTTTAAGCTTCCATACTTTGTTGAAATTTTCGTAGCTGCGCAACTCGCGACCGGTTTCAATAAAGTCTTTGGCATTTTTAATTATGTCTAACTTCACCCAGTCGGTATATGGCTTAGCGCCTATAAAAATGTATAGCGCACTGGCTACTTTAACTTCGCTTTCTTTGGTTCTGCAGTTTTGGATGGTTAACTTTTCAAGGCAGTTAGTACCCTCTGCTTCTATAACCTCGGTATTAGGTAACACCACAATGTTTGGCGTTTCGGCAATTTGCGTAATCAAATAGGCCGACATGGTAGCCGTCAAATCATCCCTGCGGATAATGATGTGCACATTTTTGGCAAACTTTGATAAATACATTGCTGCCTGCCCGGCCGAGTTACCTCCGCCTATCACATACACCTCTTTACCTGTGCACGCCGAAGCTTCGGTTGTTGCGGCACCATAATAAATACCGGCACCAGTATAGTTTTCAACACCTTTTACTTCAAGCTTACGGTAATCAACACCAGTGGTGATCACTACTGTACGGCTGATAATTTCCGGACCATCATCCAAAACAATGGTTTTGTAGCCGTCTTTCAGTTTAATATCGCTAACCGATTGGGGCGATAAAAACTCAGCACCCAAACGCATGGCCTGGCTAATAGCACGACGAGTAAGGTCGGCACCGCTCAAACCGGCCGGGAATCCCAGATAGTTTTCAATGCGCGAACTCGTACCTGCTTGTCCACCCGGTGCTTTACGCTCTATCAATAAAGTTTTTAACCCTTCTGATGAACCATAAACCGCGGCAGCCAAACCAGCTGGCCCCGCACCGATGATTACTACATCGTAAACGTCGGTTAGTTCGGTTGGGTTTTTGCCCATTTTATCGGCAATCTGCCTGATGGTTGGCTTGTTAAGGCAAGTCCCATCCTCAAATATCACCATCGGCAAATCGTCTGTAGTGCGGTTGTTGATGGTTAATAAATTGGCCGAATCAATATTTTTTTCGATATCGAACCAACGGTATGGGATCAGGTTACCTGCTAAAAAATCTTTTATCTGGTGCGATTGCGGCGAAAACTGGTAACCTACCAATTTCATGCCCACAAACTCGGGAATATAATGGCTGTGCCAATCATCAAGCAGATCGTTTATTACCGGGTAAAGCTTTTCTTCTGGTGGGTTCCAGGGCTTCATCAGGTAGTAATCAAGTTGCACATCGTTGATGGCTTTGATGGCTGCGTCGGTATCAGAATATGCGGTTAGCAGTACGCGCTTTGCTTCGGGGAATATTTTTTTGGCTTTCTCCAAAAATTTAACACCCTCCATTTCGGGCATGCGCTGATCGCATAAAAATAAGGCCACCACTTCCGAGCTGTTTTTCAACTCGGCAAGGGTTTCATATGCTTCATTTGCCGATGTGGTACTCAGTATTTTGTATTCTTTGCCATACTGTGTTTTCAAATCGCGACTTATTGACCGCAGTACCTGCGGGTCATCATCTATAGAAAATATTATCGGACGGCTCATAGGGTAAATATGCAGGCAAATTAACTAATATTTTTGGTAAAAATCACCTTTTGCTAACCGTTTATCGGGAAGCAAACTATAAACTCGGTATGCCCGGGTCTTGATTTTACCTTGATCGATCCGCGGTGCTGCTTTACTATGCGGTGCACCACTTCCAGGCCCATACCTGTACCTTTGCCCATTTCTTTGGTGGTAAAAAAAGGATCGTAGATCTGGCTTATATTTTCTTCGGGAATGCCGGGCCCATCGTCAATAATGGTAACCTCAACAAACTCATTATCTTTTTTGGTGCGGATGGTAAGCGTACCTTTTTCGTTAACTTCCATGGCATCAAGGGCGTTATCCACAAGGTTAGTCCACACCTGGTTAAGTTCGCCAATAAGGGCTTTTACTTCGGGCAGGGTTTCGTCAAACTCTTCAACAACGGTGATATTTTCCTTCCTGATCTTGTAGCCTAACATGGTAAGCGTGTTGCGGATCCCTATATGGATATCTGCATATTGCTTATCCTGCGCCCTATCCATATGGGTAAAAGTTTTAACAGAGCTAACCAATTCGGCGATCCTGCGGGCCGACTCCTGGATATCCTCTATCATCTTCTCCCCCATCAGCTTACTGCTTATCCAACCCATAATAATAGGTACGGCATGCTTAGGCACGTTTTTCTTTAATGTTTCGAGGTTTTCAGTAGTGAAACTAAAATCAACAAAACTTTCAGCTATATCATAAGCGTCATCCACACCGTTTTCTTCCAGCCATTCGGTTATCTCATCCTCCAACTGGGTGCGCTGTTTAAGCGTAAGGCGGGTGTAGCACTCTTTTTTATTCAGAATTTTGAAAAGTTCGTTGGTTAGACCGTCAACCTGGTCATCAGTCGCCCTAATGGCAAACATATTTTTAAGGTGGGCCGGTACCATGCGCAGGTGTTTACGAAGCGACAACGAATCGCGAACAATGGCCGATGCCGGGTTGTTCAATTCGTGAGCCAAACCTGCTGATAGCTTACCTAAAGCCATCATCTTATCGTTTTGCTGCTGCATGGCTGTAAAATCGCGCACGCGGGTGGTCATGATGTGTACCAGGGCCTGGGTTATTTCAAAATGATCTTTGATCATTTCCATAATATCCTGTATCGGGTAGCTCAAAACAGTAAGTTCGCCAACAGCCTGGGCATAACCTTTGGCTATTAAACCGCGCGAATATGGCATATAGCCGGTAATACTTCCTTTTTCAACCAATACATATTCGCGGCGTGCTCCCTGCTGTAACATGAAGAAGCGCATATTACCTTCTAACACAAAATGCGGACCTGTAAGGTCTTCACCTGGCTGCATCAGGTATTCTCCGTCTTCAAACGTTAATACCTCGCATTTATCAATAAGCCATTGCAATTCACTATCGGGCACACCCGCCAAACCTTCAAACGATTTCAGGTCGGCAACTTCAACCTGTATTTCACTTACCTTTTGCATAATTTAAAAGTAGCGATTATTATTTAATGATGTAAAAATGAGACAAAAAATTGCAATAGGCTGAACGTGGGGCAATAGCGATTTGTTTCCAGGCCAAGCTGATTTATTGATTTGTGATGACGAATATAGATCTGTCAGTCATCCGCCCCCCTATCTTTATCGGCAAAAAATTATATATTCGTGATATTGTTAATTTTTTATGTACAAAAACCACCTTATCACCCTGCTCGCTTTATCTGCCTGTTTATTAGTAAATTTTGGTTGCAGCAAAAAAAATCAACCCGAGCCTACCATAGAAGTTTCTAATATGGTTAAAGCTATTTACAGGGGAGATGGAGATGCTTATTATACGCTTTCATATCACAATGTTAATCAGCTTACAGGTTTTTCATTCAAGGCCAGCTTAAATCAGCCCGATGAAACTTATAGCTATAGCGGGGAAAAATTAACCACCATAATCACCGATAAACAAAAGTCAACTATCAGCTATAATCCTTCCGGACAGGTAACAAAAATTGAAACAAGGGATGCTTCCAATAATCATCTCCAATCGTCGCGCGAGTACAGCTATAATCAAAACGGAAAGGTTAGCAGTATAGATAGATATCAAACCTCCGGACCGGGCTTTGAAACACCGGTTTTAGTAATGACCTATACTTATGCCTATGATGCATACGGATTGATAACCACTGTTACAGATCGCGATCGCCTAACCAATACCGACATTGGCAGATGGAACATAGACAGCTACACCCCAGCTATATACTTTCACCCAATGGTTATGGATAAGATAATATTTGGCGATGATTTTGACTTTGTTGTTATCAGTACTATGACCAAGTTACCGTTAAGCATATCTTATCAAAAAATAAACGGGACACCGCCTTATTTATCTGTTGATACTTACCAATATTCAACAACAAGCAGTAATATCACCAGCATCAAGATCAATTCAACAGTGATAGAAAACGGACCTGAAAAGAGATATGATTACGCGCCATTAGTGTTTAAATATTGATAATTAAGACACTAAAATCAATTATTGTATGCCCGGCGACTATATTTTCAATTCACCATTTTTTTTATCTGGCCCGGGATTTGAGGACTTTTCGGATAGGTATATTTACATCTTCATCCAAAGCTATTATCAATTACAATTTTGCTTTATAATTTCTTCGGCCCGTTTGTTGCCCATATCTAAAGCCTTTTTAAAGTCATTACAGGCGCCGTCATGATCATTCAAATCCAACTTTAAGGCGCCCAGGCTTAAATAGGTTTCGCTGTTATTAGGGTTTAGTTTCAACGATGTATTAAGATCCGCAGCTGCACCTTCATAATCTTTCAAAATAGTTTTTGATACTCCCCGGTATAGGTAAGCCTTATCAAAAGTGGGTTTCTGTTTTATCACTTCGGTGTAAGCGGCTATGGCGCCGGTAAAATCCTGCAACACGGCTTTGGTTATACCAATGTTAAAATATACATCAGAATTGCCCGGAATCAATTCGAGCGCGGTATTAAAATCCTTTAGCGCATCATTATAACGCTCCAACCTATTTTCGGCTCCGCCCCTGTTCAGGTATGCTTTAACTACTTTGGGGTTTAGCGCTATCGATTTATTATAATCGGCCAATGCACCTTCGTTATCGCCCAATATAAATTTTGAGTATCCGCGGTTATCGTAAGCATTTGCCGCATTGGGGTAGCCTTCAAGGTAAGTGCTATAATCAGTAATTGAACCTTTAATATCATTGAGATAGTAACTTGCCAGAGCACGAAAAAAGTAGGGTCTGTAATATTTAGGATTAACCATAATAGCCGAATCGTAAGCAAGGCGGGCACCTGCGTAATCTCGCACGATTTGTTTTCCCATCCCTTTTTGATAGTAGCTGTATGCTTTAAGTGTATCGGTTTGACCAAACGCTATTGAAGATATCAGCGTTGCAAATATGAATAAGGCAAAGGTTTTAAACATGCTATAAAGATACCCTTAAAGCAGCAAAATACAAGGAAATTAAATAAGCAGAAGAAAGGCTTCACAATCTAAAAAATCAAAAGCATCCCATCGATCTTTAAATCTCAAAAATCCAGCTCAAAAATCGGCATAATCAAAAATCAATCGATGTAATCCCAACAAAACCCTACGCCCACTTACTCAAAAACACTCCAAACGCCTCCTTATACTGATCGCCAACAGTAATATTAACCTTGCCTATTTGTAGCGCATTACGGGTGATAGAGTTTATTTTGTTGAGCGATACAATAAAAGAGCGATGCACTCGCATAAAACGTTTTGAAGGCAGTTTTTCTTCAAGGGCCTTCAGGCTGCTGAGTGAAAGCAGAGGTTTTTCTTTATCCTGCAGGTAGATCTTTACATAGTCCTTCAATCCCTCTATGTATAAAATATCGTTAAGGGCTATGCGTACTAATTGATATTCGATCTTCAAAAACAGGTATTCCTCCTCCTCTGGTTGAGGGGCTACAGTCGGGCTGTTATTTACCGGATTTTGCGATTTATCCAGCAATTCGGCGTAGCTCAGCGCTTTGTTGGCTGCGTGCAAAAACTCTTCATAATTGAAAGGCTTTAGCAGATAATCCAGGGCATCTACCCGGTAGCCTTCAATGGCAAATTGATTATACGCTGTGGTGAAAATAATGCGTGGCTTGTTTGCTCCGCGGCTATCTATCACCCTGGCCAGTTCAATGCCGTTAAGGTTGGGCATCTGGATATCCAGAAAAATGAGATCGATCTTTTGATCCTGCAAACCAACCAGCGCTTCAACAGCACTGCTGTATTTGCCCACCAGTTTTAAAAATGGTGTTTGCTCAATAAAAGCGCAAACCAGGCCAAGGGCCAATGGCTCATCATCAACGGCTATGCAGTTAAGTATCATTGCAGGTTAAGGGTTAAATGAACGGTGTAAGTATTTGTGGCGGCATCCTCGTTAATATCCAGTTTGTATTTGCCGGGATAAAGCAGATCTAACCGGCGGATGGTATTTGTTAGGCCGATGCCTTTATTCTCTTCGGTGGCCGCATTATCATCTTTATAAATGCCGTTTTGCACATGAAGTTCCAATTGATCGGCATGCTGATCGATATTGATCAGGATGGTGCTTGGCAAAACCGCGCTGATACCATGTTTAAAAGCGTTTTCAACAAAAGGCAACAGCAGCATGGGGGCAATAGCCACATCACTTAGCTGTGCAGGCGCGTTAAAAGTAACCGTTACCTTTTCAGTCAAGCGCAGTTCCATCAGGCTGATATAATCTTTAATAAAAGCAACTTCCTGGCTCAGCAAAGCAGTACCGTGCTGGGTATCATAAAGTACATAACGCATCATACGCGATAGCTGGTGCAGCGCTTTGCGCGATGTTTCAGCATTGATATAAGTAAGCGAATAAATGTTGTTAAGCGTATTGAAAAAGAAATGCGGATTGATCTGCGCTTTCAGGAAAGATAGTTCGGAGCTGATCTTTTCCTGTTCCAGATCGGCCCGGAGCTTGATATCTCCCTGCCACTTTTGTATAGCAGTAATACTGGTGCCAATACCTAAAACCAATGCTATAATAATGGTACCGAAAATATCCCAGCCGCCACGGCCTTTAGGTTTGGGAGTAGTATGCTTTTTATGAAATATGGCCTCCATGTGCTCATGCATATGCAGCACATCATCGGCCCATTGATTAAGCAATAAAAAAACAATGATCACGGCAACTACGGCCACCAGGTAAACACCGGTACGATCATGCAATAAAAATCGGGGAACAAGCACCTTGTTATTAAAGTAATAACCGGCCACAAGCAGAAAAAAGGTGATGGTTTGTTTGATCCAGAACTGGTACGGAAAATCAACATTCCAGGTTAGTGGCTGATAAAAAAACAGGAGTAAGCCAAACACCACCCATATCAAAATATGGATGAGTACGGTGATGGTATTACTTTTTGATTTGAGGCTCATTTAAACAGGTTTATAATGCAACGCTGAAACATAAATCTACACATATAATTCAGCAATATTACAAATGGTTAACCCTAACAGACAAGCCTAATCGCCGGGAAGCTAAAAATCACCGACGAGCGCCTTAAAACAATCTTTAAAACCATTAAGCAGGTTTAAGCCCGTACATCACCTTCATTTATAGGCAAAAAAGGGAATCCCGTCGATACATTATAGGTACCGGTCTATTCTGTTTTTTACACTAAAATTAATGCTATTGTTTTGTGGCTGTAAATAAACCGCACAATGAAATTTTTGTACATACTTATAGCCCTTGCTTTTTTAACATCCTTTAAAAGTAATGCCCAAACCGGCAGGCAGGTTAAGGGCATTGTTAAAGACTCAACAGGCTATCTCCTTGCTGGCACAAGCGTAAAAATGCTTACAGGTACCGACAGTACCACCGTAATTACCGGTGCCGATGGCAGCTTCGAGTTTAACAATGTAAAAGTTAACCAGTTTAGTTTGGTTTTTACATCGATAGGCTACCAGGCACTGAAACGCCGTTTTATTTTGCAGGCTGATAATAAACCAGCTACGTTACCCGTGGTTATCCTGAAAACAGAAACTACCATGCTTAACACCGTTGTTATTGCCGATGTAAATCCAGTAAAAATGAAGGAGGATACCATCGAATTTAATGCTGATGCCTATAAGGTACGTGATGGCGTCCCTGTTGAGGATGTGATCAAAAAACTACCGGGCATGGATGTGGATAAAGATGGTAACATAACCGCCCAGGGCAAAAGCGTAACTAAAGTGCGGGTAAATGGTAAAGATTTTTTTGGAGGAGATGTTAAAACAGCAACCAAAAACCTACCTGCCGAGATCATACAAAGCATCCAGGTGATTGATGATTACGGCGACCAGGCCAACCTAACCGGCATAAAAACCGGCGAACCCGAAAAAATACTGAACATCAATATTAAACAAAGTAAAAACTACGGCTATTTTGGGCAGGCCAGTTTAGGAGGCGGTAGGGATGCTATACCGGGCATCTCGAATGATAAAGAGAGCAACCGTTACGTAGCATCGGCCAATGTTTTCAGTTTTAGTGGCGACAGGCAACTGGCCTTTTTAGGTAACCTTAATAATACCAACACCAACCTGTTCAGCTTTGGCAGCGGCGGTCCCAGGGGCGGTGGTCCGGGTGGGCCTCCGGGAGGGAGCAGCAGTTCATCAAACGGTATTACCACGGCACGTTCATTCGGGTTTAACTATCGCGATAGCTGGGGTAAAAAAGTTACCGCTTATGGAAGCTATAGTTTTGCCGATAACTCGATAAATACCGTTAGCAGTACCATACAAAACAACATATCTACCACCAACCCAAGTACCAACACGCAAAGCAATACCCAGCAGGACGAAAAGCTGAACCATCGTGTTAATTTCAACATCGAAGTAAAACCCGATACGGTAAATTATCTGAAGATCACCCCTACCTTTGCCTACGCCAGTACCAATACCAACAGTGACGGGAGCAGCTTGCTCACCAGCAAACAACAAACGCTATCAAACTATTCATTCTCTACGCTCAGTAAATCAACCGAGCCAAACTATGGGGCCAATGTGCTTTTCAATCACAAGTTCAATACCCACGGCCGCAACTTTAGCGTAAATGTTGGCGCGGGTAGCTACAGCATCAACAAATACCAAAATCCGGTTTATACTTATATTGAAGGCGCAAGGAATGCTCCGCTGAGCCAGTTTATCAATACCGACAGCCGTACAGATAGTGTGGGTACCACCATTTCATACATGGAACCTATCAGCAAAAAAGGATACCTGGAGGCCAGCTACGCCTACCATTACGCCTATACCACCGCCGATAAAGCTACCGATACACTGGCTAACGATGGAACCACAAACAGGTACGATCTGCTGAGCAATAATTACAACTCAACTTTTATTACCCATCGTTTTGGATTGAACTATCGTTTTATCGATAAAAAATACAACTATTTGTTAGGTGTGGTAGCGCAGCCTACTATTTTAAACGGATCGTCGGTAGTGGATGGAACGCCGTTTAAAACCAATAACAATACATTTAACTGGGCACCTACTGCCAGGTTTATTTATAACTTTTCGCGTAACCAATCGTTCAGCGTAAACTATAACGGCAGCAGCATGCAGCCAACATATACCGAGCTGCAGCCAGTTACCGATTTCAGCAATGCCTCGTACCCCGTACAAGGTAACCCCGATCTGAAACCGGAGTTTAACAACACCCTTGCTTTAAAATATAACAAGTTCAATTTTGAAAGCGGCAACGTATTTTTCAGCAACTTATCGTTCACCAAAACCGATAATAAAATTGTTGCCAATACTATAACCTATCCACGCAACTACGAGCCTAACAGCAAGCTGGCCGGGAGTATTTTAACCCAATATTTAAATGCCGATGGTTACTATTCGGCGCAAGGCTTTTATGTATTTGGCAAACCCTGGGAAAAAAGAAAATATAATTTGTTCATGATCGGTAACGTTTCGTACAATAACAACGTCTCCTATATCAGCAACGTTGATTCAGTTACCTACAACATGACTACCGAGAAAAACATCGCCAAAAACCTGGTGCTATCACAAGGTGCGCGCTTCAGGGTAAGCATTACCGATGTTATTGATGCCGAGGCCAGCACTACTTATGCCATCAACACATCAAGCAATTCGATAAAACAAGCCAACATCAACAATAATTTCCAAACCCTCAACCTGGGCATTAACGGCAAAAGCTACTTTTTTAAAGATTGGACACTGAGCTACGATTATACTAAACAGCTTTACTACGGCTACACAGGGGCAACCAATCCTAATATATTGAACACTTATGTTGAGCGCCGATTTTTAAAAGGCAACGCGGGTACAGTTCGTTTTTCGGTAATGGATGTGTTTAATGAAAATACAGGTTATACCACTACACAAAACGGTAGTTATGTAACGCAAACCAACAGTAACCGTTTGGGGCGTTATTACCTGTTAACATTTACTTTAAAACTACAGAAGTTTGCCGGTAAAAGACCTAACACGGGTCCTGGCGGTATGGGTGGCCCTCCTCCGGGTGGCGGTCCGGGCGGTCCTCCTCCAGGCGGCGGTTTCTAAAACAATATTTAAAATCTTCCCGTCCCTGAGAAAGATGGTGAGTTCAGATCAGAAAGCATGATGATCTGAGATTTAGTTGATCAGTTATCGTAAGATAACAACAAGGCGTTCCGGGGTGAGATACGGAACGCCTATTTTATTTTAAGCAGATGAAGGCATCTGTGTTACTCCTGATTGTATTTTAATTATCACAATTAAGCTTTTTTTACAGTTTTTAATTACATTTAGCGCAATCATTGTAAATAAAACTGAATGAAGCCGCTTTTACTTAAAGTATCTGCCGATCCTGCGCATTCTTTTAGCGTACGGCACGATGTACAGCCCGACATTAATAACCGCTGGCATTGCCACCCGGAGCTGGAACTTATTTACTTTAATAAAGGCAGTGGCACACAGTTCATCGGCGATAGCATTAAACAGTTTGAGGCCGGAGACATGGTATTGGTGGGATCAAACCTGCCCCACTACTGGCGTTTTGATGATGTGTATTTTGGCGATGGCGGCGAAACCCAGCCCACAGATACCATTGTAGTGCATTTTAATGAAAACTTTTGGGGCGATCAGTTTTTGCAACTACCTGAAAATAAGATGATCAAAGTATTGCTTGAGCGCTCCAAACGGGGCTTGCAAATTACCGGTAAAACCAAGGAAGCGTTAACCGGCATCCTCACCACGATGCTAAAAACCGATGGTGCCGAGCGGATCATTATGCTACTCAGGGCATTAAATACACTGGCAGGCTCATCACTCAACTTTTTAACTTCGATAGGTTTTAAGTACGATCACAATGAATCGGAAAGCGACAGGCTCAACAATATCTACGAGTACTCGATGCGCAACTTCCGCAAAAAGATCTATCTTGAAGAGATTGCCGATATAGCCGGGGTAAGTGCCAATTCTTTTTGCAGATACTTTAAATCAAAAACCCGCAAAACTTATTCGCAGTTTGTTATTGAGATAAAGGTGGGTTACGCGTGTAAGCTACTAATCGAGAACAAGCTTAATATTAAGCAGCTGTGCTATGATAGCGGCTTTAATAACTTCTCTACCTTTCATAAGCATTTTAAGCAGGTTACCGGGAAGAGCCCTTTGATGTATCAGAAGGAGTTTACTAAGAAGAATTGAACCTTGATTTTTTTGATTTTGTCCGAACTCGAATTTTATGGAATTTAACGAATTAACAGAATGCTAAGCAAATTCAATAAATTTCAATAATTCCCCCAAATTCGAGTTCAGACAATAAACCTACAAATCCCCCAAAATCCCGGTTCAGACAGCCCTCCGCCAACCAAATTCCACATATTCTGAGGATTGTTTAATTCTGATCCCTATATTGTAAATCTCAACCCTACAATATGATCCGCAACATCCTGCTTGTTACCTGGCGCAATCTTGTTAAAAATAAAACTTACACTTTTATCAATATAACCGGGCTTGCTTTGGGTCTGGCGGCGTTCATCCTGATATTCGCCTACGTAAACTTCGAAAAAAGCTACGATCGGATGCACCCCGATGCTGCCAACATTTATAGGGTTGAAAGTCAGTTTTACCGCGGTGATAACCTGAGCGACAGCTGGCCAACCAGCACCAACGGGTACGCCACCGCCATGAAGGCCAATTTCCCCGAAATTGAATCATTTGCACGGATAGACTGGCATAACGCCGAACGGGTAGTAAAATACAACAACATCAAATTTAGAGAGGAGCATGTTTGCTTTGCAGATAGTAACTTCTTTAACTTTTTCGCATACCCTATGCTTAGCGGCGATAAACTAACCGCGCTTAATGAAGTTAATTCGATAGTGATCTCGCAATCAGCAGCTAAAAAGTATTTTGGCAACGATGAACCGATGGGCAAATACCTGGATATTACTACCCTGAGCGATAGTTATCATTGCATGGTGACCGGCGTGTTTAAAGATGTGCCCGCCAACTCAACCATGCAGTTCAATTTCCTGGTATCATGGGCAACCATACCTAAGTTCGAAAAAGATTTTTGGTACCTGCATGAAAGCTACACGTTTGTAAAACTGAAACCACATGCCAGTCCGGCTACGGTAGAGGCTAAATTTCCCGCCCTGGCAGAGCGGTATAAAACCGGACCTTCACTAAAAGACCTGAAGTGGACCATTAAGCTTGTTCCGCTTGCCGATATCCATCTTAACCCTGCTAAATCCAACGAAATTGAGGTAAAAGGCAACCGTTTCGCTGTAGATTTTCTGAGTATCATTGCCTATGTCATCCTGTTAATTGCCTGTATTAATTATATCAATCTGGCTACAACCAAATCGGTAGATAGGGCGCGTGAAGTCGGCATTCGTAAGGTAAGCGGCGCGCATGCACCTCAACTAATCATGCAGTTTCTTACCGAATCGGTTATTATTAACCTCGCCGCCCTTTTAGTAGCGGTGGTTTTAGTGTTAGCAGGCCGTTATGGTTTGATGAACTATTTATATGGCGAGGGAGCATATAGTCTTTTGTTTGATAGTGCTTTATATATTAAGATCGCCGCAGTTTTTGTTGGGAGCATCCTGCTTTCGGGCATTTACCCGGCAACTGTGCTGGCCCGCATGAAACCGATAGCTGTATTGAAAGGCCGTTTCGCGTTTTCAAAAAGCGGGGTACTGTTGCGCCGCGGGATGGTGGCTTTCCAGTTTATGGCTTCGGTTTTATTGATTGCAGGAACCTTCGCGGTTTACAGGCAAATAGTTTACATGAACAGTCAAAGCACAGGCGTAAACATTGATCAAACCATTGTGCTGAAAATGCCGGTAAACACGCCAAATTATAACCAGGCAACTGCAAGTTTTAAAACTACACTTCAGGCTTTTGCGGGTGTTAAGGCTGTTACATTCTCAGGCGCTATACCCGGCAAGGAAGTAGGAAAAAACTTAGCCGACAGACGCTTTGGCGCGCCAAAATCTGAAGAACGAACTTACGAAATGCTCCGAGCCGATCATGATTTTATCCCAACTTATGGACTGCAGGTGATAGCAGGCAGGGCTTTTGATAGAAGTCGCCTGGCAGATTCTGTTGGTTTGGTGATGAACGAGGCCGCTGTAAAACAGTTCGGCTTTGCCTCGCCGCAAGATGCCATAGGTAAAAAAGTATGGATCGAAACGTTAGAGAAAGAACCTAACGAGATCATCGGCGTGGTGAAAGATTATCACCAACAATCGCTTCAAAAAAACTACACCCCGGTAATCCTGTTCATGGATCCTAAACTACCTTGGATCCCGGCCGATTATATCTCTGTAAAAGTAAACGGCGGCAACATGCGCCAGATGGTTGATAATATCAAAGCAAGCTGGAACAATACTTTCCCCGAATCATCATTCGATTTCTTTTTTCTGGATGATTTTTATAACCGCCAGTATGCGCAGGATACGCAGTTTGGTCATGTATTTACGCTGTTTGCATCGCTGGCCATTTTTATCGCCTGCATAGGTTTGTTTGGCCTAACCGCTTACTCAGCTGCCCGCCGTACCAAAGAGATAGGCGTGCGGAAAGTACTCGGCGCATCAGTACAAAACATCATCTCGCTGTTAACCTGGGAAGTGGTGAAACTTATCTTCATCTCGAGCCTGGTAGCCATTCCGCTGGCTTATATTTTTATTAACCAATGGCTTAATGGTTATGCCTTCAGGGTGCAACTTACCTGGTGGCAGTTTGTATTGCCGGTTTTCGCGCTGGTTACCATCGCTATGATCACTACGTTTTATCTTACTTTCAGAGCGGCACTGGCCAACCCAACGAGTTCGTTGAGGAATGAATGAAGCATGATTTTGTCTGAACTCGAATTGGGGGGAATTATAGAAATCTATCGAATTTTCTTAGCATTCTGTCAATTCGCTTAATTCCTTAAAATTCGAGTTCAGACAAATCAGCGGAATCAACGTAATCAAAAAAATCAACGGCCAAAATCGGTGTAATCAGAAATCAATCGGTGTAATCCCAAAAGCAAAAATCAACGCAATCGTTTCCGCCAGTAATCTATGCCAAAATAGCTGAACGTTTTAGCCAATTTTTGATAACTATTTAACCTTAAACCTTATTTCTTTGTAATACCGATATAAACTTTTTTGAGAGCTATTCTATGAGCCAACGATACTGTTTAACCCTCGACTTGAAAGACGACGCGGCCCTGATTGCCGAATACGAAAAATACCACGAAAGCATCTGGCCCGAAATTCACGATAGTATTAAAGCCAAGGGGATCATCAACATGGAAATTTATCGTTTTGATACCCGCATGTTCATGATCATGGAAGTAAACGATGGTTTTAGCTTTGAGAGATCGGCAGCTATGGATGCCGCTAATCCGAAGGTACAGGAATGGGAAGATTTGATGTGGGGCTACCAATTGCCGGTTAAAAATGCTCCCGCGGGTGCAAAATGGGTGTTAATGAATAAAGTATTCACCTTATAAACCAAGATAAAGATGCTTAGAAAAATACAACTACTCGCGATATTTGTATTGCTGATGGCCCCATCAGTTTTCGCGCAAAAAATGATCGGCACCGAAACCGACGCCCAAAAAGATAAACGCATGGAATGGTGGAAGGACGACCGCTTTGGCATGTTCATTCACTGGGGACTATACTCGCAGGCAGCCCGCCACGAGTGGGTAAAAAACCATGAGCACATCACCAACGATGTTTACCAAAAATACTTCGACCAGTTTAACCCCGATCAATTCGAACCGCAAAAATGGGCTAAAGAAGCTAAAGCGGCTGGTATGAAATACGCTGTGTTGACCACTAAACACCACGAAGGTTTTTGCCTGTTCGATTCAAAATATACCGATTACAAAGCCCCTAACACCAAAGCCAAACGCGATTTGGTACGCGAGTATGTGAACGCGTTCCGTTCGCAAGGCTTAAAGGTTGGTTTTTATTATTCATTGTTAGATTGGCACCATCCCGATTATCTGATCGACGATTATCACCCGCAATCACCTGCTGATAAAAGCGACGCCAGCTACGCCAAACTGAACAAAGGCCGCGACATGGCAAAATACCGCCAGTACATGCGTAACCAGATCACCGAGTTGTTAACCAATTATGGTAAGATCGATATCCTTTGGTTAGATTTTTCATTCCCGAACAAAAACGGCCATGGCAAAACCAAGGATGACTGGGGTGCTGTTGAACTGGTAAAACTGATCAGAAAATTGCAGCCGGGCATTATCATTGATAACCGCCTGAACTTAGAAGAATATAAAGACGGTGCCGACTTTGAAACACCAGAACAGGTAAGCACCGAAGAACTGGCCAAATACCGCGGCAAAACCTGGGAAACCTGCCAAACTTTTTCTGGATCATGGGGATACTACCGCGATGAAAACACCTGGAAAACCCACCGCCAACTGCTCGATCTATTAATTACAGCTACAAGCAACGGGGGCAACCTGATCCTGAATGTTGGCCCTACTGCCCGCGGCGAATTTGATTACCGTGCTAACCGTGCTTTGGATAGCCTGGCTTATTGGATGCATGCCAACAGCAAATCCATATACGATTGCACTTTCGCACCGGATACTTATAAAGTACCTGAAGGAAGTAAATTAACTTACAACAAAGCCGCGGGTAAACTGTATGTACAATTATTCAGCTATCCGCAAGGGAAACTGATATTGCCAGGCTATAAAGGCAAAATTAAATACGCCCAGTTTTTGAACGATAGTTCGGAGTTGTTATATAAAGAAGGTAACGGCGACGATCTGGAACTGACTTTGCCAACGCAGAAACCGCCGTACGAAATTCCGGTAATTGAACTTACGCTTCAGCAATAAGCAAAAAAATATTGTCCTTGCTAAAAAAGGACCGATCATAAAAACGAATGTCAACACAAAAAGAAACATATTTAAGGATCCATCCGCATGATAACGTACTGGTGGCCCTGCAAGATCTGGAGCAGGGAACAGTTATCACGTTTGAGGGACAAACTTTTGCACTGGTAAATAAAGTAGCCGCGAAACACAAATTCGCTATCAATGAACTCCCGGTAGATAAAGAAATTTACATGTACGGCGTATTGGTAGGCAAAGCCTCTTCGGTTATTCCGCAAGGTGGTTTGCTCACTACCGAAAACGTGTACCATGCTGCCGATGGCTTCCGCCTTGGTGAACGTAAATTGGACTGGCATAAACCCGATACTAATAGTTTTGATGGCAAAACCTTTATGGGTTATCACCGCGAAGATGGTTCGGTAGGTACGGCCAATTATTGGGTTGTAGTTCCGCTTGTTTTTTGCGAGAACAGAAACATTAACGTGCTAAAAGAAGCGTTAGTTGATAAACTGGGCTACAAAAAGGCCAAAAGCTATGAAGGCGATGTTGAGCAACTGATGGAACTTTACCAGGCCGGTAAATCGGTAGAGGAAATTCTGAATGCAGATATCAACCCATCCGAAGATAAACCAAACTCAAAACGCCTGTTCAAAAATATCGACGGCATCAAATTCCTGAACCATAGTTTAGGTTGCGGCGGCACCCGCGAAGATTCGGACGCACTTTGTGGTTTGATTGCCGGGTACATCACCCACCCTAACGTAGCAGGCGCTACCGTACTAAGCTTAGGTTGCCAGCACGCGCAGGTAAGCATTTTGCAGGCCGAGATCGCTAAACGTGATGCTAATTTCAATAAACCATTGGTAGTATTAGAGCAGCAGAAAGTAGGCACCGAAAGCGAATTATTAAAACAAGCTTTAAAGCAAACCTTCGCCGGTTTAGTAAAAGCGAATGAAACAAGTCGCCAACCAGCTCCCCTATCCAAACTATGTATTGGTTTGGAATGTGGTGGTTCGGATGGTTTTTCTGGTATTTCGGCTAACCCGGCATTAGGCTATGTATCCGATTTACTGGTTACCATGGGCGGCTCGGTTATCCTTGCCGAGTTCCCTGAGCTTTGCGGCGTTGAACAGGAACTAAGCGACCGTTGTGTTGACATAGATACCGCCAACCGTTTCATGCACCTCATGACTACTTATAATGCCCGTGCCGAGGCAGATGGTTCCGGTTTTTACGCCAACCCATCACCAGGCAATATCCGCGATGGTTTGATCACCGATGCTATTAAATCGGCCGGGGCGGCAAAAAAAGGCGGATCATCGCCGGTAACTGCCGTGTTGGATTATCCTGAAAAAGTGACCAAACCAGGCTTAAATCTGCTCTGCACACCGGGCAGCGATGTGGAAAGTACTACTGCCGAGGTTGGTTCAGGTGCTAATATCGTTTTATTTACCACCGGTTTAGGTACGCCTACGGGTAACCCTATCACCCCGGTTATCAAACTATCAACCAATACGGCCATGTTTCAGCGCATGCCTGATATTATAGATATCAACTGCGGAACCATCATTGAAGGCTCTGAAACTATTCAGCAAGCCGGTGAGCGTATCCTGGACTATGTAATACAGGTAGCCAGCGGTGAAGCGGAACCAAAATCGGTAAAGCTGGGGCAGGATGATTTTATTCCGTGGAAAAGAGGGGTATCGTTGTAAAACTTAAAATACAAACAAGGGCCTGTGCGATTCCCTTCCTTGGGAGGGTGTAGGGAGGGGTTCGCCGATATGCTTATTCAGTAAGCATGGCGCATAAACCCCTCCCTGCCACCGCACAATCCAGCCGCACCCCTCCCGAGGGAGGGAATTGAAAAAGCTGTTGGTGACAACACCAACAACGGCGTTGAGAGAAATAGCAAAAAACAGAAACTAACATGTTCAAACTAACCAATAAATCAGTAATCATAACCGGCGGCGGCAGCGGCATAGGCAAAGCCATGGCCGTACTATTTGCTCAGCAAGGTGCAGAAGTACACATCATCGAATTAAACGATCAGGCGGCAGCCGATACCGTTAACGAAATCACCGTGGCAGGCGGCAAAGCTACCGGTTACGCCTGCGATGTAAGCAACCAGCAACAGGTGGTAGATACTTTTGCTAAAGTTGGCAAAATTGATATCCTGATCAACAACGCCGGCATAGCGCACATCGGCAGGGCTGATAATACCAGTACCGAGGATTTTGAAAAAGTATTCAACGTGAACGTGAAAGGCGCTTACAATTGCCTTTACGCGGCTATCCCCGCATTGAAAAACAACGGCGGCGGTGTTATACTAAACACAGCCTCGATAGCGGCCAGCGTAGGTATCACCGACAGGTTTGCTTACTCAATGAGCAAGGGCGCTATCCACGCCATGACCTTATCTGTGGCGCGCGATTATATTAATGAGAATATCCGCTGTAACTGCATCTCGCCGGCGAGGGTGCATACGCCTTTTGTAGATGGGTTCATTGCCAAAAATTATGCAGGCCGCGAAGAAGAGATCTTCCAAAAGTTATCAAAAAGCCAACCAATAGGCCGTATGGGTAAACCGGAAGAAGTTGCGGCTTTAGCGCTTTACTTATGTTCGGACGAGGCCGGTTTCATTACCGGTACTGATTATCCTATTGATGGTGGATTCATCACCCTGAACAACTAAACAACGATTTGATATGATCAAAAAGCTATTATTAATGGGTATGCTGCTGGGCGCTGTAAGTGCCGGCGCTCAAACCTACACGCCAACGGCCGAAAACCTGGCCTCGAGGAAAACCTTCCAGGACATGAAGTTCGGTTTGTTTATTCATTGGGGCATTTACAGTGAGCTTGGTGCGGGCGAGTGGGTAATGAACGAAAAGCATATCCCTTATGATAGCTATAAACGTCTGGCCGATTTCTTTAATCCGCAGGCTTTTAACGCGCACGATTGGGTGATGTTTGCCAAAAAAGCAGGCATGAAGTATATCACCATTACCTCGCGCCATCATGATGGTTTCAGCATGTTTGGCACCAAAGCATCGCCTTATAATATTGTTGATGCCACACCCTACCACCGCGACCCGTTAATGGAACTGGCGCAGGAATGCGTTAAAGAAGGCATCGAACTGCATTTTTATTATTCGCTGTTGGATTGGGGCAGGAAAGATTATGCTTATGGCAGCCCGATAGTTGATGGCAAACCTGTAAACGGCGACTGGGATAGCTATATCAATTTCATGAAAGCCCAGCTTACCGAACTCATTACCAAATATCCGGGTATAAAAGGCATCTGGTTTGATGGTCATTGGGAGCGCGACGTAAACTGGCATTATGATGAAATTTATAGCCTGATCCATAAACTAAACCCTGCCATCCTCATCGGCAATAACCACCATCTCGAGCCAAAAGAAGGCGAAGATTTTCAGGCATTTGAAAAAGACCTGCCAGGAGCTAATACCACCGGTTTCAGCGGTAAATCAAAAATAGGCACCCTACCCCTCGAAACCTGCGAAACCATCAATAACAGCTGGGGTTTTAACATAACCGATCACAGCTTTAAATCATCAAAACGTATTATCCAATACCTGGTAAATGCTGCTGGTTTAAATGCCAACTTCCTCCTCAATATCGGCCCCATGCCAAACGGTAAGATCCAACCCGAGTTTACGGATACTTTGGCTATTGTAGGTGCCTGGGTACAAAAAAATGGTGAAGCCATTTATGGTACAAGAGGTAGTGTTATCCCAGCACAACCCTGGGGGACTATCACCCAAAAAGATAAAAACCTGTATGTACACTTGATGACACCACCACAACAGCCATATATCTTTATTCCGCAGTTAAAAGGCAAAGTAGCTAAGGCTGCTTTATTGGCCGATGGCAGCGCGGTAAAATTTAAACAACAAACCGAGGGCGTGTTTGTATATCTAAACGGTATTGCAACCGACCCTAACGATACTATTATTAAACTGACAACTAACTAATACCCATAAAATGAAATTAATACGCTTTGGCGAACCAGGTAAAGAGAAACCGGGAGTTATCCTGAACGATAAAAAATACGATGTATCTGCCTTTGGCGAAGATTATACCGAACAGTTTTTTGAAACCGACGGCCTTAACCGTCTTTCAGCCTTTGTACAGGATAACCTGCTGCCCGAAGTTGCTGATGATGTGCGCTTAGGCAGCCCGATCGCTCGTCCGTCAAAACTAGTTTGCATCGGTTTAAACTATGCCGATCATGCTAAGGAAACCAATGCACCGCTCCCACCCGAGCCGGTTATCTTCATGAAATCAACTACTGCTATTGTTGGTCCGTTTGATGATATCATGATCCCTAAAAACTCGGTAAAAACCGACTGGGAAGTGGAACTTGCCGTGGTTATCGGCAAAAAAGCATCATATGTAGAAGAAGCCGAAGCGATGGATTACGTTGCCGGTTACGTATTGCATAATGACGTGAGCGAGCGCGAGTTTCAACTGGAGCGTAATGGTACCTGGGATAAAGGTAAAGGTTGCGACACCTTCGCACCGCTTGGTCCGTTTTTGGCTACACCTGATGAAATTGCCGATCCGCATAACCTACGCCTTTGGCTTAAAGTTAATGGCGAAACCATGCAGGATGGCACTACATCAAACTTCATATTCAACCTGCCGCACCTCATTTCATACACCAGCCAATTCATGACGTTGTTGCCCGGCGATATCATCTCGACAGGTACGCCTGCCGGTGTTGGTTTAGGCATGAAACCGCCTATCTATTTAAAAGCGGGCGATGTGGTTGAGTTAGGTATCGAAGGCCTTGGCGAATCGAAACAAAACGTAATAGCGTATGCTAAAAATTGATGCGCATCAGCATTTCTGGCAATACAACCCAGTAAGGGACAGCTGGATCACTGAAGATATGCAGGTAATAGGTCGGGATTTTTATCCGGAAGACCTGTTACCTGTATTACAGCAACACGGCGTGGATGGCTGTGTTGCCGTTCAGGCCGATCAATCGGAAAAAGAAACTGATTTTTTGCTCGATCTGGCTTCCGTGAACCCTTTTATCAAAGGCGTAGTAGGCTGGATAGACCTGAAAGCTGATGACCTGGAAGATAGGCTGCATCATTTTAAAAAATACGAAAAGCTGAAAGGCTTCCGCCATATATTACAGGCAGAACCCGATGAGCAATACATGCTCTCCCCTGCTTTTAAAAAAGGGATAGCCACTTTAGGTAATCATGGATATACATACGATATCCTGATCTTCCCAAATCACCTGCCATATGCTGCCCAATTAGTAGCCGAATTTCCTGAGCAGAAATTCGTGCTTGATCATATGGCCAAACCCTACATTAAAGCAGGTAAAATTGAAGGATGGAAACAGGATATTGAAAAACTGGCCGCCTACACCAACGTGTATTGCAAAGTATCGGCCCTGCTTACCGAAGCTGATTGGCACAATACCCCGGCAGCTGATTTTATCCCTTATATCGATATTGTGTTCAACGCTTTCGGTATTAACCGCGTAATGTTCGGCTCGGATTGGCCGGTATGCTTGCTGGCCGGTGGTTATGAGAAAACAATGGAGGTGATGGGACTTTATGCCGAAAGATTATCCGTTGCTGAAAAGGAATTATTGTTTGGTGGGAACGCGGTGGCGTTTTATAATTTATAAAACCATGCTCTCCCCCGCGGTCGTGTCTCCACGACCGCCTTTAACTTAGTTATAAAAGCCGTCATTGCGAGGCACGAAGCAATCGCACGGAGGCAGGGCTGCCCTGTATAGTTCGCGATTGCTTCGTACCTCGCAATGACGATGCGGTAATACTGGTCATAAATCCATCTATTGTCTTCAAAAATAGCCGCTCAAAAAATATATTTTTCAACATTTTCCACCCTAAAATCCGCGGCCCTTACCATTCCCTCTCGTCAAAAAACGATACTTCGCCACTGTACTGAAATCAATAAAGTGTACTGTATATTATTTATTTCAAAACCACAAGGCGTTTAAACATCAAAGTGATTAATAAACCTATTACTTTATTGTAAACCAACTAAATAACACAGCTTGTGTAATATTTACACAATAAATAACGTCAAATAAAAATATGGCACACAATTAGCTATATGCGCGTAATGATTAGTATATTATAACACCAAAAGAGTAAACCAATTTTCTCTAAATAACGTTATATAGGTACCAATCAGACTTAAATTTTTATGTTAGATGTTATGTACACAACCCTATTACAAGTTGTAGTCCTGCTTGCGGTTTTCGTTTTGCCAATGTTCATCTTCGGCAAAAGGATCAGGAACAAAAAAGTAAAGACCGTAAATTACAAAATAGATACCGACACCTCCGAGGCCCGATATGCTATTAACGAAAATGGTTTCCTGGAAGAAATTAACACAGGTAAGCTGTCAAAGCACCGTGGATAGTGCTAAACACACAAAAGCCAGGCCCGCTAATGCCTGCCCGGCTTTTGTGTGTTTTAATTATTCATAAGGTAAAGGTAGGGTAATGTCCTTATCACATTAAAGTCCTAAATCATCAGCACTTGGGCCGTAGCTTCCCGGAATAGGAATGTCCAGTAGCCTCAGGTACACACCCAACTGTGCGCGGTGGTGCACAATCTGGCAGTAGGTCATCCTGATCACTTCCAGCTTAGTGCGTTGCGTAAGGATCTGCTCGCCGTTGCGCAAAGTCCAGATCTCATCAAAAGTATTTACATCAGCCTTTTGCAGGTTGGCGTAACTATCCGCTAACGAATCTTCAAAAAACTTTAATAACTCGGCAGTATTGGCAATTTTTTTTGGCGCGTAAGGCGAGGTGGCAAAATCCAATTCGTCGGTATGCAGGGCGAGGGGAACCCAGGTAGGCAGTTCGGCAATGTGACTTGATAACTGCTCAATGGTCATGCTTTTGGGGTGGGGTTTCCACTGGTATTTATCGTCAGGAATGCGGCTCAGCATTTTTTCGGTGGTTTGAGCCTCTTGTTCCATCTCTTTCAATAACGATTTCAAAGTATCCATAATGTTGTGTTTGTTTTATGATGTAAAGTAACGACGGGGTAATGACAACCCTATGTCAGTAGGTACCGTTGATTTGAAAAAAATGATTTCGTTGATTTTGTCTGAACCGGGATTTTGGAGATTTGAGGATTTATAGGATTTCTCTTGGATAGCGAAATGATTGTTTAAAGTATTGATCTTCTCCGTCAGCAGAAAAGTTTCGGGCGAAAATGGGTAAAACGATGTGGGCGGTGCGGCTGCAGGGGCATAGCTACTTTTTGCAGCAGGGCGGGGCAAGCGCGAGTGAAACAGGGGCAAAATTTAGCAGCCCCTGGTTTTACCCATTTTGCAGGGAAGGCAAGCAGTGGCCAAGAGCGGAGGCCAGCGCGGCAAAGAAACCTCTCTGCTGACTTGATTTTTTGGTTACTTTTGTATCAAGACAAAAGTAACAGCCTCCGCGGCAATTGAGCGGCGAATGTAAGTCGGATAACACAAAAGCTTAGCATTAGTAGTATGGCGTTCCCGTTCATTCTACACAGACATTATCCGTTAGCTAAAGGACGGTATCCGCTGCAATCCCTAACGCAAAACAAGCGTTAGCAAGTAACTTTCGTCGCAACAAAAAACTATGAACTACACACCACCACAGCTTCGCACTGTAAACGTAACCCGTTACGTAACGCCCCTGCGCGAAGGCGGCTCGTTACCCGCTATTGCCGAGGCCGACGATGGCTTTTTATATGTACTCAAATTCCGAGGCGCAGGCCAGGGCGTAAAAGCTTTAATTGCCGAACTGATAGGCGGCGAAATAGCGCGCCTGCTCGGCTTTAAAGTACCCGAACTGGTTTTCGCTAACCTCGATGAAGCCTTCGGTCGCTCCGAAGCTGACGAAGAGATCCAGGATTTATTGAAATTTAGCGAAGGGCTTAACCTGGCGCTACACTATTTATCTGGAGCTATCACGTTTGATCCGGCGGTTACCATTGTTGATGCCAAACTGGCCTCGCAGATAGTATGGTTTGATTGCCTGCTTACCAATGTTGACCGTACGGCCCGTAATACCAATATGCTTATCTGGCATAAAGAACTTTGGATGATAGATAACGGTGCCGCGCTGTATTTCCACCACTCATGGAATAACTGGCAAGAGATGGCAACCCGTCCGTTTGCACAGGTGAAAGATCATGTTCTATTAGCAAGGGCTACCCGACTGGATGCTGTTGATACCGAATTTAAAGCCATCCTAACCCCCGAAAAGATCCACGATATTGTAGCCTTGATCCCCGACGATTGGATCACCTACCGCGATTTTGAAGAAACACCCGACGAAGTCCGCAACATTTACGCCGAGTTTATCATAACCCGGTTGGCCGCTTCTGAAGTATTTGTTACAGCCGCAAAACAAGCCCTATATGCAGGTATTTGAGTACGCCGTTATCCGCGTTGTACCGAGGGTAGAGCGCGAAGAGTTTATCAACATCGGGGTGATAGTATTCTGTGCCAAACAAAAGTTTTTAAAAGTATTATTCAGCCTTGATAACAAGCGCTTGGCGGGCTTCTGCGGCGACCTTGATCTGGATTGCCTGAAGGATAATGTCAATTCGCTGGAGCGGATCTGCAATGGCGAAAAAGACGCCGGGCCGATAGCACAGCTTGATCAGCCGTCGCGGTTTCGCTGGCTTACCGCTACAAGGAGCACAGTGGTGCAGGCTTCAAAGGTGCATCCGGGGATGACGGCTGATGCGGAGGCTACTTTGAACAGGTTGTTTGAGCAGATGGTATTGTGATGATAATGACTGCCCGCTTCCAAACGGGCAGTTTGTTGAATAATAAAAGAAAGCAGAGTTCGTTTTTGACGAATACGCAAACGAGGTATTTATAAGCATTCAAGCAATGAAACCGACAACCTTATTATCAATAATCTTCGTTGTAATTACATCATTAATATTAGCCTCCTGCTCTAAAAGTTTCGAGTCCAAAACTTATGCAGCTATAAGCGCGGCAAAAAAGAGATTTCCTAATTTGGTTATTTTTGATGGAAAGGAATATGAATTAGTTAGATGCTTAAACATACCGAACCCTCAAGTCAAGATTCAGCTCTTTCGGCCGACGAAATCTCCAGACAGGTTACAACAGATGCTTGTTATATCCAACGGCAATAATCAATTTTATTCAATACCTGTTCCCTCCGCAAGATTTAAAAGCTATTGGAATTTTGTTTACGATACCGATTCTGATAAAGTGAACAAGGCCTCAGCCACTTTCGAAACCGAATTCAACAAAGCCTTAGATACTCTGAAATTAAATATTGACTACGACGGACCACAAGTATTGAATGAGCTTTTCGTATCCGTTTTACAAGCACGGGTAATTAATAAAACCGATTCGACAAATCTGACAATCAGCCATAATCACAAATTGAATTTTTCCGATTCTTGTCAAACGGTAGACCAACAAAATCATAAAGCAATAGCGAAGTCAGCTGTAGAAGATTCGATTAAATATTTTCAAAGAGGTAGCGTATTTCTCACAGATCAAAAGATCATCAATTACTCAATTGTGAAGCAAGGGAAAAAAATGTATTTTAAAATTGAAGTTTATAGGCAACCATGTATTATGGATATCGTTCCTCTATTTATTGATTAATATATCTTACCGCTTATCAGTTAATAATCCTTAATATCTCCCCCTACATTACCTCTCATCCCTTCATTTTCCCAACACCGTAAAATCAAATCCCTTAGTTTTATAACCGCAATTATAAACATACGGATATGATCATCAACCGAAATCTGATTAACAAGGGTCTGCTGTTAATAGCAATCCTTTTCACGGCGATAAACGCCAACGCCCAAAGCAAAAAGAAATTCAATGTAATAGCCTTTTACACCGGTCGGGCCGATCTCGCGCACATCAGCTTTATGCATGAAGCTAACCGCTGGTTTCCGAAAATGGCTGAGAAATATAATTTCACTTATGATAGTACCAACAACTGGGCTAATATGAACCCGGAGTTTTTGGCTAAATACCAGGTGGTGGTATTTTTAGATACCCGTGCCGATAACCCTGAACAACGCGCGGCTTTTGAGCAATATATGAAAAATGGCGGGGCATGGATGGGTTTTCACTTTTCGGCCTTCGCGCTTACGCCTTCGGCATTTCCGCAAAACTGGGATTGGTACCATAACGAGTTTTTGGGTTCGGGGCAGTATGTGAGCAATACATGGCACCCAACACCTGCTATATTAAGGGTTGAAGATGCTAAGCACCCGGTAACCAAAGGCCTGCCTAAAACTTTTAAAACCAACCCTAACGAATGGTACCGCTGGGAACATGACCTCCGCAAAAATCCGGATATCGATATCCTGTTGGCGGTCGATTCAACAAGCTTTCCGTTGGGTACCGGGCCAAAGCAATACGAGATCTGGCATAGTGGTTATTATCCTGTGGCCTGGACAAACAAAAAATACAAAATGGTTTACTTTAACATTGGCCATAATGATATGGACTATGATGGGGGCACTAACAAAGAGTTATCGCAAACTTTTGCCAATGCGGATGTGGATAAGCTGATCATCAATTCGTTGCTTTGGTTAGGACGAGGAAAGTAGAGATTCCCGATATGTCATTGAGTAAGTAAAAGCCGAGGTATCTGAAGGAGATATGATATTTGCGGGCGGGCCTGTCACTCTGAGCTTGTCGAAGAGTCGTGCGCAGAGGCCCTACCCACCATGCTTCGACAGGCTCAGCATTACCCCTATTTTAAACTTGTCATTGGTAGATACGAAGCAATCGCGAACTATACAGGGCGGATTTGCATAGCCGCTCGGCTTCTGTGCGATTGCTTCGTACCTCGCAATGACATATTTGTATCGAGTATTAGCGCCGATTTGATTCACTTAAATTGCTCCGCTAATTAAAGATCATGCTCGGCCAACCAACCTCTCAACGTCGTCAAATCCTTTTTCACTATCGCCGAAAACTCCTCCTGCTAATACTCAGCTTCCTGGCACCATCCTCTGCCCCACCCAGTGGGTATTCGCAATGCAGGCTAAGCGGGCCATTAATATTGTACTGCTTTAACAATGCGAAGTATTTTTTAAAATCCACCATCCCCTCACCCAACGGCACGCTTTTAACCTGCCATTTGCCGTCTTTTTTATCCCAATAAAAATCTTTTACACTGATAGTTTTGGAATAGGCTTTAAGCAAATCAAGCGTTACCGGCCAGGTGTCCGCGCCTTCGGTGGTGGCATGGCGAACATCGTACTGGCAACCGATATAGTTAGGATCAAGCCCTTCCAAAGCCAACCACAGATCCCACTGTGAAGCACCGAACAGATCACCGGAGTGGTTTTGATAGCCACCATGCGTACCATATTTTTTATTGATGGCTGCCAGTGCAGCCATTTGTTTATTGATGGCTTTGATGTTGGCCTGCACACCGATGTTTTTATCGTAATTGAACCAGGCGGTACGGTAGTATTTAATGCCTAACGAGGATGCCGCCTTCAAGATCGGTTGGGTGTCTTTCTCGTCGGCTGTTTTAATATTGGTTACTATCGAATATACTTTTAAACCGGCTTTCTCAACAGCGGCAACAGCTTTGGGCAGATCTTCCGTTACACGCTCGGGCTGTACATGACCATCGGGGCGCACGGTTAGGTCTATACCGTCAAAACCTAACTGTGCCGCTAAAGCGGCCATATCGGTGTAGTTTAACCAATGCAGGTGCTTGGAAAACAAGCTCACTTTTATCTTTTCGGTGGGCTTAGTACTGGAGTGAATGTTCTGTTCGGGTAATAATGATGTTTTCCCCAAAGCACTCAAACCAAAAGGTAAACCGGCAGCAGCCAAAGCAGTAGTTGCAATAAACTTTTTGCGACTGATATTTTCCATGAGGCATTAAAATTGGTAATGCAATATGCTATTTTTTGCTGTGATAATCCCTCATTTTTACCCACCTTTAACCAAACCTATTTATCATGATCCTTTTCTGGTACAGCGTGATAATTTTCATTGTCACCATAGCGCTAAACATTTACCTGCTTTTGGGTTTTAAACAAATTAAGCAGTTAAGCCGACTGCCATTGCAAGCCACACCTCCGCCCCTGGCCATCATCATAGCCATGCGAAACGAGGAAGAAGACCTTGAAAAAGCCCTGCAAAGCGTATGCAATATCAACTACCCCAATCACCGCGTCATTGTAGTAAACGACCGATCAACAGACCGCACGGGCGAACTACTGGAAACCTTCGCCCAGCGCTATCCGCAACTACAAGTAATAACGGTTACCGCTCTGCCCGACGGATGGCTTGGCAAAAACAACGCCTTGTATCAAGCCTACTTAAACAGCACAGAAGAGTGGATGCTTTTTGTTGATGCCGATATTGTTTTTCATCCCGATGCCATTAACAAAGCTGTGGGTTACGCGGTAAAGCAACAGCTGGATCATTTAACCCTATTACCTGAGTTAGTTTCCCGCTCGGCCATTTTAAACAGCGTATTTGCTACCCTAAGCATCATGCTAATGATCGATATGAAACCCTGGGAGGCTAAAAATCCGAGATCAAAAGCATCATCGGGCATCGGTGCTTTCAACCTGGTGAGACGTTCGGCTTATGAAAAGATGGGCACGCATGAAAGGATCAAATTAAGCCCGGTCGACGATTTGCAATTGGGCCGCATAATAAAAAAAGAAGGCATGCGTCAGGACGTATTAGCCGCCCATGGTTACGTTAGCCTGGAATGGTATAAAAACCTTCGCGAACTTACTAAAGGCATCCAGAAAAACTCGTTCGCTGTAGCTAATTATAGTGCAGCATTGGCGTTATACAACGTGATGAGCATGCTTATATCGGTGGCTTTACCTATGCCCCTCATGTTTATTTTTGGCACTACTACAATCCGCATTATGGCCGGCATTATGCTATTGCTGCATATTTTTTATATGACCATTGTACCGCCTAATAAATGGTGGTACGCTTTTATGATCCCTTTTTCGGCGGCATTTTTGGCCTGGAATTATTTAAAGGCATCCGTAATTACTTTGGTACAGGGAGGTATTTATTGGCGGGATAGTTTTTATTCGTTGAAGGAATTGAAATCGAACCGTTGATTTTTTCTGGGATTACACCGATTGAGGATTGATTACACGGTTTTTTTTGTGTCATTGGGTTTAATGATTACGGAATTTGCGTTAGCGATAGTAGCGGATACCGTCCTTTTGCCAACGGATAAGGCCTTGTGCTGTATGAGCGGATAGCGCGGACCGCAGGTAACGCCCTTATTAAGAGGAGAGTTACTAATGTACAGATAGCTATTGACTATGTAATCAAGATCCCGCCAATCCCAAAATCCTCAAGATCACGGTTCAGAAAAAATCAGCGAAATCAACGTAATCAAAAACCATCAACGGTCAAGATCGGTGTAATCAAAAAATAATCGGTGTAACCCCAAAAACTAATCAAACCCGAGGTACTCTTTCTGATGCACCTCTACCGAGCCGGAGATATTATCGTGATTAAGAAAGATAACTATATGAAAGAAGTCGTTATCAAAAAAGAAGATATCATTTTTGGCATCCGAGCCGTGGAGCTTTTGAGTGAGGCCCATATGCTTAGCTTGAGCAATTAAATTGAGAATGTGTTGCGATGTTGAGGTTGTATAAGTAACCGTACGTAGCATAGAGCCGCTTGGCAACCTGTCGCCTACACCTATTACAACGGTTTCTTCTTTATTATCAGGGCCAATTTTGTTAAGGTGCTCGATTGGTTTGCCGTCAATTTCCTGGATGTATTGTCTTTTAAACTTTTTACCTAAGGTGAGGTAATTATGCGCTTCGGCGTTTGATAGGTTAGCTACGTTGGCCAGATCGTTAACGGTTACGCTTTGCGCAAATGCCGCGACACCACAAAACAACAATAAGGTAATTAACAGGGCTCTTTTCATTTTTTAACTAACCAAATATAGTTTTTTGTTTACTATTTAAAATACTCGCCGGGATGATATGTATGTTGGGCGTGCTTCAGCACATCCCTTTTGTAAAACAGCACGTCTTTAAATTTACCGTCGATGATCCCTTGCGCCTGGTCGGTAAAGTTTTTTGATGTGGGATCAAACGAACTGCCGCCCGTTATGATGCTTTTGGCTTTTACCCGTGTACCAAATTCCACAACAGCGATAAAACTATTGCCCGAATATCCATAGCGCTTATTGGTATTAACGGTGCGACTTTGGAACGATGGCAGCTGCCCAAAGCCAGATCCGGTTAAACCAACAGGAATACTTGGCTTATTATCATCAAAGGTGATGCCATCGTCGGGCCGTTGGTAGCGGTTCATATCGCCCCACTCCACTTTCCAGGTACCGAAACGTTTTTTAAGGTCGACGAGCACATCATTTAAATACGCCAGTTGCTGTGCCCCACTTAAGGTTTTTACTAATGTTTGAAAACGACGGGTAATAAAAGTACTCTCCTGATCAGTTTGTGGCGGCGGCAGGGCTTTCATCATCAAGGTGCCCCATTCTATAGCTAATGCGCTGGCTACAGAGTGGATGGCTGTGCGCTTATCCCAATCCTGCAATATCTTTATGGGTTCGGCAAGGGTTTGCTTAACCGAATCGGGCGCATTACGATATGCGTTAAATAACGATGGTAGCAGATCATCAAAGGCGGCCAAATAATGATCATATCCCTTTGCAACCAGCTCATCCATCGAAAGCTGTTTTGCATCTTTCAGCAGTTTAATAGCGGTGATGGCCCGGTAATTCTCGCCATCGGGCGCCATATAAACAGGGTATTTGCTTTTATCCGGACTTGAAGCCCCCGAAGCCGTATAAGGCGTTGAGTTACAATTTTGGATCCATCCGCTGGTCGGATTTGTGATGGTAATGATCTCGCTTAATTTATGAACACCCTGCCATTCGGTAGCCGATGTACTGCCATCAACAGGCAAACTCCAATCGTACTTAGAGTTTCGTTTAGGGATGTAGTTGCCGTACCAAAAAATGGTATTCCCTTTATCATCAGCATAAACCGTACTGTTGGTAGCGTTTGATACCAGATTCATAGCTTTCTTATATTCGGCAAGGTTATTGGCTTTCGTGATCAGCCACGATTCTACCAAAGCGTTGTACGATCGGTTATTAGCCTTAAGGGCCAGCCATTTGCCATCTCTGCTTCCCAATACAGGGCCATGGTGAGTGTAATATCCAGTGATGGAGCGTTGCTCAAGCTTGTCGCCATTTTTTATGTTGAACGATAGCTTACGGGTGGTGACAGGTTTTAGCTTGCCATCGTATTCATAATACCATTTGCCATGTTTTTTGCTCACTTTTTCGGCGTACAGGTCGGCTACATCAGCATAGGCGCTGGTGTGCATCCAACCGCAATGCTGGTTAAATCCCTGGTAAATAAAAAACTGTCCCCAGGTAACAGCGCCATAAGTATTCAATCCCTCATCGCTTACCAACTGCACTTCGCTCCTAAAATAAAATGGCACATGCGGGTTTATATACAATAAAGCGTGCCCCGAAGCTGAGCGGGATGGCGCAATGGCAAAACCATTTGAACCGGTTTCCCGCTCGTTCACCATATCGTACATATCTTTCCGCGGACTGACCAAAGCCCCCAACTTTTCAGGATCGGTACTGTAAAAAGCTTTATTATCCGCCAGTTTAATGCCTCCCATTTCGGTAGCGGCCACACTGCCATCAGTAAACATAAGGGCGTACCATGGTTCAAAATGTTTAAATACTTTAGGCTTTACTTCGGGATGTTTATACAGGTAATAATTGATGCCATCGGCAAAGGCATCCAACAGCTTTCTGAACCATGGGGCGCTATTGCGGTAGTCTTTAATAGCGTCAGTACTATCGGCAATTAACTGTAATTGCACGTCGATATATAAATTGCTTTCACCATCAACTTCAGCCTGCTTACCCAGTTGATACAGGTAATTACGCTCGATGCCTTTAAAGTTATCCTCGCATTGGGTGTACATCAAACCGAAAACAACGGCCGCATCTGTTTTTCCATAAATGTGGGGAACTCCCCAATTATCCCTGATTATGGTTACTGATTTAGCCAACATTTCCGACCGTCTTATTGCCTGTTGGTTAATTTTTTGACCAAAAACAAAACCCGAAAGAAACATTAAACCAATACTCAAAATCGCTTTCATAGTAACAGGAATTTTACCGAACAAATTATTCATTAAACTGTATTAAAAACGGCCTTCTTTAAAGATTTTGAAGTAAATTTGCCTAATAATTCACAATAATTACAGCCCACCTCCGTTTTCATTCAAATATTTACAATCGAGGTTTTTTAAAGGTAATTATTTAAAACATATCGCTAAAGCGGTATAGTTTTCTGTCGTGATTTTCAACGCCGGCACTCGTCGGCTTCTGAATAAAGAGCTTGGGTATACATTAAGCATGATATCTGAGGTTTAGTTGATTCAATATCATTTGAGACGTGATATTGTGTGCGTTCCGGGGTGAGATACGGAACGCATTTTTTATTTTAGGTCATTTACTTTGTGTCATTTTGCTGCGCGGTCATTTGGTCATTTTATTTAGCGTCATTGAGTCATTTTGCTGTGTATTATTTTACTTTGTGTCATTAGATCATTAAATCTTTTTTGTTTGTGGGAGAAGATAAAATCACCTATAACTTATTTTTCAGTTGTATAACTGAAAAATAAGTTATAGGTTTGGATATGGAAGAATTGACCAAAACCGAAGAGAAGATCATGCAGATCATGTGGGAACTCAAATCTGCTTTTGTTAAGGATATCATCGAACAGATGCCAGACGAGCCTAAGCCACCTTACAACACCATATCTTCAGTAGTGAGGCTTTTAGAAACCAAAGGCTACATAGGGCATA
This sequence comes from Mucilaginibacter sp. CAU 1740, assembly GCF_039839285.1. NCBI lineage: Bacteria > Pseudomonadati > Bacteroidota > Sphingobacteriia > Sphingobacteriales > Sphingobacteriaceae > Mucilaginibacter > Mucilaginibacter sp. CAU 1740. The sequence continues at coordinate 78,768 of NZ_JBDOQS010000011.1, read as the reverse complement.
AGGCCTATGGAAAAACCCATGAATATTTTCCGACCATTAGCAAAGCCGCTTATCGCAAGCATTCGTTTAGCAAACTGATTACAAATTATTTTGATGGGTCGGCGCAGTCACTCCTATCTTTTATGGTGAAGGAAGAAACCTTATCTGATAAGGATATTGAAGAGATCCAAAAAATGATCGATAAACAATAAGGCATGGTATTATTTAACTATCTCGGCGCGGCGAGTGCCTGCATGGCAATCTGCTACACGCTTTATATATTGCTGTTTAGGCGGTTAACATTCTTTTCCGTAAACAGGTTTTATTTACTGTTTACGGTTGTGGTAAGCCTTATCATTCCTGCATTACACATCAAGGTTAGGGAAAATGAAACTATCAAAAAGATCAATCAAACCATAGCTATTTCACATGATAAATATCCCGAAGCGGAACATTTTATAGCCGATACGCAAGGGCAGGATAATGTTAACTGGTATTCGGTAGCCACAAGCATTTACATTGTTGTTTGCGTTATTATGCTGCTTAAAGCTGCTTATTTAATCCTGAAAATAGTAAAGCAAACGCGCCGGCATGGCGAGCGGATGGGGAATAACCTTGTTGTACTCGATCAAAGCAAAAGTAATTCGTCGTTCTTCCACGTTATTTTCATTTCCAACAATAATGTCGATGGGCAGGAGATGGAACAGATCATAGCACATGAAAAAACGCATGCCCGGTTGTTCCACTCGGCCGATAATCTTTTCATAGCGGTAGTAAAAGCCATTTTCTGGTTTAACCCTGTCATTTATCTTATTGCCAGAGCCTTGAACGAGGTGCATGAATTTGAGGTAGATAACGACTTAAAGCAGTTTTTCGATCCTAAAAAATATGCGTCCTTATTGCTTAGGTTATCATCACCAGCCGCAATGCAAATGACCAATCAATTCAGCGCTTATAGTTTAAAGCGAAGGGTTGCCATGCTCTTCAAGCCCAACTCTCCTGCCTTCAAATTATGGGCATACCTTGCTATTGTGCCTGTATTACTATTATCAGGATATTACTTCTCCACCGAAAAGGTTTATGGTAACGAATTATTGAAAAAACATTTTGTGTTGGTGTTGGATGCGGGGCACGGTGGCAGCCAGGAAGGCGCGATAGCGCCAGGCGGCTACCGCGAAAAAGACCTCAGTTTGCAAATAGTAAAGCAAATTAGTGACGCAGCCACCAAAAGGGGGATCCAAACCATCCTTACCCGCAACGATGACCACTATTTAGATTTACAAGGCCGGGTTACCAACAAGGCTGATGCCTTTATCTCCATACATTTAAATGCCCCTGGCGTGTGGACAAGGCATACCAACGGCATGGAGATACTGGTAGAAAGAAACTCCCTTTATCCTTTTTCGGGCAGATTAGCTGATAATGTAAAAAACTCCCTGCAACAATTGGAAACTGCAAACGCGAACCATGGCGTTGATATAACCGAAACCTCGCCAAACAATACCCTTTATGTTTTGCGCCATAATAAAGCCCCTGCTATATTGATTGAATTAGGGTTTATGACTGATAAGGCCGACCTTGATTATATCCTCAACACCAAAAACCAACACGAAATAGCTGAAAAGATCATCGACGCGGTGGTTACATATGGTAATCAAACAAAAAATTAAACTCGACTTCCGTAGTACTTAAAACTCCCCGAAACTAACATAATTGAATATGATGAAGGTGATCTTATCAGCCTTATGGCTACTGCTTTGCCTAAATGTTAGGGGGCAAACCATTTCTGCAAGCAAAGTTAACCCCGGAACAATTACCGGAACAATTGTAGCCGGGGAGACCGGGCAGCCGGTTGAAGGGGTGAGGATCATTCTCAAAAAGTCGGGTGATGGCACTTTCAACAAATCGACAGGAAGCGATAAATCGGGAGTTTTTAGGTTTGATAAGTTATCAGCCGGAACATACTCAATCAGCGTTAACCATATTGGATACCGAACATTTACAACCGAAGCATTGGTAATTAACTCTAACAATTCGGTGATCGATTTGAAGCAGGTCAAATTAACCATAGCAGACCATCAATTAAAAGAAGTTGTTATCACCAGCAAAAAAACATACACCGAGCAGAAAATAGACCGCACCATTGTAAACGTTAGTCAATTACTATCAAACACCGGCGTAAGCGCTGTTGAAGTTTTAAACAATGCTCCCGGCGTAGAGGTAAGTGATGACGGGATCTCGCTTAGAGGCAAACAAGGCGTAACCATTTACATTGACGGGCGACAAACTTTTCTGGATGGCGCGCAATTGTTAAACTATTTAAAATCACTCCCCTCCGGCACTATCGAAAAACTCGAGCTGATGCCTATCCCACCGGCAAAGTATCATGTAGAAGGTGGTGGTGGTTTGATCAATATCATTACCAAAAAAAATAAAACCGATGGCCTCAACGGAAGCTTCTCTGCCACACGCGGGCAGGGCCGGTACAGCAAAGCCAATTATAATTTAAACCTTAATTACAAAAACGGACGGGTAAATTTCTTTGGCAACGCGGGCTACTCATCCAACAACAGTTATTTTAAAGTGCAGCGAAACAGGTTGTTTAACTTTGCTGAACCTGCTAATAACTACTCCATTTACCAGGATAATTTTGAAACCAGTAATACTAAAAGCATCAATTACAAAACAGGTTTTGATGCCGATATTGACACAAACAATAGTGTTGGTTTGGTGGTAGATGGTTTGATAAGCCCCTACCGGGAAAAAGGCGATTACCTGTTGCAGTTTAGCCACACTGTACCCGATTCGTTGGTGAAAACTCAAAGTCACCTGAGCAGGCATACCGATGATGTTGCGCTCAACCTGTATTATCAGCATAAATTTAAAAAAGAGGGCGAAAACATCAGGATAGATGCCGATTACATGAATTACAGCGATAAGGCCGACCAGCAATTAAACAGCGACACTTATCTGCCCGGTAATTCAACGCTTTTAAACAACTATCAGTTGATCACCAAAAATCCTTTCAAAGCCAATGTTTACAGTTTAAAGGCCGATTATGAAACCAAAACTTTAGCCAACATCGGAGTATCTGCAGGGGTGCAGGCTATCTACTCACAAAGAAGCAGCAATGGTGTTTACTTTAATGGCGAAGGAACTCAAAATGATTCGCTAACCAGCAGAAATAGCTATAACGAACATATTAACGCCGCGTACATCAGCCTGAATAAAGAATTAAAAAGCTTGACAATTGAAGCTGGCCTACGGTTTGAAAACAGCAGTTCGAACGCGCGGCAGTATAATTATGCGGGTACTTCCTATCAGCCAATAAATATAACTTACAATAATTTCTTCCCCAAACTTTACGCGTTCTATAAACTGGATACCGCGGCTGTAAACACATTAAACTTATCGTTTGAAGCAGGGGTTGACCGCCCCGATTATTCAAGCCTTAACCCCTTCGCATTCTATTTTGACAGGTACACCAATTTCAGGGGCAATGCTTCGCTACTCCCGGAGCGAACTATGGATCTTGACCTGTCGTTTACGCATGCGGGGAGGTTAACCGTCGGCGCATCTTTCAGCAAAGGCAAAAACACCATTATCCAATACTATTACGTTGATGGGCAATCGTTGATCTGGACATCAGTAAACGTACCTACAAGGCATAACATAGCCATCTATTCAACAGTCAACCTCCCGGTTTTGAAATGGTGGACAGCCAATCTTTTTACCCAGGTATCTGACCGCATGTTTAGCGGACCAATATCCGGTAGTTCATCATTATATTCCCGGAAACTGGTTTTCCAGCTATCAGGAAACAATCAATTTAAATTTAACAACGGATGGAGCGCGGAAATAAGCGGCGCATACCGGACAAAAAACACCATTGGGCAGGGATACTATTTGCCTATTTACAGGGTTAATACAAGCGTACAAAAAAAGCTGCTGAACGGCAAAGGAACAATTACCCTTTCGGGGCTGGATATTTTTCACTCGTGGAAAATAAAGCGGGAAGTTAGTTTGACCAATGCCCTGCTTACCAGCACTAATTTTAATGATACCCGGCAGGTAAACCTTACTTTCGCCTACAGGTTTGGTATCGAGAGCAAAAAGCGTAAAAATAAAAGCGGCTTAGAAACTGAACGCGGCCGTGCCCGGGTTAATTAATAAAGAACGATGAAACTAAAGATCATATACGTTAGCTTATTGCTGATAACCATTACACAGGTTTTAACAGCACAAGTTGCCGATACCACCAAAACCAACACCCACCCCAAACGGGAACTGCGCGGCGCGTGGATAGCTACTGTTGAGAACATAGATTGGCCCAAAAAGCCCGGCGAACCGGCCGAACTACAACAGCAGGAACTTTTAACCATTTTAGATTCATTGCAGCACATTGGCATCAATGCTATATTTCTCCAGATCCGCCCGGCGGCTGATGCTTTTTATGCCAAAAGCCGGGAGCCATGGTCAAAGTGGCTTAACGGTAAACAGGGTGTAGCTCCCGATCCGTTTTATGATCCGCTGGCCTTTGCTATAACGGAGGCACATAAACGAGGCATGGAATTACATGCATGGATCAACCCCTATCGCGCCACCAACAATGCCAAATACAATGAATTAAGTCCGCAACATATTACTAATATAAAACCCGGTTGGTTTTTCCAGTACGGCGGCATGAAGCTATTTAACCCCGGTCTGCCTGAAGTGAGGGAATACATTGTAAAAGTGGTTTTGGATATCATGAACAACTATGATATTGATGGCATCCACATGGACGATTATTTTTACCCATACCAGGTGAAAGGACAAATAATAGCCGATGGCCAGGCTTTTCGCGATCATAGCAACGGGTTTACAGACATCAAAAATTGGCGGCGAAATAATGTAGACCTGCTGGTAAAAATGCTTTCAGATAGTATCCGCAGTTACAATACACATATCAAATTTGGTGTAAGCCCTTTTGGGATTTGGGCCAATAAGTATCAAAATCCCGCTGGTTCGGATACGCACGGCGGCGATTCCTATTATGAACTTTATGCTGATGCGAGGAAATGGGTAAAAGAAGGTTGGGTTGACTATGTTGCCCCGCAACTTTACCGCCCCTTAAACGACAGGCTAATGGCTTTTAACGTACTGGTAGATTGGTGGGCCGATAACACCTATAACCGGCATTTGTACATTGGCCACGCCCCCTACCGCATCATCGAAAGCAAACTGCCGGGCTTTAGAGAAGCCTCGCAACTACCCAACCAGGTAAAATATCTCCGCAACAACCCTCGGGTACAGGGCAGCATTTACTACAACACAAATTCATTACTACAAAACCCACTTGGCTTTGCCGATAGTTTAAAACGCAACCTTTATCGCTATCCGGCCCTACCCCCTGCCATGCTCTGGCGCGATTCGATCGCGCCTAATCCCCCTAGCGAGGTAAGTGCTGTAGCAGAAACCGGTGCCATCAAATTAACATGGCAAGCACCTGATACAGCCAAAGACAATGAACCCGAATACGGCTATGTGATCTACCGCTTTGATCAAAACGACGATCTGATCAGCACCGAACATCCGGAGAACATAATACACATGCAATTCAATACTGATTGTTTTTTCGTGGATAAGAGCGTTATTAAGGGTGCAACTTACAGATATGTGGTAACCGCTATAGACAGGATCAAGAATGAGAGCGAACATTCCATACCTGTGATCATCAAAGTAGAATGAGGCGGGCTTTTATTTCTTTCGTAGAGACGCATCACATGCGTCTCCCGCGTGCAATTTACGGGTATCGAGAGAGATTTGCGTGGCCGCTTGTTCTACGGGAGACGCATGTGATGCGTCTCTACATGAAAAAACCATGAACAGTTATTAAAGATAGCCATCAAACAAAATGACCTAATGACGCGCAGCCAATGACTTAATGACTCAAAGACGGCCACCGCTCCTTATACGCCGCCATTACCAGCAGCACCATGCGGTTATAGGTTTCGAGGCCCTGAGGCTGATTATTGGCCTTCAAGAAATTATCATAAAAAACACTGCTGATAGCGCTGAGCTTGTTTTGATAGGCACGCCAGTACTCGCGTTCAATTTTGTAATCGTTTTTTACATCTGCACTGATCAGGGCTTTTAACTCCTTGTGGGCTACGGTATCCCGCCCCCCGAGCGAATACATAAATTCCTGCACGGCCAGGTGATAGGCCGAATAGCGCAACAGCCTATCGTGCGAGTGGGTGGCTACAACAAAACCTGCGAAATCAGCTTCATCTTCGGCACCGTAACCCATCTGGTGCGACATTTCGTGGCAAACCACAAAGGGCCTGTTAAAAACCGGCATCTGGTAGTTTACCTGCGCCTCGGATGTAAAAGGGTTAAAGTAACCTGATGTACCGATATAATTAAGCAAGGGAGTTAATATGGATGGTTTGATATCAGGATCGTAAGCCCTGAAATTAGCAGAATCTTTACTTAACGATCGGATAGCATAACGCGCTGTATTATAAATGTGAGTGTTGCTTTGAGCCATATCTGCATGGGTTACTTTAGCGCGGGTTGCATTAACGCTATCTATCAGTATTCGGGTTACAGCCTTTAGATCGGCAGTTGTAAATGAAGTATCCCGCAGGTTTAAACGTACCGAAGCCGGTTCCCTGAAATAATTCATCCCCCAAAAAAGATAAAACGCTAACACAGCCGATTGCACCCCGATAATTAAACCAAGAAATAAGTGCCCCGCTTTTTCAAACCGTTTTTTAAACAACAATACTATCAGCCTGATGAAAGCATAAATCAGGTAAATAACTACCCCGATGTAAACTATATCGCCAACGCTAAAAGGAAAAATGTTTAGAAAAGGATGAAATACCCTGGAAACGCCAATATAAAAGCCTTTTGAATAATAGCTTTCAACCGCGGCGGGATGCCTGGCCAACAACATGAGCAAAAAAATAACCAGGGCCAAAACCAGTATGGCGACAATCTTTTTTATAATAGGTTTATTATTGGAACGACGGCGCATTTATGAGGTAAATATAATGCTTATGAACCATGATTTTTAGGATTATTGGATCAACTTGATGTCAGAACCGGGATTTGGGGAGATTTTTAGGATGAGCAGGATTAGCATGAATCCCATAAATCTCAAAAATCGCCCCAAATCCCGGTTCTGACAAAAACTTCAAAACCAAAGCTCCAAAAAAAGGCCCCGTTTCCGGGGCCTGAAATTGTAAAAAGTAAGGTATAGAATATCGTTATTTAACCGAAACCGGTACTACGATCTTATCCCAAAACAGGCAGAAGCTTTTTGCATCAACTGTGTAAACCAAACGCTCGTGCATTGGTGCGGCTTTGGTTTTTACGGTTACGCGTAAAGCGTCTTCTTTATCATCATATTTGTAAGCTCCCCATTGTTTGGCCACTTTGTTAAAAATAACTGTCCAGGTACCGTTTTCGGCCGGGATTAGGAAAAAGCCGTAAGTACCGGCAGCAAGTGCTTTACCTTCAACTTTAATATCTTTAGTAGTGGTAAAAGTAGTTGCCTCGTTAGCACCGGCACGCCATACTTTACCATAAGCCTCTAAACCACCCCAAATTTTACGGCCTTTTACCGACGGGCTTCCGTAGTTAATAGTAATTGTTGAACCTGCAGCAGTACCACTTACGCTATCGCGCGGACTTGCGATAGGTTTAGCATCCTGCGCAAAAGCAAAAGTTGATACCAATAAGGCGAAAGCAAACAGGAATGCCGCCTTAAGTTGAAATGATTTTTTCATAAAGTTTCTCATGATTTAATTACGATAAAGATAAACTGAATTTTGGTTTAATAGCAACTATTACGGCAAATACCCCCAACAGGTGATTTTAACATATAAAACCGCTCAAATAACATGCTACAACTAAAACCAATATTATAATGTGTTGTTAAATAATGTAGAAAAGTCGCATTGCAGTTAGGAATACACCGGAGGGATTCATAGCCCAAAGGTTAAACAATTGTTGTGGTTTTTTTACCCTGCCCACCGTGGCAGGGTTTTTTATTGCTCTTTTAATGCCTCGCCCAATAGGCATAGTTATTACCATACAACACAATTATTGTTGGTTCGGGTTATTAAATCCCTGGTATATAGCAGCTCTGTAGCTTCATCGCGTCAGTTCCGCGTCCTGCTTCATTTCTTCCCAATACAAAGTTTCAAGGTATATGCCGTTTTGGATGGCTACGCGGGCGCGTATTTTTTCCAGCTCGGTCCTGATCTCTTCATCACTAAGCATCCTGCTTAACGAATGGTAATAAATGGCGTAACCAGTGCGGCTGTTTACGCATTTATAATGTTTATCCCCGGCTTTCATGATATATAAGCTTATTAAAAGATAATAGTGCCTGGGCCCATATTGTTTCAATTAAACTTAAATGTTACAAAATTTCTTTCCGATGCAATAGCATTTCTCCACGCTTAAAGTCAATTACTTATAGCATAAAACACAGTCAGGTCAACTGTTTTTTTACATTGCCTTAACCATTCTTAACATTAACTTAACACAACGCATCGTTTTAATAGTTACTTTTACGCACTGACAATTTATAGAGACATAGTTTAAAGTCCACTTAGTATAACTACTGTAAATTCACGACTGATAAAACAGATCAATGAAGAGCTCAAACTCAAAATCGATATTCCCAAGTTCAAACCAGCTTTTTTACGATTTATTTAACGACGCGGCAGCTAACGTTACCGAAATGGCCCGCCTGCTTGATGAAGCCGTTAATTCGCCAACATCGTACGAGCAAAAGTTTAATTTTGCCCATATTGATAAGCTGAAATTTAAAAGCTACGAAATCACCCACCGGGTTTTTAACGAATCGGGACGCATGTTGATCTCGCCTTTTGGCCGTAAAGACATGTGTGACCTGGCCTCGGCTATTGATGACGTGGCTGATAGGATCACGATGGCTGCACGCCGTATTAACCTGTACAACGTTCCGGCTATTACCCAGCCCATCATAAACCTGGCAGGCCTGATCTTAACGGCCAGCACAGAACTTGAAAAGGCGGTAAATACCATGAACGAGCTAAGCCGTTCTGCCGAAATATTCGAAACATGTGCCAATATTAAGCGCATAGAGGCAGATGCCGACCGCGTTTACAACACTGCCTTTGCCGATTTACTGGCCAACCAAACAGATGCTATCGAACTAATTAAATACACCGACGTATTTGTAGCCATGGAAACCGCTACCGATGCCTGTGAGGATGCTACGTTGATTATTGAAAGTATTTTGATAAAGATGGGGTAATTGCCCGGATATTATAAAACAAAAAAAGCGATGAGTGATCATCGCTTTTTTTGTTTGGTGCAGACCTATCGCCGGGTTTATTCACCCCGACATCGCTGCGCTTGTCACCCCTCTCTACGCTTCGCGTAAAGAGGGGATTTTTAATTTTTTTATTGTTTTTCTTACCCTCTTTATCCGGAGGATAGAGAGGGTGGTCCAGCGAAGCGTAGACCGGGTGAGTAAACTCTACGCCTTACTTCCCTCTATCCTGACCCGGCCCGTTATCTCCCCCGTTGTTATCGCGGTTATCATCGCCTTTCTCTTTATCCTTCTTAAATTCAAGTTTACCAAACTTATAGCTTAAGCTGATGCCGAAAGATTGCACCGGCACCAACCGCTCGTTAGTTGCATAAAAGTTACTGCCGAAGGTTGATGAACTCTGACTAACATATTTGGCGAAAGGGTTAGTAGCAGTCAAGCCAATACTTGCCTTTTTATCCCAGAACATTTTACGCATGGCAAAGTTGTAAAACACAAATTTTGGATTAGTGCCCTGGATACCTTTTTGCGATGAGTTGTAGTTACCAAAAAATTCGGCACTTAAATCATGACCAAAGCTGTATTGCGCGTTTAAGTTTAAACGGTAAGCAAAAGCGTTTACGGTAGCGAAACCTGGGTTGGTTGAACGCCTGTTGCTGAATATCATATTGGTACGTACGCTCAGTTTACTGGTAAGCGGTACCGAAGCGTAAATATTGATACCCTGCCTGTCTTCCGAGCCTATGTTGTAGCGTTGGTTAAATGATACACCTTTATATACCCTATTGTTTACCATCAACGAATCATAATAGGTGGTAAGCTGCTGGATATCATCTGTATTGTGACGATAAAACGCCGCGATGTTAATGTTAGCCCCTTTATCGAAAGATTTGTTGTAGCCTAACTCAAAGTTATCGCCTTTTTCGGGCTTCAGGTTCGGATTACCGGTGTTAATGTTATGCGGATCGCTGATGTTGAGGAAAGGGTTCAGGTCGCCATAATCCGGACGCTGGATGCGGCGGGTATAGCTTAACTTAACTGATTGCGAACTGTTGCTACCAAACTTGTGCGAAAACACCAGCGATGGCACCAAAATATTATAATTAGGGATATTTACTCCCTGAAAATCTGCCTTAGTGGTAGTGTACTCATCCCTTAAACCGCCTTTTACATCTAAAAAACTATTAAACAACGATGCCGAAGCCGACAAGTAATAGGCATATATTTTACGGTTGTAAGTAAAGCCATAAGTTTGATTTGGGTCAAGATTAAGGCCGCCATCGGTTGCCAGGGTATCGGTTACTACATTATTGTTAATGTGGTTAAAATCGAGTTTTCCGCCGGTTTCGATGGTTACTTTTTTACTTACAGGATGGGTGTAATCGATAGAGATATTGGTTTCACGATCTTTACCGGGGTTATTGTTGGAGATACCTGTTGAAGGTTTTACACCGTTCAAATAATCCTGCACCTGCGATGAACTGAAGCTGTTGTTACCAAAGCTTTCGGTGTAAAGGATGTCCAGCTCCTGTCCTTCTTTATCAAATGTTTTTTTGTAGCCGATGCTAACATCCGTTGAGCGGCCGTTAAATTTACTACTTGAGTTACGGATATCGGCAGTATCAGAAATAAACGCTCCCGAGGCCGAAACTATCCTCGAATCTTCATTGGTGATACCATTACCATGGTTACCAAAATGGTTAAAATCTACACCGGCAGTAATGTTATCATGCTTGCTGATATCCCAATTAAAGTTAATGCCCGATTCATAACCATTACGCTTAAAGTTATTTGAACCCTGTTGGAAAAACGTTGTTTGATTTGCATTTCCATCAGTTGATACACGGTTACGTGTATAAGGCGCGTTGGTATTGATCTGGGCGTTGCCGCTAAAAAAGGCGTTCACCCCAAAGTTACCTTTACGGGCGTTTAAGTTAAACGAGCCATTTTCACGACGGGTACCGGCAGAAAGGTTAAACGAACCATTGATGCCCTGAACCTTGCTATCCTTCAAAATAATATTTACGATACCGCCTGTACCGGCAGCATCATATTTAGCCCCCGGACTGGTAATTACTTCAATGCTTTTGATCTGGCTGGCCGGGATGCTGGCCAAAGCATCGGCCAGGCTCGCGCCAAAAATGCTTGATGGCTTACCGTTGATGAGGAAACGAATATTGGCATTGCCCTGCAACTCTACGTTACCATCAATATCAACAGTAATTTGGGGTACTTTTTTCAATACATCGATAGCTACCCCGCCTTGCGCGCTCAAATCGTTTTGAGGGTTGTAAACCATTTTATCAATGCGGTTTTCAACCGTTGGTACTTTGGCGGTAATGGTTACGCCTTTAAGCTCGTTGGCGGTAGGCGCCAGTTTAATTTCGCCTAAAGCTAATGTAGCGCCATCTTTTACCATTACATGTTCTATGATGGCTTTTTGGTAACCTAAAAACTCGGCTGTTACTTTGTACTCTCCGGCCGGGATATTACCAATACTGAAATTTCCTTTAGGGTCGGTACTGATGCCGTTAAACGGCGAAGTTGCACCTTGTTTAAATATGGATACTGTAGCATAATCAACCGGTAGTTTGGTAGTGGCATCGGTAACTTTTCCGGTTATTTTCCCCTTTGTTGCTGGGGCAGTTTGGGCTTGTGTGGTGGTTATAAAAATGAATGAAAATAGTATAACAAAAACAGACTTCATTATATAGTTGTGCATAGTTTAACCACAAAGATGCTATGAAAGATTGGATTAAAACTGGATTTGCCTTTGTTGAAGTGTATTTGTTACAATATGATTTTGCAGTGTATACATGCTTGTTACATTGTATATAAGCCTGTTACATAAAAATTAGAATATCAATACAATTGTGCCTCCAATGATGAGCAATGCCCCTATCGAATTTTTGAGCGTAAGCGGCTCGCCTAAAAATAAAACCGATAACGCAATGGCCAGCGCTACACTCAATTTATCAACGGGTGCCACCTGAGTTACCTTACCCAATTGCAGCGCGCGGAAATAAAAGACCCATGATAATCCGGTAGCACATCCTGAAAGTATAAGAAAGATCCAGTTGGTTTTAGTAAGGCTGCTAATTCCGCTATGCCCGCCTTTAAAAAGGGCAATACCCCAGGCCAGTATCAATATCACCACGGTACGGATGGCGGTAGCCAGATCGGTATCTACCCCTTTAATACCTATTTTAGCAAATATGGCTGTAAGCGCCGCGAAAAGCGCCGATAGTAATGCGTAGATCCACCACATAATAATTGAATTTGATGTTTAACTTGCAACAAGTTAGCGGCAAATTTGATTATCCATTCTGTAGTAAATCTGAAAAATCCAGAATCTGTACAAATTGCCTCTATACCTTTAACCTAAAAAAGTTTTGAAGATACTTATTGTTGAAGATGAAGAAGGCCTGCGCGAGAGTATAGAAGAGTACTTTGCCGAGGCCGGCAATATTTGCGAAACCGTAGCAACCTACCAGGCCGCGCTATCTAAAATACAGCTATACCGTTATGATTGTATCCTGCTGGATATTACCCTGCCTGGCGGCAACGGCATCGATATATTAAAAACCCTTAAGGCCAATGAGTTTCCGGATGGCGTACTGATCATCTCGGCCAAAAACTCGCTGGATGACCGCCTGCAAGGCCTCGACCTTGGTGCCGATGATTACCTGGTAAAGCCCTTCCACCTTTCGGAACTGAAAGCGAGGGTATCGGCTATTGTGCGCCGCAAAATGTTTAATGGCAGCAACGTACTTAATTTTAATGAGTTGAGTATCGACCTGATGGCCAAAACAGTAACCGTTAATGGCACGCCGGTAAAATTTACCCGTAAAGAACTTTCGTTGCTGATTTACTTTATCAGCAATAAAGGTAAAGTAATTTCCAAAAACGCTATTGCCGAGCATTTATGGGGCGATGGCATTGATATGGCCAACAACTTCGATTTTATTTATTCGCACATTAAAAATGTTCGTAAAAAAATAATGGAGGCGGGCGGCAAGGATTATATTTATGCCGCCTATGGCATGGGCTATAAATTTGCCGATCAATAAATGAAACTATCCGAAAGGTACAACCGGGTAAACTTAATTGCCACCGTAGTTATCATGCTGATAACAGGAGCCATTTATTACCTGGCCATTAGCCTTATACTTACCGACCAGAAAGATAAATCGCTGGAGGTTGAGGAGCAGGAAGTATTTGATTACGTAAAACTTAACCATCGCCTGCCCCAGGTTTTTGAATCGAAGGATCAGCAGATCAGCTTTACTTCGGCCGAGCCTAATTCTATCAAGCGTGAGTTTATCAATACCGAATACTACCGTGAAAAGGATGAGCCGGAATCGGGCCGGGGCCTTATCAGTTCGGTTACTGTAAACGGAAGATATTACAGGATCCAAATTGTAGAATCGAAAGTAGAAACTGAAGATCTGATCCAGATCATTTTCGGGATCACTATCGGGGTTATCCTGTTATTGTTACTGGTTTTACTCATCACCAACCGACTCATATTAAGCAGGCTTTGGCAACCTTTTTATAACATCGTTGGCGAACTGAAACAATTTAAAGTTACCGACAACAACGACATCGCCCCCCTCAATACCCGGATAGATGAATTTAACGACCTGCACCAGGAAGTAACCGCCATGGCCGAACGCGTTAAGCGCGATTATAAAGACCTTAAAACGTTCACTGAAAATGCCTCTCACGAGCTGCTTACCCCTATCGCGGTGATCAACTCCAAATTGGATACGCTGATCCAGACAGAAAATTTCAGTCCGCAGCAAAGTAAGCTTTTGGGCGATCTGTATGGTGCTGTAGCCCGTTTAACCAGACTTAACCAATCGTTGTTACTATTGGTTAAGATAGAGAACAAACTGCTTACCGATCAGCAAAGCATCAACCTGAAAGAACTTATTGAAGAGCTGCTATATCAGTTGGAGGATATCTTCAGCGATAAGATGATCACCATTTCGGCCTCGCTCCAGGATAAGGAAATAACGGCCAGCCGGTACCTGATCGATATTTTGCTCAACAACCTTATTATTAACGCAGTGAGACACAACCACGAAGGCGGCGAGATCATCGTTAATCTTACAGCAGACAGCCTCAGCGTAAAAAACACCGGAGAAAGTAATCCCCTGGATAACGAACGTATTTTTACCCGTTTCCATAAATCATCAACATCAGAAGGCAGTGGGCTGGGGCTTACCATCTCCAAACAGATCTGCGAAAGTTTAGGTTATGAACTGGTTTACAGTCATGAAGCACCTCATCATAGCTTCATGGTTAAGTTTTAATTTTGATAGGAGTTTTTATGTAGAGACGCATAATTGCGTCTCCCGTATGCAAGGCAAGCTTAATAATTCGCTGTCCGAAGTCTCTGACTTCGGACGATTATGCATGTAGTCTGTGACTACAGTATGTAGTTGCAAACTACATACATAGTTAATTCGAAGTCAGAAACTTCGAACAGCGAACAACGTGCATTAGCATTAACAGACGGACGTGACGTGTTTCTACAAGAAACCATTATTTTTAATAAGTCTTTAAGGTAGCCGTACCAATTTTTTCCAGAATTATGCTTTAGCTTAGCTATTATTTAACACAATACACATTATTTTGAATACCCTTATCAAATGGTTTTTCTGCTTAGCGTTATGCTTATATAGCTTTGTAACACAGGCTCAAACCTATAATCTTGATCATTACCTGGAGCTGGCCAAAAGCAACAGTCCGCTGTTGAAAGACCTGCAAAACCAGATAGCTTCCGGGCAGTTGGATAGTATGCGCATTAAGGCCGGTTATAGGCCGCAGGTAAGTGCCAACAGCAGCGGCTTATATGCACCGGTTGCGGGCGGATATGGTTACGCACCCGCTATTACCAACGAACATACTTTGGCCGCTTTAATGGGCGTTAACCAATCGCTGGATAGCAAAAAAAATATCGCCGCGCAGATAGATGCCGTTAAGCTACAATCACAAACCATCAGCAATACGGCTAAGATCTCTGAGCAGGATCTGAAAAAAGCTGTCACCGCCCAATATATAGCCGCTTACGGTAGCCTTCAGCAGGTAAAATTTAACCAGGATGTGATAGCCCTGCTTAGTCGCGAAGAAAACCTGCTCAAAAAACTTACCCGTACCAATGTTTACCGCCAAAGCGATTACCTAACTTTTTTGGTTACCCTCAAACAACAGGAGCTAACACTATCGCAGGCACGGTTACAGTATAAAAACGATTATACCACGCTTAATTACCTAACCGGCATTACCGATACCAGTTATGTAGAACTGCTGGACCCCATACTGCAAAAAAAGCCATCAGTAAACGCGACCAGTAGCATCTTTTATAATCAATATAAAACCGATAGTTTAAAAACGGTAAACAGCCGGGCTTTGGTAGATTTTAGCTACAAGCCCAAAATAAACCTGCTGGCCGACGGCGGCTACAACTCTGATTTTTCAAGCGGACCAGCTTATAAAAACTTCGGCGTAAGTGTTGGATTCAGCTTCACCCTGCCGCTATATGATGGTGGCCAGCGTAAGATCCAGTATCGTAAGCTCTCGCTTGAGGAAGATACCCGCCGCACGTATAAAGCCTTTTTCGACAGGCAATACCGGCAGCAGATAGCACAGCTGGACCAGCAGATCATCGGCAGCGAACAACTCATAGCACAGATAGATGAGCAAATGAAATACACCGAGAGCCTGGTAAAAGTGGATACCCAACTGATGCAGACCGGCGATGTGCGCGTAGCCGATCTGGTGCTGGCCATTAACAATTACCTCGCTATCAAAAACCTTAAAACACAAACCAATATCAACAGGCTGCAACTCATCAATCAGCTAAACTACTGGAACAAATAACTATGAAACCCAAACATATATACCTTACTGCCTGCATATTGGCAAGCTTATACGGCTGCAAGGGCAATACCCAACCTGCAGACGATACAGCCGGAGATGGCGCCTCAGCACAAACCCCGGTTACCGTAACTACAATAAGCGATAGCGCCATGGTTGATTATATCGACCTTAACGCCACTTCTGTTTTTCAGCAAAAAAACATTGTAAAAGCCAATGCCAATGGGTATGTGCAAAAGGTAAATGTACTGCCAGGCCATTCGGTTAGTACGGGAGAGCTTCTTTTCAGCATAAAAACCAAAGAGGCGCAAAGTATAGGGAACAGCATTAACGTGCTGGATACCACATTCAAATTCTCGGGTGTTAACAAAATAAAAGCGCCCGGCAATGGCTATGTTACCCAGCTCAATCACCAACAGGGCGACTACGTACAGGACGGCGAGCAACTGGCTGTAATAAGTGACCGATCAAGTTTTGCCTTCGTAATGCAGCTGCCTTATGAGCTTCGCAGTTATTTAAAAAACAACCAGGATGTACAGCTAACCCTGCCCGGCGGCGAAAAAATAACAGGCCAGGTTGCATCCTTGATGCCAGCGGTAGATTCGCTTTCGCAAACACAGGGCATTGTGATCAAGGTTAATAGCGGCAACCCTATCCCTGAAAATCTGGTAGCCAAAGCCCGTATTATTAAAACTATCAGACCGCACACGACATCACTACCAAAATTGGCCCTATTGAGCAACGAAACACAAACCGAGTTTTGGGTAATGAAACTCATCAACCCAACAACCGCGGTTAAAACCCAAGTAACTAAAGGCATTGAGACCGGTGATAGAGTGGAAATATTAACACCAAAATTTTCGGCAAGCGATAAAATTGTGATAACGGGGAATTATGGCCTGGCAGATACTGCCAAGGTAAAAATTACACCATGACGAAGTTGACTCACCCCGACATCGCTTCGCTTGTCACCCCTCTCTGCTTCGCAAAGAGGGGGAAGCACAATATCTTAGTTTTCCTTACCCTCTTTATGCGAAGCATAGAGAGGGTCGGCCAGCGCAGCGTAGCCGGGGTGAGTAAAATCGCCGCCTTGCAACACGCCCGCAATAACCAAACATTGCTAACATGAACCAGCAAAAAAACTATTTCATAACGCACCGCAAGCCTTTGGGGCTTGTACTGGCGCTCATTATAATGGGTGGGCTGTTTGCCTATTCCAAACTGCAAACCTCACTTTTCCCCGAGATCACGTTTCCGAAGATCAAGATCATTGCCGACCAGGGTTTACAGCCTGTAAACAAAATGATGGTTACAGTCACTAAGCCGTTAGAGAATGCCATTAAACAGGTGCCCGATCTGCAATTGGTACGCAGCACTACCAGCCGCGGTAGTTGCGAGATCTCGGCCCTTTTTAACTGGAATGCCGATATCGATCTAAGCCAGCAACGCATCCAATCCAGCATCGATCAGATCAGGAATGATCTCCCTGCCGATGTTAATATCAGCGTGGCCAAAATGAACCCCTCCATTTTACCTGTAAGCGGTTACACTTTGGAGAGCCATAATTTATCGCCTATAGAGCTGAGGCAACTGGCTACTTATACGGTAAAACCATTTCTATCACAGGTTGATGGTGTATCCGAGGTTAGGGTTATTGGCGGTAAATTAAAAGAATATTGGCTTACGCTTGATCAGGAAAAAATGACGGCCTTGGGCCTTACGCCTGATATTATCAGCACCACGCTGGCTACTACCAACTTTGTTAAATCGGAAGGTTACCTGTCGGATTATAAGCGCATGTACCTCACCGTTACCGATGCTACCATTAACGCCAAAGACCAACTGGAGCAGCTGGTGATCAGCAATAACCGTAAACGTGTGGTGCGATTGGTTGACTTTGCCACTATACAGGTAAACGAGGGCATCGAATACACCCGTATCAACGCCAACGGGCACGATGGGGTTTTGATAGCGGTGATCAAACAGCCCAATGCCAACCTCATTTCAGTGAGCAATGACATGGCCGATAAGGTGGATGCACTGAAAAAAGTTCTGCCGAAAGGAGTAACTATCAGGCCATACTATATCCAGGCCGATTTTGTGAATGATTCAGTAAAAAGTGTGAGCGACAGCCTTTGGATAGGCTTACTGTTAGCCATCATCGTAGCTATTATCTTCCTGCGCTCGGTTAAGGCCAGCGTTACTATCCTAATCACCATTCCGGTAACCCTGGGCTTATCATTGCTGATACTTTACTGGCTGGGCTATACCTTTAATATCATGACTTTGGGGGCAATTGCAGCTTCGATAGGTTTAATTATTGACGATGCTATTGTGGTGGTAGAACAGATTCACCGCGTACACGAAGAACACCCAGATGAGCTGAGCAGCCACCTGGTGCGCAAGGCTATCGATTACCTATTCCCCGCTATGGTGGGTTCGTCCATCAGTACCATTGTAATTTTTATTCCTTTTGTGTTGATGAGCGGCGTGGCGGGGGCATACTTCAAGGTGCTTACCGATACCATGATCATCTCGCTGCTCTCTTCGTTTTTTGTAACATGGATAGGGCTGCCGGTAATTTACCTGCTCATCACCAGTAAACCCAAACTGAAACAAAACACCAAAGCCAAACACGAAGAATTACACACCGTAAAGCAGCAAAAATGGGTAAGCTTTTTTATCCTGAGGCCTTATGTTAGTATCATCATCGTAGCAGCGCTTACGGCAGTTATTGTGATCGTGCCCTCGCTATTAGAAACCGGTTTTTTGCCCGATATGGACGAAGGCAGCGTTGTGCTCGACTACAAATCGCCTCCCGGCACATCGCTGGAGGAAACCGACCGGATGCTGAAACAGATAGAAAAGCAAATTGTAAAAGATCCGGACGTAAGCGCTTATTCTCGTCGTACCGGCACCCAAATGGGCTTTTTTATCACCGAACCCAACAGCGGCGATTATCTTATCCAACTAAAAAAAGACCGTACCAAAAGCACCGAAGAAGTGATCAGCGATCTGCGTAAAATGGTATCCGAAACCCAGCCAGCCCTCGAAGTAGAGTTTGGCCAGGTAATAACCGATATGCTTGGCGACCTTACCACCTCGGCCGAGCCGATAGAGATCAAAGTATTTGGCGATAACCAGCAGACCTTGCAAAGCTTATCCCGCCAGATTGCCGGGCTGGTTGAAAAAGTTCCGGGCACGGCCGATGTGCTTCCGGGCATTATCATAGCAGGTCCTACAGTAAGCATCCAACCCCATTACAGTAAACTGGCACAGTTTGGCATTACCGCTGCCGATTTGCAAATGCAGGTGCAAACCGCTTTGGAGGGGAATGTAATAGGTAGCCTGTTAGAGAAAGAACAGCTTTCCCCCATCCGCATGGTTTATCCGGGGAACCGTGCACTTAATGTTAATGGCATCCACAATCTGCGTGTATTTCTGCCCAATGGTAAATTGATCCCGATAACCGAACTCGCATCGGTAGAGTTAAAAGAAGGTGACGCCGAGGTGAACCGCGAAAACCTGCAAAGCATGAACGTGATCAGCGCACGTTTAGAGGGAAGCGATCTGGGCACAGTAATCCCGGCTATCCAAAAAACCATACAAGATCATGTTAACCTGCCAAGCGGCTACCACGTAGAATATGGCGGCGC
Organism: Mucilaginibacter sp. CAU 1740; assembly: GCF_039839285.1. Classification (NCBI taxonomy): domain Bacteria; kingdom Pseudomonadati; phylum Bacteroidota; class Sphingobacteriia; order Sphingobacteriales; family Sphingobacteriaceae; genus Mucilaginibacter; species Mucilaginibacter sp. CAU 1740. Next base: position 58,932 of record NZ_JBDOQS010000011.1, on the reverse strand, counting down.
ATACGCGCAACAGCAGCAATCCTTTAAAGAATTATTGATGATATTGATTACCGCCTGCGCGCTGGTTTTTGGTGTGATCTTATTCCTGTTCAGGCAGTTCAGGATAGCTATACTTATTTTAGTGATCGGCATATTGGGTATTGCCGGCAGTTTCCTGGCCTTGTATCTTACCGCCACTCCGCTTAACGTTGGCAGTTATACCGGCCTCATCATGATTGTAGGTATTATTGGCGAAAATGCCATTTTTACCTTCCTCCAGTTTAAAGAAAGCGCGCTCGAAAACCATAACCATGATATTGACGCGGCCATAACCTTTGCTATCAGCACCCGCCTGCGCCCAAAACTTATGACGGCTTTAGGGGCTATCATCGCCTTAATGCCGTTGGCTTTAGGCATTGGCGCGGGGGCACAACTGCATCAGCCTTTGGCCATTGCGGTAATTGGTGGTTTTTTAGCTGCATTACCCTTATTGCTTATTGTTTTACCGGCCATGCTGCGGATCTTGTACCGCAAAGGGTTTGCAGAACACCCCGACCAATTAAATGAACCGCAAAAGGTATAGTACAGCATTTTTACAGATTCGGGACTTAATTTCACTTTTATAAAGTATTCCCAAATGAAAAAACACATTATTGCTGCCGCACTGCTTTTTGCCGCTGCGCTGCCTTTTAAACTGAGTGCACAAACTTATGTGGCTGATAAAACCATTGCCCTGCCCGGCGATGGCGGTTATGATTACCTGGCTATTGATAAGGTAAACCGCAACCTCTATGTATCGCACTCAACCACGGTGAACGTTATCAATCTTGATACCGAGCAGCCGGTTGGCGTTATTGAAAACATGAAAGGCGTACATGGCATTGCCATTGTAAATAAACTTAACCGCGGTTTTATTAGCGATGGCAAAGCTAACGCCGTTGTGGTTTTTGATCTGAAAACTTTCAAAACCATCGGCACCATCGCCCTCACCGGCGCCAACGGACCGGATGCTATTATGTACGATCCTTTTTCTGATAGGGTATTTACCTTTAATGGCGAAAGTGATAATTCATCAGTAATTAATCCATCAACCCTAAAGCAGATTGGTACTGTAGCCTTGGGCGGTGGCCCTGAGTTTGCTGTTAGCGATGGCAAAGGTAAGATCTACAATAACCTTGAAGATAAAAGCAGCCTGAATATTATCGACAGTAAAAAATTAAAGGTGATCAAAAACTTCCCACTTGCACCTTGCGGTGGCCCTACAGGCTTAGCGCTTGATGCTGTAAACCAACGTGTATTTACTGTTTGCCGTGAAAATAAAGGGGTGAGCGTGGTTAATATTAATACAGGTAAAGTAACCGCTACCCTACCGATAGGTGCAGGTGTCGATGCCGTTGTTTATGATGCCGAAACCAAACTGATCTTCTGCTCGTGCGGTGATGGCGTTACTACCATTATCAAACAAAAATCGGCCGATGAGTACGAAGTTATCCAATCGCTAAAAACTGCCGAGCGCGCCAAAACGATGGCTTTGGATGCTAAAACGCATAAAATTTACCTGAGCGTAGCACAATTTGAACCCGGGACACGTAAAACAATTCCAAATACTTTTAAAGTTTTGGTTTATAAACCAAATTAAATCGTATATAAAATCTACATGAAATGTTCGTGAAGATTCTGTGTATTCCTATTGTTACTAATTAAAATTTACAAAAAAATGAAGTTTTGTAGACGTTATTGGTATATTTAGCGTTTTAACCCTATATGATAAAAAAGACTGATTTTGTTTATTCCCAGGAGTCTGAACCTCATCGTATTCGTACAAAGAAGATTTTAAAGGAGTTTCCGCAACTGCGTAAGCTTATTGGTAAAAACCCAAAAACCATATGGGCCATTATAGGGCTTGTATCTTTCCAGGTAGTTTTAGCCTGGTTTGTACGCGACCAATCATGGTGGATAGTTTTCGGAGCGGCCTATCTTTTAGGTGCTTTTGCCGATCATGCTTTGTTTGTAATGATTCACGAATGCACCCACCAGCTACTGTTTAAAAACCGCAACGCCAACCGCTGGGCATCTATGTTTGCCAACTTACCGCAAATTTTGCCGAGCGCTATCTCGTTCGAAAAATACCACATTAAACACCACGCGTTTCAGGGTGTACATGAGTTGGATGCCGATTTGCCTAACAAATGGGAAGCAAAACTGATCAGCAATTCATTTTTTGGTAAAGCTTTGTGGTTACTGTTTTTCCCGGTATTCCAATTGTTCCGTTTATCACGTTTACGTGAGATTCATCCATTTGATAAATGGATTTTAACCAATTGGTTATTGCAAGCGGCATTCACTACAGCCATAGCTTACTTTATGGGCTGGCATGCGGTAGCATTCTTATTATTAAGCTTCTCGTTTTCGGTTGGCTTACACCCGCTTGGCGCACGTTGGATCCAGGAGCATTACCTTACCGTTACCGAAGAGCAGGAAACTTACAGCTACTACGGTAACTTTAACGTGGTAGCCTTCAACGTAGGCTTCCACAATGAGCACCATGATTTTCCTTCTATCCCATGGAATAAACTCCCCGAGATCAGGAAAACAGCGCCGGATTATTACGATACACTACACTATCATACCTCATGGACCAAACTGTTTTTCCAGTTTTTGTTTGATAGAGAGATCTCGCTGTTTAACCGTATAGTTCGCAGAGACCGCGGTAAAGTAGCATTAACCGATGTATCCAAACCAGATATTGACCTGGTAAAAGCAGAAGGTTCAAAACCTCAGCTTCAGGAAGTAGAAAAATAATATAAAAGAGGGCCTTGCAAAAAGGCCCTTTTTTGTTGATACAGACTTTCTTTGATATCCCCTATGTGATGGGTAGATACTGCCTGTCCCAAACCCGGGAAAGCAATCGCATACCCTATAGGCCTGTGATACTTCCGTGCAATAGCATCGTGCAATAAAAAGTTTAAAAAACGTTGTCATCCTGAGCGATAGCGAAGGATCTTCTTCAACAAGCATAGCCGCTATACAGGGCGAAGAAGATGCTTCGTACCTCAGCATGACAAAATAGGCGAATGTCATAATTCATTAAAAAAAAATCGCCTCGCGATGGCGTCTTTTTATTTTATACAGCTTGCATCCAAGCAAATAATTTACGTATTTTGCTAATAAAATTAGCAAAATGAATAACCTGAGCGTATCCGATCAATTGATAGTTCTTAGTCGCTATATAGGTCAACAAGTATTGATCAGCAGCAATTTAAATGACAAGATAAGCATTGGTACACTCACGGGAATAAAATCAGATGCTATAGCGGTTTCGATTGATGAAATAAACCGTTGGGTACCCTTGAACGATAGTTTCAAGCTTTGCGAGATCAGGTTACTGCTGAAACCATTAAGTAACCTACCCCATGATATCAAAACTATAGCCAACGGCTTACCTGTCCGCACTTTGATCACCCCTTATTATCAACAATTAGGTTACGATACACCTGTATATATAGCGCCAAACCATCCTGACAACGGCAGATACCTTAATGAACTTGACCTTGCCGATTATCGCACTGTCGCCGAAATTTACCAACAGAATACATTACTCTATGCTTTTAATTCAGCTTAATGGCAGTACTGGTATGAATATTGTTAACCAGTTAACGTTTTGTTATACAATTTTCATATTGAACAACAAAACCTAATAATTAATAACATCTTCATACTAAAAAACTTTATTTGCGTTATTATTCGCAATAGTTAAGATGAGCCGATCAAAAAAATTAAATATACTCGTTCCACTTGTTTCCCTACTTTTTATGGGGGCTTTTGCCAAACACCGTTTGCTTGATAAGCAGGACGTTGTTGGCACACTGAGCAGCAAGGAGATGGACGAAACATCGGGCATAGCCGCCTCGAGCATCAACCCGGATACTTATTACGTACATAATGATAGTGGTGACACCAGTCGCTTTTTTGCCATAACACCTGAAGGTAAGTTAAAAACCACCGTCTATTTTAAGGGCGATGCTAATCACCCGCTTGGTGTACAGGATTGTGAGGATATTGATGTTGGCCCTGGTCCGCAAAAAGGTAAAAGCTATGTTTATCTTGGTGATATAGGCGATAATGCAAGTAACCGCAAGTATATAACGGTTTATCGCTTTTTAGAAAACAAAGCATGGGCAACAGGTACGGAAGCAAATACCACCTCACCCACTGTAGCTGTGAACTTTAAATATCCTGATGGCCCTAAAGACGCTGAAGCCATGATGATAGATCCAATTGAGAAGCAATTACTCATTGTGAGCAAACGGGGCGACACGGTAGCCATGTATTCATCGCCATTAACTTATAAGGCTAACGATACTGTAACGCTTACCAAACGCGGTACACTGTTCTTCCCCGGCTTCAGGCCATTTAAATGGATCACGGCGGGAGATATTTCAAAGGATGGACAAAAAGTATTATTAAAAAGCTACGATAAAGTTTACTACTGGCACCGCCAAAACAACGAACCAATATGGGAAACCATGAGCCGTAAATTCCGCGAGCTGCCATATAAAGGTGAAAAACAGGGCGAGGCTATTGGTTTTACACCAGATGGCAAAGGATATTACACTACCAGCGAAGGTGTGTTTGCGCCGATTTATTATTATAAATCGCCGGAATAGTTTTCCAGAATGTAGAGACGTATTACATGCATCCTAAAGCTGGTGCACGCGTGTCGCGTGTACCTTCACCCTTCAAGATTTATAAAACCAAAACGGAACACGCGACACGCGTGCACCAGCACTTGATCTTTACAGAAGATTGGTATGATGCATCTCTACAATAAAAAAGCCATTCAGCATTAAAAACTGAATGGCTTTCTTATTAATAATCAAGGCCTATTTCTCCAACTTAACCAGCAATACGCCGTGCGGTGCTACCTTAGCGGTAAAAGTTTTGCCTGTACTTACAATAAACTTCTGCTGCCAAACGTCGCGGTATTTAGTGAAACCTTTTAAAACTTCACCTGCTTTGTCAAGATCAATAGTTTGGTATTTATCAGATACATTGAAAATGCCAATGGCTTTGCTGCCATCTTTCAGTTCTTTAACCCAGATCTGGTAACCGTCTTTCTTAACCTGTGGCATAGCACCTTTGCCCAAGGCATCCTGGTCAATTGCCAGTACCTCATCATTGGTTAACAAGCTTAATGTAAACCTATCCAAATGCCCCATATCGCAACCTATTAGCAACGGTGCTGATAGCAGGCTCCATAAGCTGATGTGTGTGTATTGCTCATCAAAGCTAAGGCGGGTATTGTGCAGGCTTGGCCCCCAGCCTACTTTGCCTACCACCAACATATCCGGATCATTAAAATGTCCCGGACCTGCATATGGCGAAGCAGCATCTTGCCTGAAGCCGATCTCGCTCATGCTTCTCCAGGTATCTTCAATATCACCGGTTGTGCGCCAGCTGTTACCACCTGTTTCGGCACCCCATTTCCATACATCACCCCAACCATATTGGCAAAAGCTATACATGATATCGCGGTTAACTTTATTAAGCGAGGCGCGCATAACTTCATAAGGTTTTTTCAACTCGGCCAAATCAGGTTTTGCAGGAGCAACTTCCGAGTAAGAGCACCAGTCGTATTTCAGGTAGTCGAAACCCCAATCGGCATAAGTTTTAGCGTCCTGGTCTTCGTGCTGCCAGCTTCCTAAAAATCCGCCGCAAGTACGTGGGCCAGGCGATGAGTAGATACCCGTATGCAGGCCCAAACCATGTACATAATCGGTAAGGCGTTTCATATCCGGGAATTTACTGTTGGTTACTATCGAGCCATCAGCAGCGCGGTTTTCGGCTTCCCAGCCATCGTCGATATTCACAAAATTCCAACCATAAGCGCTCAGTCTATCGGATATGGCTTTTGCCGAGATCTTTACTTTTTCTTCGTTAACACTCAATCCCCAGGCATTCCAGCTATTCCAGCCTAAGGCTGGGGTTAAGCCAATTTTATCGCCAATACTGATGGTAAACTCTTTTGATTTTGTGCCGAGGCTATTGGTTACTGTTAAGTTAACTTTATAATCACCAGCCTGGCTAACCGAACCGGTTATAATACCAGTAGCTGCATCCAGTTTTAAACCATCCGGCAAACCCGTAGCCTTGTAAGCAAGCGGCTTTTTGCCAGTGGCAGGGATCAGGTACAAGAAAGGGTTACCCTGCCTTGCACCATACACATCCGGACCATTTATTTTTGGTTTTGCTGATGGATAAGGCGTTAAGATATAAGGCGTAGTTTCGGTTTTAACAATATCCTTACCCGATTTTTCGTCATGAAAAGTATAGGCAATAGTGTATGATTTTTTAGCAAGCCTTGCTATCACAAACGAATAGGTAAATGGCTTGCCTGAAGTGAAACTTGCAGGGTTAGTTTTTTCGTAGATCACCGCACCGCTTTCAGGATCGGTAACCTTGAAGGCCAACTGTCCCTGGTATTGATACTTATTGGTAGTTTGCAGTTTGATGGCTTTGGCCAGGCTGTTATTTTCTTCAAAGCTGAAATCGCCGTCGGTATTAACATGCACGTTGTCCATCACATCGGCCATCGCCAACGTGAATTTTTCGCCATAGATGCCACCATCGCCACCTGTATCAAACACGCGGATAGCCAGCACGTTTTCTTTGTCCCATAAAATTGCCGGATCATTGGCCGCAATAGTATAGCTACGTGGACCATAGTGGCCATCTTTTATCGAGCCGCCCGTCCCGCCATATTTGGCTACAAGTTTACCATTCAGATAAACCTCATCATTATCATCAACACTGGCCAGATTTAGGCGCACACTGTCCTTCAAAAACGATTTTTCTTTAAGTGATGAAGGGATCACCACATGGATGCGGTACCAACCGAAACCATCATAACTTGGGTGTCCCTGACGCTCCCAGTTATGGTTTACATCAATATCCTGCCAGTTTTTATCATTAAAAGTTGGCGATGCCCATTGCGTTGAGTCACCCACTGAAAACTTCCAGCCTTTGTTAAGCTCAACTTCCTGTGCCGACACAGCAAGGCAGCCGCCAGCCAGCAAAAGCATGGTAAAGATCTTTTTTATCATTTATTGTGGTTTAAAAATTAATTTGATAGGTACAATGACCTGGTTAGTATCTGCATTTTAAAGGTACAATGATTTTGAAAAATAAGAAATGTATTGATAACATTTATTTTAGCAAATACTGGTACAATTTTATCCGGCACCTGCTAAAACTGTCGTAAAAAACCAGCCAAACTCACACTACCGTAATAATCTGTTTACAAAGCGTTTAATCTGCACCGCCAAGCACAGTATTTGTTTGCATAGGTAGCATAGGCAGCTACGCTAAACTTAATACACAGTTTACGTTTTAGTTTAATGCCCATTTTACATTTACTACCAGAAAAACAACACTATGAAAAAAGCTTTGTTAACATTAGCGCTTGTAACAACATGTATTGTAGCTTGCTTTGCAGCCATCACCAACTTTGCCGGCAAATGGGAAGGCAAACTGGAAACTGAAACCGGCGATGTTTACCCGCTGTTGTACAACTTCCAGGTTGATGGTGATAAACTTTCCGGCACAGCCAAAACGCCAAAAGGCGACATGCCTATTGAAGATGGTAAAATAACCGGCAACGATTTTAAATTTACCGTAAGTATCGAAGATATCCACATTGCCCACACTGGCAAGTTTTATGGCGATTCGGTTGGTGTTGATATTGAAGCTAACGGAACTAAAGCGCACACAACGCTGAAAAGAGCACAATAAGAACCATGATTTCCCTGATTAAGGATTAGCCGATGTAAATAAATATCAAGTAATCCCTTAATCTTATAAGTCAAGGTTCCTGATTAGCTGATGTAAATAAATATCAGGTAAGCCTTTCGTCCTATAAATCAAGGTTCTTATATTTATAACAACCAAAATCCACATTTCATGAAAAAGAAAATTTTTACTACTACCCTATTGGTAAGCTGCTTTATGATAGCCCTTGCCGCCATAGCCGATTTAAATGGTAAATGGGCCGGCAAGCTAACGATGAGCGATGGCCAGGAATACCCTTTGCTATATAACTTTAAAGTTGACGGCGATAAACTAACCGGCACAGCTTTAACCCCCGAAGGTGATGTTGACATTAAAGAAGGCAAAACCAATGGTACCGATTTTTCATTCACTGTATCAACCAGCGGTATAGTGATCCCTCACACCGGTAAATTCATGGGCGATTCGGTTAGTGTTGAGCTGGATATCAATGGCTCAAAATCGAGTTCGGTTTTGAAAAGGCCTAAGCAATAAATGTAATTAATTCATTTGTCATGCTGAGGCACGAAGCATCTTCTTCGCCTTGCATATTCACTGTGCAGGTTGCAGAAGATTCTTCGCTATCGCTCAGAATGACATGAGAAAAGATAAAAAAACCTTACCCAACCGGTAAGGTTTTTTATTTTTAATAAACTTAAAGGCAATAAAATTGTATATAGTTTAAATCATAGCAAATTGGTATCTGCTTAAACTATATCAACAATGAAAAAAGAATTCCTGATCATCGCAGCATTCATCGCAATTACGGCTTTCAGCTTTATTTCTATGGCCGATATTAACGGCAAATGGACAGGTGCGTTAAAGCTGGCGGGCGACGGTGATTTTCCGTTAAGCTATACTTTTAAAGTAGATAGCGGCAAGCTTACCGGCACTGCACACGCGCCGCAAGGCGATGTAGCTATTACCGATGGCATGATCAATGGTGATAATTTTTCATTCAGCATCCCGGTTCCTGGCGGCACCTCGCCGCATACCGGTAAGGTTTACCAGGATTCGTTAAGTATAAACCTGGTTTATAAAGGGCAGCATATGCATGCAACGCTTAAACGAGGCAATTAATAACTTCATTTATCATCTTTAGCTGTTTATTTCAATTTAAAAATTGCTTCATAAACGCACAGGCTTTACCTTTGCGCCATGCTGCAACGTATTACAGCCTATTTACTCATCTTTTCGCTGGTCACAGCAAACTTTTCGCGTTTTTTTGTTTACGCAGGGTTTGAAATGAACAGGAATTACATTGCCACCAAGCTTTGCGAAAACAGGGACAAGCCCTGGATGCATTGCGATGGTAAATGTTACTTCATGAAAAAGATAAAACAGGCAGAGGACAAGCAGGCCAGCGACGAAAGGCAGTCGCAAAAGAGCCTCTTTCAGGAGGTTTATGTCATCAGTTCAACTGATGTTAAATTCCACTCCAGCCTGTTGCAGGTTATTTCAACCCCTTACCTAAAAACCGTACCGGCAGATCGCCCGGCTACGATATTCCGCCCTCCGCAGTTAGGATAATCATTTCATTTTTTTATTGGTTTTTGATTGAATGGTGTAATAACTATGCCTGTTGCTTTGCACGCGCATAATTTACTCACCCGGTCTACGCTTCGCTGGACCACCCTCTCTCCTGCTACGCAGCACAGAGGGTTGGGAAAACGTTTATTTCGGTAACGATATAAAACAATCTACTATTCCCCTCTTTACGCGCAGCGTAGAGAGGGGTGACGAGCGCAGCGATGTCGGGTGAGTAGACTCATCGCCCTTCAATCAAATCCCCACACCCTACTCTACCCATTTTTACACCGGGAGGCAACTCCCGTAATACTATATAATGAAACGATATTTAATCCTACTTATAACTTTTATACTGCTCAAAACCCAGGCCCTCGGCCAAACTACTATACAAGGTACTGTTACTGATGCCATTACCCACGAGGCGATATCAGGTGCATCCATCTGCAAATCAGATGCAACCAATGGACAAAAATTAGCCATGACCAATGCTAAAGGCCACTTCAGCATTAAGGTTGATGGCGTAGCGCTGATCAAATTTGCCATGGTTGGTTATAACGTGCAGATCATCGATGTATCTACCATAAAAAACCAAAAACTTGATATCGCGCTGGAACCCTCAACTGTCGATCTGCAACCTGTGGTGGTAACTGCCAGTCGCGAGGGGCAGGCGCGTCAGGATGCGCCTATTGCCATCAGCAAAATAAACTCTACTCAAATTAAAGATACCAAGGCTACCGCGCTATACCAGTTATTAAACAAAGTAGCAGGTATGTATATGGTTAATTTGGGTAACGAGCAGCATACCATGGCTATCCGTCAGCCTATTACTTACAATGCTTTGTATTTATATATGGAAGATGGTTTGCCTATCCGCCCTACGGGGATCTTTAACCACAACTCGTTGTATGAGATCAACATGTCGGGCGTTAAGGATATTGAGGTGGTAAAAGGCCCTGCCTCGTCACTTTACGGCAGTAACTCTATAGGCGGCGCAGTTAACTTTATTACCCAGGGACCGCCTACAGGCTACGCAGGCAATGTATCGGTACAGGGTGATAACTACCACTACCGTCGTGTTGATGCCGATGGTGGTTTTACCCAAGGCAAATTCGGTTTATATGTTGGTGGATACCTGGCGCATCAAGGTGAAGGCTGGCAGGATTATTCGGCCTTTGATAAGTATTCGGGCAATTTCAAAACCACTTATGATTTTAGCGCGAAAACCAAGTTGACTACCGCTGCCGCCTACAACTACCTGAACACCCAAACCCCAGGCAGTTTGGATAGCGCTCATTTTTATGATCGCAGCTACGGCGCCAACCAACGTTTTACCTATCGCAAGGTAAAATCCTTCCGTGCCAGTACAAGGTTAGATCATCAGTGGGATGATAAGAACAGCACTTTTGTAACCTTATTTTACCGTCAAAACTCTACCGCACAGTTGCCGAGTTATTTTATTTCGGATGTACGGGACAACAATGGCGTATACCAAAGCAGCAACGGACAAGTGAATGATCAGCGCTTCCACAGTTTCGGCTTATTGGCGCAACACCGGGTTGACTTTGATTTTCTGCATTCCAGATTGATAGGTGGTGTTTATGTTGATGACAGCCCGAGTTCGTATTACGCGCAATATCTTGATGTTACCAAAGATGTAGCAAATAACTACTACACCGGCTTCACCAATACAGGCAGATACATTGATGATTACAAGATCAAGTTATTTAACACAGCAGCTTACGTTCAGTACGAGGTTAAACCTACTGAAGCCCTTCGGATTACCGGTGGTTTGCGTTATGATAGGGTTCATTATGATTTTACTAACGGCATCCCCGCAGGGCAAACCAAATACAAACAACAAGAAACCAACAATTTTAACATTGTTGCCCCTAAGCTGGGCCTAACTTACAATTTTGGTGCTAACAAGGGTATATATGCCAACTACAGCGTAGGTTTCCAACCTCCTGAAACCGGCGACCTGTACAGTTCCCGCCAATTAACCCCGCTTAAACAGGCTACTTTTGATAACTACGAAGCGGGCGGCTGGTTCGCGGCGTTTAACAAAATGTTGTATTTTGAGTTGAGCGTATTTGATATGGAAGGCCATAACGAGATCATCAGCCAGCTATTGCCGGACAATACTACTCAAAACCAAAATGCGGGTGCAACCCGTCATCGTGGTATTGAATACGCTTTAACAATTGCTCCGATTAAGGATCTAACCTTCAGGTTTAGCGGAACTAACGCCCGTCATACCTATGTTGAATACAGCGAGGTGCGTACTAACTACAGCACCGGTGCCAACACAGTTATCAGCTATAACGGCAACCGCATGAACAACGCACCAGCCTGGATAGCCAACTCCGAGCTTACCTATAAGCCACACTATCTGCCTGGCTTCAGGATAGCTACCGAGTGGCAGCACATTAACCACTACTTTACCGATGCGGCAAATACCAAAACCTACAGCGGTTATGATATTTATAACTTAAGGTTAGGTTACGACGTTAAAAGCGGTGCCTTAAAACGGGCGGGGATCTGGTTCAATGTACTTAACTTAACCAATAAGCTGTATGCAACTACGGTAACAAGTAACCAATACGGCGACACTTACAATGCAGCGCCACCACGTACTTATACTTTGGGCATCAGTTATTCAATTTCAAAATATTGATCATGGCATCAGCAGCAATAAAAAGCAAATTTTATAAATGGCACCGGGTACTGGGGTTAATATCCCTCGTCCCGGTAATATTCTGGACATTGAGCGGGTTATCACACCCGTTCATGTCTAACTGGTTCAGGCCATCAATAGCGCAGGAGGTTTTCAAACCTCTTGCGCAAAACCAAATGAAGCCGGCATTATCCCTGCAACAGGTGTTGGATAAAAACAACGTTAAAGCCATCCGCAACTTCGCGTTGATAAATTTTAAAGGGAATACTTTTTACCAGGTTTTAAGTCAGGATAGTGTTTACAATTACTATTCGGCCAATGATGGGATCTTACTGAAAGATGGCGACCGGCTTTACGCCACCTACCTCGCCCGCTATTTCACCCAAGACTCAACATCGAACATCAAAAAGATCGATTACCAAACCTCATTTGATGGAGTATATCAACCCATCAACCGTTTGCTACCTGTTTGGAAGATCAGCTTTGAAAGGCCCGACGGTATGGATGTGTACGTTGAGACTGGCCAAAGCCGCATGGGCACGTTCAATAATAATACCCGTAAAGCTTTTTTGTGGACGTTTGAACAGTTCCATACATGGCAGTTCCTGGCCGATATTGGTGGCGATACCTTCCGCAATGTGGTGTTACTTGTTATTATGATCGCGATGCTTTTTTCCCTGTTAAGCGGCATAATTGTTTATGGTTTATTCTGGAAAAAATTCAAATCCATCCGCCAAAATCAAAAAAACAAGGGAGTTGATGATAAGCGCTTTGTTCACCGTTTCCATAGGCAATTGGGGCTTATTGTTTCATTTGTGATGTTCACCTTTGTTATTAGCGGAGCGTTTCATCTTGCGGTCAAACTGCACAATACCGAACCGACCAAAGCCGATTATGGTATTGTAATAAACCGCAACGATCTTAGCATCTCCAATTTGCAATTGCCCCTGGCTGACAGCCTGATCGGCTATACCGGTTTAATTTCTTTTGCTGATAGCAGCTTTTACCAGGTAACGGACACCAAAAAGCAGATGCGTTATTTCAATACTTTAAGCGGAAAAGAATTGGCTAACGGAGATGAAGAGTATGCCCGCTGTTTGAGCACCTACTATCATAGCAGCAAAAAAAACATACAAAAGGTTTACGGCCGAATCAATGTAAAACCCATTAAGCAGTTTACTGAAGAGTACGGTTTCATTAACAAACGCCTGCCTGTGCAACAGGTAAGCTATCCCGGTAACGAAAACTGGTACATTGAAACCACCACTTCAAAACTGGCCACAAAAGTTGCAGGTATAGACCGTATAGAGGGCTTTTCTTTTATATTTTTACATAAGTATTTTGGCATGACCTGGGCGGGAAAAAACATCCGCGATATAGTGAGTATGCTGGCCGCCCTGGGCGTGCTGGTAGTATCATTATTCGGTTTTGCCTCATTCATTAAAAACAAATAAACCCGATATGAAAAAAAGCCTCATCCTTTTTGCACTGGCCACGCTGGCTTTAGGTGCCTGCAACAGTACCGTTAAAAACACCGATAAAGCCGACAGTAACGCCACCGCCAAAAAGAAAGGAAAATACACCTGCACTATGCACCCTGATCTGACATTCGATAAACCCGGCGATTGCCCTAAATGTGGTATGGCTTTGGTGGAGCGGGATACTACTGAGGATAAGAAGTAATTATTTGTCATCCTGAGTAACGAAGGATCTTCTTCGCCCTGTATAGCTGCTATGCAAATTGTAGAAGATGCTTCCTACCTCAGCATGACAACGTGTTTTTTAAAGTCGTCATTGCGAGGTACGAAGCAATCGCACGAAAGCAGGTCCGCCCTGTATAGTTCGCGATTGCTTCGTACCTCGCAATGACGTTTTTTATATTTAGTCGTTTCTAAAACCCCACCCTCCGTAACAAATAAATCACTAATTTTGGCCTAATGAAAAAGGTGGAAGTATTGAAATTGATTGACCTGGTTGACGAGATCAGGAAACTGGACGAACTGATCCAGCAGAGCCGTGCAAAAAAAACTTCCGACTTTGTGATCAATCAATACGAGGCTAAAAAGCTGAAACTGGTGGGCTCCATCATTACGGAGTTGGCCTCCGCTCCCATTCAATCAATTGAAAGCTACCTGCTTGCTCAAAAAATACTAAACAAATATTATCCTATTGAAGGCAATGACGAATTGCTAAAAGGTGATGATATCAGCAAAATAGCGGCCGCTATTTAAGCTGTATTATAACAGCATATCCAGAAAAGCGGTTTGCTCCAGGCCGCTCTCCCCTTTCCAGAAAGTTGTTTTTGGATGGAAATGTTTCCACGAATGCCAGTACTCCTGGTAAGCTTGTACTTTGGTTAAGCGCTCGCCTTTTTGCGGGCCGGAGATGCAAAGGCCATCCCAATCCCATACAGATGATGTTTCATCGTCGGTAAGCATGCCGTTGGTATCCAATTTAAAATGAAGAGCTTTACCTTTTACCATGGTATTCCAGGCATGATAGCTCAGGCTGTCTTTTTCGATGCCTATTAGTAATGGGGTGTGGTTAACCTCGTCGTTCAGCACCCGTTTAATGTGCATATGCCGCCAGTTGTAAGCTTTGGCTTGCCCGTTAACGATCACTCCTATAACCCAACTTTTACGGATTAGCGAGTCTTTGTTTTTTTGTGTGCTATCTTTATCGATGGCCTGTACGCGGTCGTAATTTTTCAGATCGGCATAATCTGCAGTGTATAGTTTATCCGGTTGCAGGATCAGGGTTTCGGGGTGTTTTTGTAACCACGATGCAAGGGTAAGCTGTTCATAAGGCAGCTCGCTTAAATGCTGTCCTTTAAGCTGACCAACAGCGGCATTGCCGGTAGCCTGGTACCACCAGGTTTTGGTACTTTCATCTTCAATAATAGCATTATAATGCCTTGCCCCTACCAAGCGGAAATTTTGCCTTACACCGTTAATAACCGGGCTGTAAACCCTGCCGGTGCGGCACATGGTACAATAGGTAATAAGTACTGGTTTATTGCCTACTTCATCCTGTACTTTATGGTGATAGCCTAAATATATCAGCGGATACGCCTTAGCAACGCCATTATTCACTACGCCAATAACCAAATAGTTTAAAGGCACATGATTGGATAATCCTGTGGCAAAGCCGGGTTTCGCGGTCTCTTTAAACATGGTTTCGGCCTTGTACATATAATCAGTGATGTAAAAGCTGCCTACACAAAGTACAAAAACCGAAGCTTTGGTCACTTTCTGTTTAAAAGTGTTTTTGGCGTAGTATTTAAACAGGTACCAAACAATAAACAGCAAACCGATAAGTCGCAGCGGCATGATCACCTTTTCGAGATAATAGCAAACGGTAATGGCGTTCAGATCCTGGCTACCTGGGAAAGGCATTAACAGGTAAGCATGCACCAAACCCGGCACAACAAGCAATACAATGCCTATCCAAAATACTTTAGCGCTATTCCACTTCATTTTTGTTGGGTAACCCCGCCTGTGCCTAAGCCGGTGTTTCAATAATTTTATAATCGGTTTATAATTCCCTAATTTATAAAATTTTACAAATACCAAATAGCATTGGCAATAAATAGTTGTAACTAAATTTTACTTTGCCCTTACGGTGATGAGCAGCCCAATATATAAATTTGTTTAAACACTAAAAACTGAATTATGAAGGTAGAGATCTGGTCGGACGTGATGTGTCCGTTTTGTTATATAGGTAAACGCAGATTTGAACAGGCACTGGCCGGCTTTGAGCATAAAGACCAGATAGAAATAGAGTGGAAAAGCTTCCAGCTCAACCCCGATCTGAAAACCAATCCTGATATCAACATTAACCAATACCTTGCCGATATTAAAGGTTTCTCGCTCGATCATGCCGAGCAGTTAAATAACCATGTTACCCAAATGGCAGCCAAAGAAGGCCTTACCTACAACTTTGACAAAGCCGTTGTAGCCAACAGTTTTAACGCGCACCGTTTTGCCCACCTGGCCAAACAACATGGTTTAGGCGATGCCGCCGAAGAAGCCCTTTTTAAAGCCTACTTTACCGAAGGCCGCAATATTGACGATATAGCTACTTTAACAGAATTAGGTATAAGTTTGGGTTTGCCAACAGAAGCGGTTAAACAAACATTAGAAAGTGACCGCTATGCCGACGATGTTAAACATGACATTGCCGAGGCGCAACACCTTGGAGTAACGGGAGTACCATTTTTTGTACTTAACCGTAAATACGCAGTATCTGGCGCCCAGGAACTTTCTGTTTTTAACGATACATTAAACAAAGCATTTACAGGTTGGCAACAGGAAAACCCGAAACCCGAGCTTGATATTGTTGAAGGTGAATCGTGTGGACCAGATGGTGATTGTGGTTAACGGACGGTTAATTTTTTTTAGAGCAATATTGTATCATTTTTTTTCACATTACGTACAAGGGCTATAAATTGCTTATATTTAATCACTTAAAAACTATCGCAATTAGCCCTCTATATGAAAAAAATTTACCTGAAGGCATTCACGTTTTTGCTGGCTGCAAGCGCTTTAAACAGCTGCAAGCTTGACCCAATACTTCCGCCCGACAAAGAACTTAAAGCTGTAGACATTAAAAACGGAGACGGGACAAATACCGGAGGTGGAACTAATACAGGAGGAGGAACCAACACCGGCGGTGGAGGCACTAACACAGGTGGTGATATAGCTATCGGAGCCACGGGCACAATAATATACCAGATTGACGGCAACAGCAAAGTTACTCTAACTTCGCTCGCCAGCTTTGGATATATTACGGCAACGCAAAGCCAGGGACTATATCCAAATGGTGCTACCACAGTAAGTGCATTCGATATGTCAAGAGGACTCCAGTTTTCATTGGTTTTTGAGGGCAAAACTACAGGTAGCTATAAAATAACGCTATTGGGTGCAGGGACATCAAGCTCCGGTATTGTTGGGGTAGACGTAGGTACAGTAAATGTTACTACCTACACTTCGAATAATGTACAAGGTACTTTTAGCGCCACTGATGTAACTGATCCGAGCACTGGCGATAACCATACAATCAAAGGATCGTTCAACGTAAAAAATTAAATCTTCTTTCATAAAAAAGCGGTATCGGTTTTAATGAATACGATACCGCTTTTTTATATATCCCATCATAAAGTAAAAAACGATTTAGCTTTATCAACTTAAACTCAATTGCATTATCTTTGTGACAAATCAAAATGGTGTCATTTTGACACTTTGATACTATTTTAACACAATGTTCAACTCTGCTACACCCAACTCGTCAGTAAATAAATTAGCACTCCGCATTGCCGTGGGGGCCATGTTTTTTATGGCGGGCTTAAGTTTTTCGAGCTGGGCATCACGCATTGCAACAGTTCAGCAAACTTTGGGTTTATCTGATGCCGGTTTGGGTGCAGTATTATTTGCCCTGCCGGTTGGGTTGATGTGCTCACTCCCGTTTTCGGGTTGGATAATCACAAAAATAGGCAGCAAAAAACTGGTTATCTCGGCGTTAATTGTTTATGCGTTGGCCCTTGTTACCCTTGGTTTAGCACAAAACGCTTTTCAATTAATTATCTGTTTAATATGCTTTGGCTTTTCCAGCAACGCGGTTAACATAGCGGTGAATACTCAAGCCGTAGCTACCGAGCAGCTTTACCAGCGCCCTATAATGGCTTTTTTTCATGGCTTATGGAGTTTGGCCGGCTTTACCGGGGCGGGCATTGGTGCGTTTATGATAGCCAACGGTATTATACCACTGCACCATTTTATGGGGATGCTGATAGTTATTGCCCTTGGGGTTTTAGTAGCAGCACGCTACCTTAAAGATGATAAAGTTACCGATGCAGGGCCTGTTTTTGTAATGCCCGATAAATCACTCATTAAATTAGGTATCATCGCCTTTTGCTCAATGATATGCGAGGGAGCCATGTTTGATTGGAGCGTGATCTACTTTAAAAAAGTAGTACTGGCCCCTACCGCGTTGGTTGGCGTGGGCTTTACCACCTTCATGTTCACCATGGCCGGAGGTCGTTTTGTGGCCGATTGGTTTGCTCACCGCTTTGGTTTAAAACGCACGTTACAAGTTAGTGGTACGCTAACCGCAACCGGCTTAGCCATTGCAGTAATATTTCCGTATGTGCCTACCGCATTATTCGGCTTTTTACTGGTAGGTGCAGGCGTATCATCGGTTGTGCCTATGGTTTACAGCGCAGCCGGTAAATCAAAAACTATGGCACCGGGCGTGGCATTGGCAGCGGTTTCAACAATCGGATTTTTAGGCTTTTTGGTTGGCCCGCCGGTAATTGGGTTTATAGCAGGAATAGCCACCCTAAGGGCTTCATTCGTTCTGATAGCTTGTATGGGGATCTCGGTGGTGGTAGTATCCACCAAAGCCAAACTTGATCAGGATGATAAAACAGAAAACATTACCGAAGAAACACCGATAGATTTTAGCCCTCCCGTGTCAGATCTTCAGCAGCGGGATTAAGCAGGTACTCAAACTGCTCGTGCCCGTTGTGGAAAACGAATTTCAACCTCTGCTTTTGTTCGTTAATATCCAACGCCATTAAACCGAGCGTTTCCGGTAAATTATCCCTGATCAGTTTCAGATCGGTAACATTGGGCATCTCTACAAAAATATCCTCCCCCTGCGGTTTGATATCCCAGTTGTGCAGGTTGGCATTTTTTAACGTGTCGATCCATTTTTGCTGATAGGTATTCATAGTAGCTTATTTAATGATAAAATACATTTAAAGCGACTTTTGTTTTAGGATAAACAGGATAGATCATACCATCAGCACCATCATATTTTGTATTTTAGCAAGTGATGAAACAAGCCTACCCCATTGATAAGATCGCCCGGCCGGTAAGCAGGTTCATTCAGCAGGAACACACCAGTGGCATTGTGCTGTTTGCCGCGGTTATTGTGGCCATTGTTTGGGTAAATTCTCCATTACAACATTTTTACCATGAGCTTTGGGACATCAAAATAACCGTCGGCTTTGGTAAATATGTCCTCGACCATCCACTGCACCTTTGGATCAACGATGGGTTGATGGCCATCTTCTTTTTTGTAATTGGCATTGAACTTAAACGGGAGTTTATGGCAGGCGAACTTTCGTCGATTAAAAAAGCATCAATGCCCATGTTCGCGGCATTAGGCGGCATGCTGGTGCCTGCACTTATTTATTTCCTCATCAATCGTGGCTCTGCTTCAGCTAACGGATGGGGCATCCCTATGGCTACAGATATCGCCTTCGCGCTGGCATTATTATCTATCGCCGGGAAACACATTCCTTCATCGGTAAAAGTATTCTTATCCGCCCTGGCCGTAGCCGATGACCTTGGCGCGGTGCTGGTGATTGCCATATTTTACAGTACCAGCATTAATATAATGCCGTTAACTATTGGCATGTGGTTATTGGTAGTACTGCTCATCGGCAATAAAATGGGAATCAGGAGTGTGCTGTTTTACCTGGTGATAGGCTTTGCAGTTTGGGTAGCATTTTTACTATCAGGCATTCATGCTACCATAGCAGGTGTACTGGTAGCTTTTACTATTCCAGCCCGCACGCGAATCAGTGAAAACATTTATGCCGAAAGTGTGAGAAAATACCTGACCGATTTTGAGAACGAGATCCCCAATAACAGCTCACTCACCACTCCCGAACAGCATCATATTATCGAAAAAATAAAAAAGATCAGCCTTGATGCCGAAACGCCTTTACAAAAAATTGAGCACGCGCTTCACCCTTGGGTAGCCTTTATCATTATGCCGCTGTTCGCGCTGGCCAATGCCGGGATCGTGATCAATGGCAACTTCTTCTCGTCGCTGATTAATCCGGTGAGCATGGGTGTAGCAATAGGCTTGCTGGCAGGCAAATTTACCGGTGTAATGTTATTTACCTGGCTAATGGTAAAATGGGGTGGGGCTTTACCCTCTGGTTCCAACTGGAAACAGATGAGCGGCGTGGCATTGCTGGCCGGAGTGGGTTTCACCATGTCGTTATTTATATCGGGGCTGGCGTTTAACAACCCCGATATGATAGAGCAAGCCAAATATGGAATCTTACTGGCATCGCTACTGGCGGGCATATCAGGAGTTATCGTTTTAAAGGCTATAGCGCCCAAAAGTGCATAAATATTTATTTAAAGACCGCCATTCGGATGCCCGTAAATTCCCAACGGCGTTATCCTGTTTTGAAAAATAACATTCGGGTTATTAAAAAACCTAACAAAATCGAGGGCGCTTTGCTGGCCGGGAAAAGGCACATAGTAATGATGCTCGTTGCCGTTTCTCCAAGCCATCACATAGCTTACTTTATGCTTTTTTAGGGCTGATAGCAGGATATCAGTCCACCAGTTATCCATTGGGATACCTTCGTATCCGGTTTCGGGAAGGCAGCTTAGTTTATGATGTTCTTTGGCGATAGCATCAACAATGCCAAGCCGCTTGTCCAAGTTGCTTTGGTAATTAGCTACACTGGTAGTACAATAATTATCAAAGCCGATAAAATCCACATAATCATCGCCGGGATAGCGCTCCAGAAACTCCTCTTCCGATTCAAAATCGGCTGCCGAATAAACGATAAGCAGGTTATGGAGTTTCTTTTTATCGCGAAGGTAACTGATGGTAAACTGCCAAAAAGATTTAAACTCATCGGGCGTACAGGTGTTTTTACACCACCAAAACCAGGTACCGGTAAGCTCATGAAAGGGGCGAAATAAAATAGGGATAGGTTCGCCCTCCTCCCCTTTCATATCGGCGATGTAATTGGCAGCTTTATCGAGATATGCTTTGTATGCATCATGGTTAGCTCCGCCGGGGATGAGTTCTTTAACAGTTTGCATGGTGGTATCCCAGGCAGTTTTGCTGTTGGCCGGGTTATCCATATGCCAGCAGAAGGTATTGATACCGCCGCGCTCGTAAACCGTTTTTACAAATTGTTGCTGTTGTTTAAAGTCGATGCCGTTGATATCCCTAATGCTATCATGTTCTATCTTCGCCAAATCCCAGCCGTACATGGCCGGGTATGACCCGGTCACGCTTTTTACGTCCGATCGATCCTCGTCGCCCCGCCAGCCAACGCCATAAGCCAGATCATCATGATGGCCGAATATCACACCAGCATCAACCAAACGCTGCATACTGTAAAATAGCTGCCGGGTTTGTGTAGTGGCTTTTTTATCAGATGGTTCGAACAATTGGGACATAGCAGTTCGGGGACTGATGAATAACAGTAAAATAACCAATCCTTTTAAATTCTTCATTATCGTAATCTAACTGTTTTCGTACAGATATATTTCCTGCCCTATTTATGGTTTGAAGATAGGATTATTCAACCAAAGAAGATTGTCATTTCGAACGAGCTTGCGCAGGGAAAAGCGGGGCGCGAGGAGAAATCTTGTACGCCCTGCATATTCGCTTTGCGTAGCGTACAAGATTTCTCCTCACCCCCAGCACGCAATTCCCACCCGGTTCGTTCGAAATGACAAAATTTTCAAACTAATATTGGCTTACTTTTTATCCGCCAACAAAAACACCACACCCCTTGCCGGTACGCTCACCTTGATCCCTCCACTGGTCGCGCTTACGCTTGCCGAGATATTTTTATAATTGGCAGGGCCGCCAAAATCACCTGTCGGGCCGTTGCCATTTACAAGCACCTTGCCCGAAAACTCACCATTATCTGTACCGCCTTTAAGCGTGTAATAATAGTAGTTGCTGCCGGTGTAATAGTTTTTAAAGTTGATATTCACTACCTGGTCGGCTGTGCTTTTATTTACGAGCACAACGCCTGCCTCGCCCGAGTTAAAGGATGAGGCATAACTTACCACATCCGTACTGCCACTAACCGATGAACTGATCATCCTATCGCCAAAATACTTTTGAAAATAATACATGTAGTAAAACGCCGGACGAGGAGTAAAATCAGTTAACCCTGTTTGCCCTATACTGAACAGTCCATGATCATCGCCGGGATGATTGGTATCCCAACTATTAGCCAGATCCCACCTGCTGGCCTGGCCATATTGGTCTTTGATCAACTCCCCTAAAACCATCACAGCATGTACGCCGGCTATATTTGAGATCTGCTGCTTTGAACCCGACGAAAAAATATTCCACTCGGTTAAAGCGATTGGTTTTTGAGCCGAACCTGCCGTTTGCAACGCGCCTTTCAGATAATCTATTGTTGATTTGGATGATGCTTCGGCGGTATTGAGTATGGTGATAGCGTTTGAGTTTTCGTTGTAGTTGGTATAGTAATTATGCCCAATGTAAAAATCGGCCTTATCACCAATCTGACCCAATACACCCGGATTCCAACCGGCAACTATTGTTGGGTTGCCGTTATCTGCAGTTTCGTGTAATACTGCGCCTATTTTGATAGTCGCCCCTACATCTGCAGCGGCTTTACGCATCGAATCGGCAAATACTTTAAAATGCTTTCCGTACAATTCGCCGGTGATGATGGCGGGCTGACCGTCTTTATTTTTACTTTGGTCAATGCGGTAGCAAGCCTCCCAGTTACCGTAACATTCGTTACCTACTTCCCAGTATTTGGTACGGCCGTTATCAAACCTTACCCATTGTGCGGCAAGGTGAGCAGCTGTTGCTACGGGATCATCACTGGTGCCGTATCGGGCGTAGGCATAATTTACGGTGATAATACCTGTAGTATTTGTTTTTTGCAGCAAACTGTAATAATTGCTTAAACTTAAACTCCAGCTATCATTCACATTACCGCTCCAGTAACCACTGCCGGCATCAACTGAGCCATCTGGTTTTAAAAGATGCTCCGGCGCATCAGCAGGTTTGCCATAAGCGGCCATATCCCAAAAGTAAACGTCAGACAAACTGCCGCCCGGCGCCCTGATAATATTGGGCGAAAGGTTAGTGATATTATTAACCGTAGCGGCATCGGTGTACTGCCCTGTAAAGGGGTTGATATTATTTCCGAACAGGTATTTAGATACTTTGGATACTACCTGCGCAAAATCGGCAGTGACATTAATGGATGTGCTTGCTGTTGGTTTTGCTGCCGCGATAGTTGCCGGTTTGGCGAAAGTTTTGCCCTGCCAATCGTCAAGGAAAAAGCCTTGTGATGCCGCCACCGATGGATCTGTTGGCGCGGTGATCGGGCCGGTTGCCCCACCGTTTCCTGGATCAACAACTTGGGTTGGATCTGGGTTGGGTTTACTTCCCTTTTTACAACTCAACAGCACAGCAAGGGCCACAACCGAAGCCATTAGCACGATTTTAATATTTTTCATTTTGATATGTTTATCCGTTTAATAATTTCCAAACAAGCGCGGCTGTTATGGTATGGACATTTCCAAAGGCCAGCCTTGTCTTCGCCGGGCATAATGCTGCCATCGGCTTTAATCCCCCAAAACCATTCACCGTTTTGTTTATCCAGTATTTTATTTTTCACAAAGGCCCAGTTGGCTATGGCCTGTTCGAGATATTTTTTGTCGCTGCTCACCTGCCATGCGTTATAAAAACCAACCATGGCTTCAGCTTGCACCCACCAATGTTTTTCTTTGATGAGATGATTGCCGTTCGGCTCGTACTCGTACCATAAGCCTCCGTCGACATCCAATCCTTCGGTTGTTGCTCCCGCTATCGAAATGCAGATTTCTCTTGCTTTCAGTATTAAATCGTGATTACCAATAACCTCCGCAGCTTCCAGTAAAAGCCAGGTTGCCTCAATATCGTGACCGAAGGATACAGTGTCGGAGCGGCGGTTCCAATCCTCGTCAAAAAACAGCACGAGGTGATTGGTAGCGGGATCAATAAAATGATCGAAGAAGTTATTGAGCAGCGTTTCTATCTGTTTCTTTAACTCTTTATCCGGCCAGATCCGGTACAAATTGGTATAAGCCTCCAACACGTGAAGATGCGTGTTCATGGTCTTTTTCTCGTTGGCATCTTTAGCGCTCAGGCGCAGATCATCAATAGGTTGCCACTCCCGGGTAAAGGCTTCGAAGTAGCCGGTTTTATTGACGTCGTAGCTTTTATCAATAAGTAGGTTGAACAAATCGATGGCCTCTGTTTTAGCGTCCTCTTTTCCCGATGCTATATAGTATTCACTCAGGGCATAAATAACAAAGGCATTAGCGTAAACCTGTTTTTTGGTATCCAGCTTTTGCCCCCTGTAATCAACCGACCAGTACACGCCGCCAAGTTCATCATCAACAAAATATGCCTTGATGTACTCATAAGCTCTATGGGCTAATTGCAGGTAGGCCTCATCCGGATTTTGATTATATGCCGCCGAAACACTCCACAGGATACGGGCATTCAACACCGAACCTTTGGGGGCATCGGCGGTAATCATATTATCATTATCTATTTTGCCCCAAAAGCCACCATTAACATCATCAACTGTATTACTGATCCAATAACTCAAGATGTTGCTCAACTCCTCGCTTAGTTCGGATTGAAGAGTTGTTAACACATCAAGCTGCTGTTTTTTTATGCTCTGTGGTTGATTGAATGTATTGTTAGTCATAGTTTTTTGGCAAAATAGTTTCCTGTCCCTCTTTTTTTTGAGGGGAGTAACGCCGGATGTTTTAGGCGTTAAAAGTGTATAATTTAATGTTATTCTACCGCAGGTTCATGCGCCTACGCTTGAACCATAACGAATACGAGCGTCCACGCTCGCGCAAACCGAACTAAAATGTAAGCGTGGACGCTTACCCTACCTATAGTTCAAGCGTGGACGCTTGAACTTGCGGAGATTTAAACCCGATTGTCATTTCGACGAACGGCGGAGGGTTCCGGGTGAGCGGGTGAGGAGAAATCTTGTACGCCCTGCTTCCCTCCCATGCATGGCCGCTTTGCATGGCGTACAAGATTTCTCTTTCGCCCCGGCGCTCGCTCCCCCTCCGCTCTATCGAATGACATTTTTCGTTTAACAGACGGTCTTACGCCTCCTGCAGCTTACCCGAATCCTTATTCTTATCAATAATGCCATAAACCACCTCAACCGATGATGCCGAACGGAAACCATCTGCCGGGGTGTTCATTACATAATCTACCAGTTTATCAACCGTAGTCGTTGCCACGTGCATGCGGGTATCTGATGAAGCATAATAGATATACACCGAGCCATCTTCATCAGCTATCCAGCCATTACAGAATACTACGTTTGATACATCACCTACCCGTTCTTCTCCCTCCGGTGCAAGGAAATAACCGGCTGGTTGGTAAAGTACTTTGGTAAGATCAGCCAGATCAGTCATGAACATGTACAGCACATAACGCAAGCCTGCGGCGGTGTTGCGTACGCCATGCGCCAGGTGCAGCCAGCCTTTTTGTGTTTTTATGGGCGCGGGACCTTGTCCGTTTTTGGCTTCGTAAACCGTGTGATAGTTTTTATTATGGATGATGGTTTCGGTATCGATTACGGCATTTTCCATGCTATCGCATAAACCAAATCCTATCCCGCCACCGGTACCGGCGCTGATAAAACCATCCTGCGGGCGAGTGTACAACGCGTATTTACCATCCACAAACTCTGCGTGCAAAACCACATTACGCTGCTGCGGCGAATTGGTTTTCAGATCGGGCAGGCGCTCCCATTTTACAAGATCTTTAGTGCGGGCTATGCCACAGGCCGCTATTGCCATCGATTGATCATGCGACGGAGCTTCCGGGTCACGGCGTTCGGTGCAGAATAATCCGTAGATCCAGCCGTCCTCATGTTGCGTAAGGCGCATATCGTAAACGTTGGTATCAGGCTCATCAGTTTCAGGGAGTTCTACCGGGTAATCCCAGAATTTAAAATTATTAACACCATCAGCACTTTCGGCTATGGCGAAAAATGATTTACGATCGGCACCTTCAACACGGGCTACCATCAGGTATTTACCGTTGTGTTTTATAGCTCCGGCATTAAAAACCGCGTTGATACCAAAGCGTTCCATTAAATAGGGGTTTCGTTGCTCATCCAAATCGTAACGCCAAGCCAGCGGCGTATGCGCGGCGGTGAGCACCGGCAATTTAAAACGGCTGAACACACCATTACCCGTATCGGCTACCTCGTTTTGCTTGTTGATCAACTGCGCGTGTTCGGCCTGTAAATGGGCCAACCGTTGCTTAAATTGCTGCGTCATATATAAATTTTATCAATAGTCGTTTAGTTTATTCCACCAGGTGCGTTTCAGTATTAAAATGGTCACAGCGAGTATAGCTACAGTTACCATTAGTGATGTTTTTTGCGCCAGGATCAGATACATGGGCAGTATGGTAAGGCATGATTGCGTAATAGTGCCTATCACCACATTAAACATGTTCAGTTTGAAATTTCTATTTGGTACAAAAGTTGGGTCAGCCTCCATTGCTATCTTTTTAACAGGCTCCCAAAAGCCCCAGGGCCTAACGGTTGTATAAAACGATTTCAGCACGGCCATATCCGCTGGAGGGGCAACATATGAGCCTATCAACGAGCCTGCCAATGATATAGCGAACAAAACCGGCACCCAATACAGTAAATCAACCGCTGGAATCACCACCGAAAACACCATGGCACATACAATCCCAGCCAGCATACCGAAGAAAAAGCCGTTTGCATTAAAGCGCCACCAATGCCATTTAAGCACGTTTGATACAATATAACCGGCGTACAAGGCAGATACTATCCACTGCAAAACCGAGTTAACATCTTTTACAAAAAAACCCAGTATCACCCCTACAGCTACAACAAATACCCCTACCAGGTAATTGGCTGTAATTATTTTTTTGGTTGAGGCTTTGGGGTTGATGTATTTGATATAGATATCATTTACAATGTAGGCTTGCGCCGCGTTCATGGTACCGCTAAAGGTGCTCATGAATGCCCCCAGTAAACCTGCCAATAACAAGCCAACCAAGCCAACAGGTAAAAAGCTGTTGATCACCGCGGGCAGGATCCGTTCAAAATCGATAGCGCCTTTAGCATCTTTTAAATCCATTTGGTGATAAAAAAGCAGGCCCAGTATGGTTAAACTTACAATGAGCGAGTAACGGATGGGCAGCAGAATGATATTAACAAAGCCACTCATTTTGCTGGCCTCTTCGGGCGAGCGGGTAGAGAGGATCTTTTGCATATCATAATTTGGCGCCGGACCAGCTACCGCTGCGAAAACGCCTTTAAAAGTCATCATCATAAAAAACAAGCCAAATAGCGAGTAACCATCCGCCTTGATCTTATCGTTTACCTCGTTGATGATGCCTGTCCAGCTTAAGCCAAGGTTTTTACCAAAAAACGGACTGTACCAGCCTTCAGGTACATTAAGGTGATTGCCCTGTAACCTGGCAGCAGCGATGAAGCCTATCCAGATACAGGCCACCGTCATGATGGCGTATTTTAACATATCGCCCAACACGATGCTGTGCATACCTCCTATAATGGAGTAAAACATGGCAAACAGCGTAAATACAATACCGTAAACATGCGGCACATATTGAGGGGCTACGTTAAACGGCACATAGGCGCTAACCACATCCCATGGAATAAAAATTTCAATGAACTTACCCAAGCCTATAAAACCATAGGCCAAATACCCAAAGCAGCTTAATAGTGCGAAGGCTATCACTACTATATTAGAGCCTGTTACTCCTGCTCCCGTCCGGCCGAAACGTGTGCCCAGCCATTCGGCACCGGTAGCAGCGTTTGATCTGCGCAACCAGCGCGACAGGTACATCATTAAAAACACCTGGTTAAATACCGGCCAAAGCCAGGGGATCCAGATACTTTTCATCCCGTACACAAAGCAGAGGCTCACCATCCACATGGTGCCGCTGATATCAAACATATCCGAAGCATCGCTCAGTCCCAGTTTGTACCAGGGTAGTGATTTACCACCAAGCATGTAGCTCTCCTTATTTTCGCGGGCCTTTTTACGGTACCAAAGGCCAATAACAATGGTGCTAAACAGGTACAGAACTATAATGGCAACATCAACTAAGTGTAGTTTCATTGAATATCTTTTGGTCTAAATCGGAATTTATTGAATCAGATCTCCCCACGTCATTGCGAGGTACGAAGCAATCCCCTATTTACAGGGCGGACTTGCATAGCCCCTCTGCCTATTGGGGATTGCTTCGTACCTCGCAATGACGGCTTCAATATGTTTTGCAAAACTTATTTATGCAAGCTTTCTGCCCATTCAATTAATTCCAAAAATTCCGGTCCAGACGATAATTGGCCTTAATCAAAAATGAATTTATTATCGGCAATTTTATAATACTATTTTAACCTTCTTTTTAACATTATACACCGGGTAATATATTTTCAACATCTAATTACCAAATGCAATAAGGCTAAATAAACACCCGGTTCCCGGTGTAAGTCTCCCTGAACTCTTTGGGGATACACATCTTTTTACGCTTGAAGATCCTGTTGAAATTGGAGATATTGTTAAAGCCGCATTTATAAGCTATCTCGGCCACGGTGATTGTCGAGTCAATCAACATCCTGGAGGCATGCCCTAACCTGATCTCGTTCAAACTATCAATGAACGTTTTACCGGTACGCTTTTTAATAAACCTACTAAACGACGCCTCGGGCATATTGGCTATTTTGGCTACTTCGGCAAGGGTTATCTGCTTGTTATAGTTGATGTTCATATGCTCAAACACCTTTTCTATCCTACGACTATTATAGTAAAACTTCTCGTTGGTAAAGCTTGGATCCGATAACATTTTCATATTGCGCGAGATGGAAAGATCGTGCAGGATTGACAGCAATTCGAGCACCGAATCGAAACCTGTTTTTTTATCCAACTGCATGATCCTGTCTTTCAACGCGTAAATAGTTTCGGCCGAGAAGGCTATGCCCCGTTGCGAGCGCTCCAGCATGCTCTTTACAAAACTTAACTGGTTGCGTTTCAAAAACTTTTCATCAAACAGATCTTTATGAAACTGAATAGTAACCTCGGTAATTTCCTCGCTGTGGCATTGATGTGTAAACCAGGCATGATACAGGTTTGGCCCCACCAGTGCCAGTTCCACCTCTTCAATCACCTCGATATGGCCACCCACTACCCTTTTTGCACCTTTGGCATTAATGATCAGGTTTAACTCATACTCATCATGATAATGAAGCGGAAAATCAAACTTCTTTTTCACCCTCGAAAAAATGGTAAAACAATCGCTCGGTGTTAGCGGCGTTATCTCCCGCATTACATTACTTGTAGTCATAATCCAGCACTATAAAAGGTTATCAAATTGATGATACTAATTTAACCATTTTATATCATCTAAATAACACAAATCTATTTTATTCTCAATTTTTCGTAACCGCATCGGCAGTTATCACTTTCACAGCAACATCATCAATTAAAAATGTACCGGTGGCATAGCCCATGGCCAAAAGCAGCTTCAGCTTTACTGCTCCTGCCGGTACCAATACCTCTTTAACAGCCTGCTCCCAGGTATGGTCGCCGGTTAGTGTAGCCACGTCGGTACCCTCACCTACTTTTTTATCGGCCTTATCCAAAAACTCAACGCTAAAAACAGCGCCGTTCCACTCGTCTTTACCTTTTACTACGTTGATAGTTTTTAACCAGGCGCTTACTTCAAGCTTAGCAGCCTTTTTGGGGATGCTTACCTGCTGATCTATCCCCATCCAGTTAGAAGCATCGGTGGCGATAATGGCGCAACTGACTTTGCCGCTTTTCAAATCCCACGGTGTGATTTTAGCCACTGCGGCATTCCAGCCATAAGTATCATCTTCAAAACCGCCGTTTTCAACAAGGTTTTTTTGAGCCTGGGCATAAAAACCAAAAGCGGCAAACACAAGGATCAATACTATTTTAAGGCTTTTCATATATCATCAATCATTTAAAAACCATCACCGGCCTTTGGTTGCCCGGTACCGGTGACGGGGTATTTAAATCAACATATATCTATTGGATCACACCAACATCATCCAGATAAAACAGGGTAGCGGTACCGCTAAATTCCTGGAAAACGATGGAGTTGATGGTTTTTGGAGCAGTTGCCCCGGTGTTAACAAAGGCCGTCATCGGGATATTGAAGTTTGTCCACGCACCTTCTTTCAACACAATGGCTACCGGGTTATTGAAGTTGTAATCAAGCGCGATGTGGATCACCTTATTATCAGAACCCTTGCCACCATAAACAGACATTTTGAAGCTTTTGGCAGCGATATTACCTGGTGCCTGGATAACGTAGCCATCATAACCGCCGGCATACTGCACTTTGATAGACGAAGTACCGCGCACCGTAGGCGAAGAATTGTCGCCTACAGGCGAGTTACTCCAGCCATATTGTGACCAGCCGTTTTCAAAGCCATCTTCATAAATAGCCTGCGAAAAACCAAACGGATACAGCCCGAACGTAGCGCTGTTATTATTAGGAATGCTCAGGTTAATACCATTTGATGCCAAAGGGCCTTTGGCAGTACCGCCGCCTAAGGTTGCACTTGTAGTGATAGACAGATCGCCCGGACCGGTTAAGCCTGCCGGTACTTTGGCAACTATTTTGGTTGATGTTTTTAAAACGATCTCAGCATTGGTCGTGCCAATTTTCACCGCGCTTAAACCATCAAAAGTAGTACCGGTTATGGTGATCAGGTCGCCGGCATTGCCCGCCATGTGGTCAACATCGGTTATACCGGGAAACGGCTGCTCCACCACAAAATCATAATTGATCTGTCCGTAGCTGGTAACCAGTTTCAGTTTATTGCTTGTGGTCGATCCGCTAAAGGGTACGTTTTCGGGGATACTGAAAATGATGGTATTATCGGTAGCCAGCGCTATGTTAAAATAGATCTCGACATCATTAATATAAATATGCTTTGTACTGCCCAGGTTTTTACCAATGATGGCATACAGCGTATAAATTTTACCCGAATTAGTGGTCGAATCAAATGGCATTGGCCTTACTTCGGGATAAGTTAACGACGAATCGAGGTTGATAGGGTGATTGATCAACACACTATCGTTTTTGGTAAGCGTACGCACCTTGGTTATAACCGGCGCGCCGGTGCCGTAGTTTTTATCTTTTTTACAGGCGTTAAAACCCATCATCACCAATACGGCTAAGGCGAAGCAAAGATTTAAAGGTTTAAATATCTTTTTCATTTTACTGATCGGTTTAAATTATTTGAATTTATATGGCACCGGCGGATCCAAAAGTTTAGGATCGGTAGCGGTTTCCACCTGCGGAATAGGGAAGTTAAAAAACTCATCCTTAGCTGTTTTTTTATCGCTATACACCTGCGGCGGGGTATCGTTGCTGTAAGTTCCGCGCTCCTGGTTGGCAATAACGGCAAGCGCTTTGGGGTGCTTAACTGTTAAAATTCCTTGCCAGCCGTCCATACGTTCCAGGTCGAACCAGTAATCGCCCTCGATAGCCAACTCAATACGGCGCTCATGAAACATATTAGTTTTGGTGAACGAGGTTACCGGTGCCAGACCTGCACGGTTGCGTACCATGTTATAATATTTTAAAGCGGTTACATCGTTGGTACTGTTGTTTGCGCCCAAAATAGCTTCGGCTGCAATTAAAAGCACCTCGGCATAACGCATCATATAGGTACAATTGGCTGCAGATTGCGCCGCGCCTATTCCGCCGTTATCGGCTGGCGTGCCCACAACATACTTTTTGATCCCGGCTTTTGTATTTTGCGCGTTAACGCTGGCCGGCACGGTAAAGCCGCCTGCTGCCTGGTTTATCTCCGGATAAAAATCGCCCGCTTTCATGATGGTGCCATGCAGGCGGGTATCACCCGGTTCATAAGCGTTTTGCAGATCGATAGTCGGACCTAAAACCGAGTAACCATCACCGGTACCCGTAACACCGGCAATAGCAAACGAAGCCTGCTGCGGGTTACCATGTCCGTAAGCCGCGCCGCCTGCCCATTGCAAAGCAATAACCGATTCTTCGTTGTTATTATTTACAGTTTTAAACAGGTCGTTATAGTTTTTACCGTCGATAAGGCCTGTGTAGCCGTATTGAGCAATCTGATCATTAGTGATATTACCGCGATAAAGTTTAAACTCACCGCTGTTGATCACCTTTTCGGCTTCGGCACGGGCGTTGGTATAATCGTCCATGTACAAATAAACTTTAGCTAACAGCGCAGATGCCGATCCGCTTGAAACGTGGCCTTGCGCGATAGATGCGCCTGCCCTGATTTTAGGGGTACAGTTGGCTTCGGCAAATTTCAAATCGTTAATGATAAACTTGTAGATATCAGTAACCGGGTTTGTATTTACCTGGAAGTTGCCTACAAAATCAACACTATTTTCGATGATGGGCACATTGCCCCAAATGCGTACAATATGAAAGTATGCCAGCGCGCGCATCAGGTGGGCCTCGCCCAAAGCGTTGTTCAGCACAGCCTTATCAACCGAGGCTGAAACTTTCACCGGCAGGTTATTGATGAGCGCGTTTGATTGAGCAACTACAGTAAACAACGAGTTCCAGGCATCGGCAATACGGGGGTTGATATCCGTAAGCGAAAAGTTGAACAAACTGATCACATCGTCCGAATAAGTACGACCGTTACCACCTGCCAGCTCAGTTATAGCCCAGCCCGATTTACCTACCCAGTTAAACCATGGCGAATTGTAAAGCGCATTGGTGCTGGCAATTACCTGATCGTTAGTCTGATAAAAATTATCAACGGTGATGGCATCTTCGGGCGGGCGGTTAAAGAAATCTTTTTTGCAGCCGGTTGTGGCAACCAAACTTACCGCTGCAAAGCACATTAAATGTTTTATATATTTTTTCATAATGATCTTCTCCTTTTATATCAGTTAAAATTCGGCGTTTATACCAAAGGTTATTGTTCGTGGCGACGGGTAGCGGCCAAAATCAATATTGGTTAAAAACACATTCTGATTCATGGAACCTATTTCGGGGTCAAGCCCTTTGTATTTGGTAAACGTGTACAGGTTTTGTCCGCTGGCATATACCTTAAGCCTGGTTAGCTTAATTTTATGCAGCCACGATGGTGGCAGGTTCCAGCCGAGGCTCACATTTTGAACACGGAGGTATGATCCGCTTTCCAAAAATCTATCTGAGGTGAACAGGTTCGGGTTATCCAAACCGCCACGTGGCGCAGGTATTTTTGAAGTTGGATTGGCCGGTGTCCAGTAGTTTGCCGCCGAAGCCAACTGATTAACATACAATCCCGAAAGCCCCGAGATGGTATAATTAAGTGCGTTCATGATCTTGGCACCATACGATCCATTCAGGAAGATATTGAGGTCGATAGATTTGTAAGAGAAAGTGTTATTGATACCGTATGTAAACTTAGGGTTAGGATTGCCCAGGTAAGTTTGATCTTTTTGGTCGATAACGCCATCGTTGTTCAGATCCTTATAGCGGATATCGCCATACCATGTGCCTGATTTTGCCACATCGTTTCCAAACTGCGGTTTAGAATTACGTAACTCGGCTTCGGTAGTGAACAAACCATCGGTAACATAACCATAAAACTCACCTACCGAATGGCCAACCTCGGTACGGGTAATACCCCTTGTAAGGAAGCCATTGGTGATATTGCCAGAGATAAACGGAGTTCCGTTTGCCAGTGACAGCACTTTGTTTTTATAGTGCGAGAAAATCAACGTGGTATTCCACCTGAAATTAGTGGTGGTGATATTATGGCTGTTGATGGTAAACTCAAAACCTTTATTGCTTAGCTTACCGCCATTAATATATGGCGGATTAACACCACCAAGGTATGAACCTGCCGCGCCCTCGCCCACCAAAAACGCCGGTAATGCTGCCTGGAACAGGAATTTTTCTGATTTTTTGTCGAAGTAATCGAACGTGGCATCAATGCGGTTATTAAACAAGCTAAAGTCCACACCGGCATTGCTTTGAATGGCGGTTTCCCAGGTTAAGTTAGGATTAGCGATCTTATCAACCAAAAAGCCTGTACCGAAACCTGTAACCGATGGCTTTAAAGCCGAGCCGTAAAGATAATTAGGGATGCCCTGGTTACCTACCTGTCCGTAACCTATCCTGATCTTAATATTATCAGCAACCGATTTAATGCCTGCCATAAAAGGCTCTTCGGATAAGCGCCATGATACGGCAGCCGATGGAAAGTAACCGGTTTGTTTCCCTGTTACAAATTTTGAGGATTGATCTGAACGGAAAGTTACTGTTAAGCTATACCTGTTATTGTATGTGTAGTTAACACGAGAGATAAACGATTGCAAAGCCTGGCTACCCAGATATTCATCCACACGGGCCGATTTGGCGTCGCCGAGGTTAAGGGTTTTCAAGTCGTTGCTATAAAAATTCTGCACGTAATCGGTAATACCGTTCCACATGGCGTAGTTTAGCTCGTAACCTACAGTGGCATTGATCACATGTTTTTTGGCAATGGTACGGTTAAATGAAACCACCTCTTTCCAGGTCCAGTAGTGCGAATTGCTCCAGTACTCGGTTAAGTTGGCTGTTTTATTTTCATAATCACCATACTTAAAGGTTGGGTTAAACTGAAGCGCTTTCGACCAATCAAAACCGCCGTTAATTTCCGAGCGGAAGGTGATATCGCGGGTAATGCGCAGATCGGCATAAATACTACCGTTCACATTGCTGCGGATCAGGTTATTGGTAAGCAATGATGCCTGTGCAACCGCGTTTGGCGTGCCGCCGTAACCGTTAGCATTAGGACCAGTGCTGATAGCACCGGCAAATGAACCATCGGGGTTACGCACCGCGATATCCGGCGCGCTTAACAAGGCGGTGTAAATGATACCATTGTTATCGCTCAGTCCGCGGTCTTCCTCGTTACGGGTACCGCCGATAGACATACCATATTTTAAAAAGCTTTTTACCTGCGAGTTTACATTTGAGCGGATGGAGTAGCGTTTAAAACGGCTACCAATGATGGTACCATCTTGTTTATAGTAACCATTAGAGATGTAATAATCTGTCCCTTCTTTTCCGCCGGAGATGGAAACCTGGTGACTTTGCATCGGCGCGGTTCTGAAAACTTCCTTTTGCCAGTTGGTGCCTTCGCCCAACAGATCAGGATTGGCAAAATCAGCCCGACGGGCAACCTGCACATTATCGGCCAATTCGTTTTGCAGCTTGGCGTATTGCGGCAGGTTCATCATTTTTAACAATTTGCCCTGGGTTTGGATACCGTAATAACCATCGTAGCCAACGCGCGCACTTCCGTTTTTACCACGTTTTGTGGTGATAATGATTACACCGTTTGATGCCCTTGAACCATAAATGGCTGTAGCCGATGCATCTTTCAACACATCTATCGATTCAATATCACTCGGGTTGATCAATGACAGCGGACTAACGCCCACTTCATCGTTGCTACCCAAAGCCACCGAGCGGCCGCTGGTGCTGCGGTTCAAAGCATCGCCTGATATAGCTACCCCATCAATAACATATAACGGCTCGTTCGATCCTGAAAGTGAAGTGATACCGCGGATATGCACGGAAGTCTGGCTGCCTGGGGCGCCGGAATTTTGGGTAATGGTTACACCCGAAACACGACCTTGCAACATCTGATCGATACTGGCCTGCGGAACGTTGGCGATATCGGCGGCTTTTACCGATGATATAGCACCGTTAACATCCTGACGTCTTTGCGATCCGTAACCGATAGCTACCACATTGATATCAGATAACGCGGTGGTTGATGATTTTAGGGTAATAGTAAAAGTTGTTTTGTTACCGATAACAACTTCTTGTTTTTCGGCACCTATAAAGGTAAAAACAAGAATTTTGGCATTGGCCGGTAAGGTTAACCGGAACTTACCACCTATATCGGTAACTACAGCTGTTTTGCTATCCTTAACAGCAACTGTAACGCCCGGCAGGGTAACGCCCTTCTCGTCGGCAACCGTACCCTGTACCACTGTTCCCTGGTTCTGCGCCGTCCCCCGGAGGCACATCAACACAAAGGAAAACAGCAAGGCTATTCGTAGAAATTTTCCCATAATTGATTATTTGGTTTGTATTGGTTTATTGTGATTTTAAGTTTATACTATTATTACAGACCGGATATTCCCCCACCTACCCTTGCCGGTTTTGCGCGCAAACCGGTAAAAAAGATCAATACATTGCCACTAAGCAGCGTCGCCATTTAAGGCCGTGTATTAAAGGTTATCCTGTACGATTAATTGGTTTGTTATTTTTTTAGGCTTATATCAACCAATGCTTTTGCATATGGACGTGGTTAATATTTATTATAACGATGGTAAAATTATATGCAATGAAAAGCCCGGTTGTGGATAAATGGGGGCACAAATGTCAACCTTATTTTAAATATTGATTATCAGATACTTAATAACATTAATTGCCGTAAAAAGGATTAAATAGTTACAAATGTGCACCTGTTTTGGTAGGATGCTCAGGAGTTTTGGTGCGATAATAGTATTACCTGGTAAGTTTTATTGAGGTTAAGAGATTGTTGTTTTAGAATAGGATTTATAAATCCCCCATCGCACGTTCAAGCGTCCTTCGCTTGAATGATTCGAGGCAGGAGCGTCCACGCTCCCGGCTCATGCCGTATGGTAAGCGTGGACGCTTACCTCTAAAATGGTTCAAGCGTGGACGCTTAAACCTGCGAGATAAGCATATTTGAGAATGGGGGCTAAAGTTGAAAACTTTAGCCATTGTACACCACGGGTTACGCTATCGCTAAACCCGCGGCAGATGGAGGAAAAACAACTGCAAATAATGGAATCAAATCCTATTAATCCTTTAATCCGCCCAAATCCCGGTTCAGAAAAATCAGCGAAATCAAAAAACGGTCAAAAATCGGTGTAATCAAAAAATCAATCGGTGTAATCCCAGAAAAAATCATGGTTCAGATTCCGCCACATACTTAGAGGGAATACTATTAAACTCCGCCTTAAAAGTCCGCACAAAATACTTTTGGCTTTTAAAACCCACCTTATGGCAAATTTGAGAAATGGTAAGGTGACCGGTTTCTAACAGCTGCGCAGCCCGCTTAAGCCGCATAGAGCGCACCAGTTCATTAGGCGTTTTACCTGTCATCTGCAGAATCTTTTTGTAGAGGGTATATCGGCTTACAAACATATCGCTGCTCAGTTCCTCTACCGAGAAGTTGGGGTTTGAGATATTGGCATCAATCAACAGCAAAACCTTTTTAATGAAAGCCTCCTCCGGCGAATCAACCTGTAGCTCGGTTGGTGTTACGTCAACCTGCTTTTGGTAGGTTTTGCGCATTTTTTCCTGCTGATTGAGAATGTTCTTTATTTTGGAATGCAGGATCTCGAAGTTAAAAGGCTTGGTCATGTAATCGGTAGCACCGGTTTCAAGGCCTTTAATTTGCTGTTCCTCGCCGGTTTGGGCGGTTAGCAATATAACCGGGATGTGCGAGGTACGGGCATCACTCTTGATCTTGCGGCACAGGTCGATGCCGTTCATTTCGGGCATGCTGATATCGCTTACCACCAAGTTTGGGTGTTGGGCGAGGGCTTTTTGCCAGCCTTTTTTACCGTTCTCGGCTTCGATAATATTGAAGGCGTCTTTAAGGTTATCTTTTATGTAAAACCTGAAATCTTCATTGTCTTCAACCAATAAGACCGTCGGCTTTTTGCTATCGCGATTTTCTTTAGGCTGACTGGCTTTAGGACTCTCCGGTTCAACCAAAAACTCAATTTGATGGTGCAGCAGGTTGCCGGTATCGGTAAACAACTTTTCATCAAGCTGCTGTAGTGGTAGTAACACAGTAAAGCAGCTTCCCTGCCCGTTTTCGCTTTCTACAGAAATTTCACCGTTGTGCAGCCTTACAAACTCTTTGGTGATAGATAGACCTATTCCGCTACCCTGATTTAACATAGAGCCAGGGATATCGTGCTGAAAAAAGGGATCGAAGATTCTGCTTTGCTTATCTGCCGGGATTCCGATGCCTGTATCTATCACCCTGATCTCTAATTGGTGCTCAACTTTTTCTTCACCGTCTCGAAGACTTAGCAATACACTTACCTGCCCGCCCTCGTGTGTAAACTTATAGGCGTTGGATAGCAGGTTAAACAGTATCCGCTCTATTTTATCATGATCAAAACTGGTTATAAAACTATCCGTATCGGTGTCAAATACAAACTTAATATGCTTTTGCTCCGCGATATCAGTAAACGACCATGAGAGATCTTTAATAAAGCTAATAATATCGCCGCTCCGCGTATAAAGCTTCAGCTCCTGGTATTCCATTTTCCTGAAATCCATCAGCTGGTTAACCAGGTTTAGCAGGCGCTTGGCATTGCGGGTGATCATTACCAGTTGGCGACGGGTATCCGTATCGCTTATCTGTTTCAAAATTTTGTCAACAGGGGCCATGATCAGGGCCAGCGGCGTACGAAACTCGTGGCTAACGTTGGTGAAGAATTTGATCTTCATTAAATCAAGTTCGTGCATGCGCTGGGCTTCTTCACGTTCTTTTTCTATCGAGAATTGCTCCCTTATTTTCCGGATGCCACGCTGGCGGAAGTAAAACAATACACCAATAAAGATCAGTCCATAGACAGCATAAGCCCAACCAGTTTTCCAAAACGGCGGCAACACCCGGATATGAAGCGCTATTTGGCCGCCTTTCCAAAATTCGTTACCCGCTGCCCGCACTTTAAAAGTATAATCGCCGGGTTCGAGGTTATAGGTGGCCTTGCGCAGTTTATTATCAACGGTGATCCAGCCATCATAAAAACCATCCATGGCGTATTGCAGCTTTACCTTATCGGGGTTGAAATAAGTAAGCGCGGCAAACTCTATCGAAAATACGTTTTGGTTGTAATTAAGGGTTATTTCCTTAAGTTGAGAGATGGATTGCGGCAGTATCACCCGGCCGTTTATCTTCTCCCCCACCTCCAGGCTTTTATCAAACAACTGAAAATCGGTAAAAAGCAAGTTCGAAAGACTTTTATCGAATTTTAGGGCTGATGGTTTAAAAATATTAAAACCATTACCTCCACCAAATATTAATTCACCCTCACGGGTTTTGCCCGATGAGTTTTCAGAAAACTCACGCCCTTGCAAGCCATCCAGTTCATTATAATTTATGAAATGGAATTTAAGCGCGGGACTGCTCCTATCTACCACAATGTTGGATAACCCGTTAGGCGTGCTCACCCAAATGTTATGGCTTTCATCTTCCCGCAAATCAATGGTGGTATTATCGGGCAAACCATCTTGTTTAGTTAACGAAATAAACTTTTTTGTATCGGGATCATAAACGTTGAGGCCCTCGCGGGTACTGATCCAGATTAAGCCCTTACTATCCTCCAGTATATTGTTGGTATTGTTGTTAACCAGGCTATTGGCATCTTTATCACTTTGCAGATGATGCACAAATTGGTTGGTGCCGTTCATCAGCAAATCAACACCATAGGCCGTAACTATCCAGATGTTGTTGCGCCTATCCTGCATCAGGGCGCTTATGTAATTGGAGTGAATGCTGTTTTTATTAATATCGCCATCAAACTTATAATTGACCACCACCTCTCGCCGGGCGTTCAGTTTATTTAAACCTGCCGAGAGCGTACCAACCCAAAGGTTGCCTGTCCTATCTTCCATCAATGAGCAAACCCGG
This sequence comes from Mucilaginibacter sp. CAU 1740, assembly GCF_039839285.1. Classification (NCBI taxonomy): domain Bacteria; kingdom Pseudomonadati; phylum Bacteroidota; class Sphingobacteriia; order Sphingobacteriales; family Sphingobacteriaceae; genus Mucilaginibacter; species Mucilaginibacter sp. CAU 1740. The sequence goes on along the minus strand of NZ_JBDOQS010000011.1, from coordinate 19,363 downwards.
TTTTCTGAAATGCTATTAGCTACGCCATCCTGGTGGCGGTAGTGTTTAAAGGTTTTGCCATCGTAACAATCCAACCCGCCATAGTAAGTACCAATCCATAGCTTACCTTCCTGGTCAAGGAGCATGGTTACAATTACGTTATTGGTGAGGCTATTATCATCCGCCGCATTATGTAGATATTGCTTAAAACTGCCTGTTTTACGGTTCCAATAAATAAGGCCACCACCGTTAGTACCTATCCAAATATTGCTCTGTTTATCTTCGGCAAAATTATTTACGTCGCTAAAAGGCAGACTGTTCGGATCGCTTAAATGATGGGTGTAAGTGGCAAACTTTATAATGTTTGGATGATAGTAGCTCACCCCACGTTTATAAGTGCCGCACCAAACTATGCCTGTGTTATCTTTATAAACACAGGTAACGCTGTTTTGGCCAACGGTTTTATTATCGTCTTCGCGGTTAAGCAGGTAAGTGATGCTGAAATCATTCTTGCTCAACAGGTTGATGCCGCCATGGTCTGTTGAGATCCACATCCGGTTGTTATCATCCTGCACCACGTCCGATACCACATCAGTATTTAAACCTACACCTGCCGCGCCCTTGCCCAAATGCTTAAATACGCCTTTCTGCATATCGAGGTAAAACACCCCCGATGAATAACTCGGCACAAAAGCCCAGATATCATCCTGCTTATCGATATAAATTTTGTACGATGAACTTAAGCCCTGTGGCAGCTTACCCAAGTCTCTTCGGTAATTTACTTTATAAGTACGCGGATCAAGTCGTTCCAGCACACCGCTATTGGATATCACCCAGATATTCCCCCTCGAATCGACAGAGAGATCGGTAACCATATCCGACGAGATCGAACTATCGTTGTTATCTTTATGGGTTAGGTTTATGAGTTTAGTGGAAACCGGATCATATTTAAAAATCCCCCGCCCCTTGTTACGGTGCAAAAACCAGAATTTATCAAACCTATCATGCTTTATGGCGGCGATGTAGGGGTCGTAAAGTTTTATTTTGTACAGGAAATCTTTGGTGTTCCGGCTAAACTTTTCAGTGGTGGGATCATAAATATTAAAACCTGTGCGTGTTTCTATCCATAGTTTATTTTCCGGGCCGGGAGTTATGCTTACTACATAATCATCATCCAGAGTTGTGGTATCGTTAACAGCGTGTTTATAGGTTTTAAAAGTATAGCCGTCGTATTTATTAAGCCCAGAGAGGGTGCCAAACCACATAAAACCCTTGTTATCTTTATAGATACAATTCACCTGGTTATGAGATAAGCCATTAGTAATATCCAGCCGCGAAAACCTGAAAGCGTTTGATTGCGCCATCAATAACGCCGGGCAAAGCAGCATTACAAGGTAAGCAATCAAAATTTTACACTTCATTAACTATAATTTTAGAGCGATGCTACGCTATTAAAATTTTAAACTTTTAGGTTTGCAGGCAAATTGAGTTTTAACTTTTAACCCAAACGGTCAAAGTTTATTTAGCTGTAATTTAACCTGCCGGTAATACTGTATTTGATAATTTGCCCGCTTGTTATTCAAGCCTTTTGCAGGCTTTAATTAGTAGCAATGGTTTATAATTGGCTTAATATCAAATGTAAATTAATACACAGGTAAGATATAATACTTTTTTTACATTATTTGATTTTAAATTAACCAAAACATCGGCAAAACGCACACAAAATCAACAAAATACGGCAATCACCAATGATACTTTTCTTTCAATTTTATAATTAAGTCGAGTGTTATTAAATAGCTTTAAAAAGTCGCACACAGCTATACCTACAACCAAATAAAGGGGTAGGCAAACAAAGCTTAGCTATTTTTTGTAGATTAACCATAAACGCAAAACAGCAGTACATTTTTTAATGGACAACACGCAAAGCATAACCAAGGGAACACCAAAAAGCATATCAAAGCTTAAACAAAGCTTTATGGACTTTTTTTTATCCCTTTACAATATCAACAAGTTCATACTTCGCTTTTTCAGGGAGGCTTTTGTACCACCGTTTGAACTGAAAGAAGTTATACGCCAGTGCTACGAAGTAGGCGTACGCTCATTTACACTCATATCGGTAACCGGTTTTATAGTAGGTGTGATATTCACCAAGCAATCCAGGCCATCGTTATCGCAATTTGGCGCCGAATCATGGCTACCATCACTGGTATCCATCGCTATTATGCGCGCGTTGGCACCTTTGGTTACCGCGCTGATCGCATCAGGTAAAGTAGGATCGAGCATCGGTGCCGAATTAGGCTCCATGCGCGTAACCGAGCAGATTGATGCCATGGAGGTATCGGGCACCAAACCTTTTAAATTTTTGGTTTGTACCCGCGTATTGGCTACCACACTTACCATCCCAATCCTGTCAACTTACACAGGCTTTGTGGCTTTGTTTGGCGGCTACTTAAACGTAACCCAAAACGAAGGCACCACCTGGACAACTTTTATACAAGAGGTATTTGAGCCATTAACCTTTACCGATTTTGTGGCATCGCTCATCAAATCAATCGTATTTGGGTTTACCATTGGTATTGTAGGTTGCTACCAGGGCTATAACTCGAGCAAGGGTACCGAAGGCGTAGGTAAAGCAGCTAACGGCGCGGTTATTACCGCTATGTTTTTAGTGTTTATTGAAGAGGTAATTATTGTACAGATAACCGGCTGGTTCCGCTAATATTTTAATTATGAAAAAGGCAGCAGTACAAGTAGATCATACCAACCCGGTTATCAGCATAAGGGGACTGAAAAAAGCGTTCCAGGATTATTCTGTGCTTCGCGGTATCGACCTTGACCTTTACCAGGGCGAAAACCTTGTTGTTCTTGGTCGCTCGGGCACAGGTAAATCGGTACTCATCAAAATCGTATCGGGCCTTTTGAAACCAGATGAAGGCCAGGTAGAAGTTTTAGGAAAAAATATAGCTACCATTACCGAAGATGAATTACAGGCTCTCCGCATCAGGATAGGATTTTCGTTTCAGAACAGTGCTTTATATGATAGTATGACGGTGCGAAAAAACCTTGAGTTTCCACTGGTGCGTAACCGCCGTAACCTTACCCGCGGCGAGATCGATACCAATGTTGAAACAGTGCTCGACGCTGTCGGTCTTTCGCAAACCATTAACCAGATGCCATCCGAGCTTTCGGGCGGGCAGCGTAAGCGTATCGGTATTGCCCGTACACTGATCCTCAATCCCGAAATTATGCTGTATGATGAGCCAACAGCGGGCCTGGATCCAATAACCTGTATCGAGATCAATGACCTCATAAACGAAGTTCAGCAACGCTATAATACATCATCTATCATTATTACGCATGATCTTACCTGCGCCAAACAAACCGGCGATAGGATAGCCATGCTGCTTGACGGACAGTTTCAACGCACCGGCACATTCGACGAAGTTTTCGCTACGGACGACGAGCGGGTGAAACCTTTTTACGATTACAACTTTATTAAATAACAATAGTTAACACGATATCACCATCATTCACATGGATAAGGCAGATAACAGAAAATCGATCATAGTAGGCATATTCCTGGCACTGGGCCTCGTATTGTTCATATTAGGCATATTCACCCTTGGCGGCCAGCAAAAAGCCTTTGTTAAAAACATAAAACTGAGTGCGATATTTACCGATGTTGCCGGCTTGAAAAAAGGTAACGCCGTTTGGTTTTCGGGCGTAAAAGTGGGTACCATCAGCAATATCAAATTCATCGGCCCATCAGAAGTACAGGTATTTTTAAATGTTGATGAAGCTACCCAGCAATACATCCGCAGCAATGCCATGGTAAAAATTGGCTCGGACGGATTGATCGGCAACAAGATCATTGTGATAGAAGGCGGCAGTCCGCAGGCCCCGGTAATTGAAGACGGCGCTACCTTAAAATCAGAAAAAATGCTTTCTACCGATGATATGCTGAAAACTCTGCAGGACAATAACCAGAACCTGCTTGCCATCACCACCGATTTTAAAGCGCTAAGCCATAACATACTGCAAGGCAAAGGTACCGTAGGTGCTTTGTTAGCTGATAGCACAATGGCTATACAGCTGCGTGCAGCTATGCGCAACCTGCAAGCTACAACCCAAAGCGCCTCGTTAATGGCGGTACAATTGGATCAGTTTAGCCGTAAAATGAACACTAAGGGCGGCCTTGCCGATAAAATGCTTACTGATACCGCAACCTTCGGCCAGATCAAGCAAGCGGCTGCACAATTACAGCAAACTGCTACCAACGCGGCAACGCTTACTGCAAACCTTACCAAGGCCAGCAATAAGCTCAATACTACCGATAATGCTTTAGGCGTGTTATTGAACGATCAAAAAGCCGCGGTACAAACCCAATCGGCCATTAATAACTTACAAGCAGCATCAATCAAACTAAACGACGATCTGGAAGCTGCACAACATAACTTTTTGCTGCGCGGATTTTTTAAGAAAAGGGATAAAGCTAAGGCAGATAGTTTGAAGGCTAAACAGTAACAATATTTTCAAAGCGACGAGTTGACTCACCCCGACTTCGCTTCGCTTGTCACCCCTCTCTGCTGCGCAAAGAGGGGATTTTTTTATATTTTTTCTTACCCTCTTTGCGGCGTAGCCAGAGAGAGGGTCGACCAGCGAAGCGCAGTCGGGGTGAGTAAATTCTACGGCATGCTAAACAAAAAACGCGTTCCGTATCTCAACTCCGGAACGCGGTCACGATAACATCTTAAAGCTATCGATCAACTAAATCGGGTTCAATCTCAACCCTTTATTTTAAATATCCTCACAACCATCTTAAACGGCGTTAATTTATCTGTTCAGATGATTTTATTTACTCCCGGCACTTTGGTAAGTAAATACGCAAGCAGAAAACTAAATGCTACAGCCAGCGGCGCTACTATCAATAATTTATAAGCAGGGTCCATAGGCCAGCCGATAGCCAGAACCGATAACGAGATCACCAGCAATGGATGGAAAATATACACCGCAAAAGCCGCCCTCGAACCCGCTTTCATCAATGTCGACTGGCGTGCCCACTTATGCTTGGCGATAATTATTAATGCTACCATAATAAAAATGCCGGTAAACTGCTCCCAACAGGCATACATTAATGATTGCCAATGGCCCTGGCCGTTAAAAGTCTCAACCTGGCTATGCGTAACCTCTTTCACAACAAATAATACCGGGAATATCACCACTACCATTATTACAGAAAGCCATGCAAAAAGCTTACCGGTTTTATATTCAAAGTCATTAAGCCAGTTGTTGCGGGATGTTGCAATACCTATCCAAAACATAGCTATGTATTGCGGAAAATGGCCTAATTGAAAACCGACTGGCTTTAGCACCCATCCTATCGGAAAAACAATTCTTACCAAATAGGTTACTGCTGATAAACCGGCTGCAAATAAAATGATCTTTAATGCTGTTGGTGATTTTTGAAGAGGAACAGTTTCTTTTGGGCCAGATAAGTTAATCAACACAAAAATCAAACTAAACAGCAACAAAGCAGCCACAAACCACAGCACCCCAAAATCGATCCATCCATCAAAACCGCTTAGGTATTGTAAGTAGGTAATATTGTGCTTATCCGTAAAGCGATAAACAATGTAACTCAATACCGGCGACAAAACGAACGAATAAAATATCAGCGGGATACCAAGCCGCTTTAACCTATCGGCAGTAAAACGTACCGCACCCTTTTTCTGCAGAGACGAAGCTGTAAAATAGGCTGAAATAAAAAAGAATAAGCCCATAAAAAACGACTGGTTGGTGGCAACAAATATGGTCATGGGGATAAGTGCTGCCGTATGTGTGGTTTTATCGGTAAAATACCAGCCACCCGGCGCGCCATAGGTAATAAATGTATGGTGCAATATCACCAGCACAGTAAGCGCTACTTTTAAATTATCAATATAAAACAGTTTTGCCGGAGATGGGGCATTAGTTATAATAGTAGAAAAAGCAGAAGTAGCAGAAGTAGCCGATGTTTGCATACACATTTTACACTTAAATACACCTATATGACACGGTTATTATTGCCTTGTTACAGCTATTTTATAAAACATGTATCTAAATAATTCAGGTTACGTACAACACTGTATTTTAACTAATTACAAAAACAACATACAACCAAACAGAGTACAAATTCTTTTTGCAAAAGTTGTATATTTAATATCTTTGATAGATTGTTTACTTTACACTAATTAATTGACCCCCAATTTGAATACGCAGTGGCAAACTTCGGACTCAATGAGCCAAAGCAAGTTATTAGCTGTCAGCACGTTGTACAACAACTATGCGGCTAAGCTTTTTGGCTATATTTTCGAAGTGGTAAAAAATCAGTCTGTTGCAGAACAGTATCTCGTAGCTGTTTTTAATGATGTGCCCAACGAGATAGATGATTTTTTGAAAACCGGCGTTAATGCCTTATGTCGCCTGCAAATGATGGCCCGCAAAAAGCTATCGCAGTTTTTTGAAACATTAGATAATGAAACCGACAGGCAAGCCTGGCAAAACATTCAACCATCGGTAAACAATAAATATGTTGCCATGATGGATCCTTTGCAACGCCAGGTATTTTACGCTGTCCATTATCAATGTAAAACTACGGTACAAGTAGCTACCGAACTGAGCAGGAGTAACGAGGAGATCAGAAGGATATTAAAAGAATGTTTTACCATTATCCGCAACGGGAGGGACAATGAAAGATTACATAGATAGTGGCGCACTGGAGGTGTTTGTGATGGGCTGCGCTACTGACGAAGAGGTGCAGGAACTCATGTACATGAAAGCCAAGTACCCCGAAGTAAACGAAGCGCTAAAACAACTGGAGATAGACATGGAAAAAATGGCGCAAAACGCGGCCATCATGCCTCCGCCTGGAACCTGGAACAAAATTGAAGATGAGATCAACGACCTCATTTTGCGTGAAGAACGACAAAACAAACCGGTACAGTTTCGCACTTCAGATAATGGCTACAACGGACAGCCAAAAGCGCCGGCCGCCGATCAATACATTGAAGTTGAAGGAGCATCAAGCCACATGCGCCTGCACAAAGCATGGCGTTATGTATTTGCTGCCATATTTGTATTAGGCAAGATATTTTTAGGCTTCGCGATATATTTTTATTTAGAAAACCGCCAGGCACAGGAACAGCTTAAAGAATTGAAGACTGAGGTGAAGGAATTGCGGAGATAGAGATTAGAAGTTATGTCTCTTTTAGATATTTATCAGGGCATCTTTTGGGATGCCTTTTTTATTTCGAATGACTTCCGCATAAGCTTATAAACACCAAAGGCACCCTCGCGGGTGCCTTTGTCATTGATCGGTTTAGGTTAAAAGCCTCGTCAATTATTTCAGTGTAGTTGGAAAACCAACCTCTGATAGTAGAAAATAAGGTTTAGGTATAAAGAACTCATTTTCTTTAGGCCGGAGATAGAACTGCTCTCCGGCCTCTTATCACTTAGATAAGGTTTAGGCATAAAGAACGTATTATCGTTGATCGGCTATTCCAGACTAATCTCTGGTCAACCAACCTCTAATCTCTCTCACAAAAGGTTTAGGATTTTGAAATTTCATGTACTCTTCCTTCAAAAATCTCTTATCACAAACCTTTACCATGATGCATAATTTGCAGGGATTTCATAACCTGCCTGCAAATTTTTATGCATCACTATTTTTCAATTATTCGCCTTTGGGGGCTGATTTGCTTTTGCCTTCATTTTCTATCTGAAGTTTTTTGAGCATTTCGGTACCTATCAATGCGTCGATCATGCCACCGCTTCCGCCATCTTTACCGCTCACCAATATTTCAGGCACTAACCTGATACCGGCGGCAGCTAAAGCTTCGGCCACACGTACTATGGCGTATTGCTCGGTACCCATGGCTTCGGTTTTTTGTTTGGTAACCTCAGCTTCTGATAAACCTATCGCTTTGATCTTAGCACCTTCGGCAATACCATTCACCTCGGTAGCGTTGGCATCGGCTTTGGCGTTCACTGTTTTGGCTTCGGCATCTGCTTTAGCTATCGTGATCCTTACCTCGGCATCGGCTTTGGCGTTGATGGTTTTAGCTTCGGCCTCACCTTTTGATGCAGCAACCCTTGAGGCAGCCATCTGGGTATTGATCTCAACCTGGCGGGTTGATTTTACTACCTCAGGCTGCATATCGGCACCGGCACGGGCACTTTCAAATTCCTTACGTTCAACCTGTGCATGGCGCTGAATTTCGTAAGTAACCTTTTCTTCTTCGGCCAGCTTACGGTCGGTTAAGGTTTTCATCAATGCGGCTGGTGGCACAATGTCGCCTATCAGGGTATCCACGCCAATTACGTTATAGGTGGTTAACACCGCACCAATGTGCTCACGGGCATCTGTTTGCCTTTGGATACGATTGGCTAAAAAGCCGATCACATCACTTTTTTGAGCCGAGTTACGGAAATAGTTGGCAATAGTAGGCTCCAACACTTGCGATACCAGGTTTTTCATTTTACCAAAACGGGCAATTACCTTTGGCGCTTCGTTACGTGGCACGTGAATGATCTGCGATACATCCAAATTGAATGTAAAACCATCGCTTGATCTCACTGTAATTGTACACAGGTTTTTATCCAGTTCGTGCGCTTCGGTACGGCTATCGGCCCAGTTCAGTACGATATTGGTTGTTGGCACAATTTCAACCGCATGGGTGTATATGTTAACCGGGTGCTTACCAGGGTCTAACGGTTCTTCCCAAACACCTTTTTGGTTCCGCTTAACTATATTACCGTGTTTAAAGTTATCGCCGCTGGTATCCAAACCTTCGGGGCCAACAAAGGAGTTAACCACACCTACATAACCAATAGGGATGTAAGTCATATCAACCTGCTCAACAATTACAAACCATGGGTTTAAGTAATAAGTACCGGCCAGTATTACATCCTCCTGCAAACCCTTGCGGCCGCCGGCGTTAATGAACGCGATAGGATCCTGGTAGTTTTTATGCCCGGCTACAGATTCGCCGGCTATCTCACCTTTTTCAAGCGGCTCACCATCCAGCGTGGTAACAATACCCACCTTATTTTCATGGATCTGGGTAATAGGCACCATCTCTATCTCGAACAAAAAAGTATTGATACGATAACTACCCGGCGTTAAAAACGCTGCCTGCGGGCCTTTTTGACCTTTATTATCCAAAAACGCTATAGCATCCTGAAACTTATCGCACTCAACCGGTTTACCCAGTACACGGCCGGTATCAAACGATGCCCCATCTTTAGCCTTGATCAGCCCAAGCTTACCTTGTTCAATAATGGTAAAAGGCTCCATATTAATGGTAAACTGCCATGGCCACATGCGCCAGTACAGGCCCGGGGCAAGTGCTTTGGCCTGCATACCGGCCTCGCCATTGGTGGCAATGATCCTGCCATCGGGTAGCCGGGTGTTGCCCGATAGGGTGAATTTTTTGATCACCAAACCGATACGGTTATCAGGCACGATCACCATACCGCAAAACACGCGCAAAACAAATTTGTACATCAGCACTAACACTATGACGGGTATAACCCACCACAGACTAACAATTAGATTGTCCATTTTTTTTAAAGATTGTTTTTGATTTTTTTATTAACGGAACCCTTAAGGTGCGGGCCCTCACAATACTTATAGCTTACCTGGAAGAGTACCTTGGCTATATAGTGTCATTAAGACACTTGCGCTATTGCTTTGTTACTAAAAAAGTTAAAAATATTTTAAACGGAAGGTCAAATCCATGTAATTAATTGATACACAGAAAGTAAATTTTAAGTAACTTTTATAGAAAACATTTTAATTGACGTAGAAGTTAGATAGATAGTACATTGTTTAATGCCCACTTAACATTACCGTTATGAGTATCGCGAAAAACACTCCGAAAGAGGGACAGGGAATTAACCATCCATCTGGCCCGAAAGCTAAAGAGCTTAAAACCGAAGGCCCGTTGAGCGAAAAGGATGAAGTGAAAAAGGCAGAGGAAAGGACGAATAAGATGCCTAAAAAATAAATAGACACGAATGCTTTTCTGGCTGTCTAAATTTAATCGAATTACACGAATTTTTGACGCTATAATTAGTTCGTTATTTAAAGAAGATGCCAACCCAAGCTCTACAACAAGATTTATGTAATTCGCTTAGATTTATCTCTACCTCCCCAAGTCATTCGTCTATTAATTTTTTTTATTTCCGGGGGTAATTATATAGCTTTAGGCATCAATTATCCTTACTATGATAAAACAAGGTTTTCTATTGCTTGCCGCTGTAGCATTGTTCCTTACATCTTGCGGACCAACAGTTTCGGTTACCACATTAACCGGTAAATGGAAATATGTGAAGCTGGAACATCCGCATGCCACCCCACCAGATACTATGAAACAGGCAGAACTGGATGCCAACGTACCTTATATACAGTTTACCCCCGAAATGAAATATGTTATTGTATGGGGAGGTAAATTTTTATCGCACGGTTCATTCACTTTAAACCATGCCAATCTCAATGTTACCGAAAAGCTGCCTGATGATAAAACACGCAATTTTGTGTTTACAGTTTCTGAGCTCACCGAAAGCAAAATTGTTTTTGAAAGCACCGGGCCTGATGGCGCACGGGTAACGGCTTTAAGAGCGCAGTAACATTTTGCAACGAAGGCTTAATCAGTCAGGAATTATTTTATTTTCATTTTTTTTTGAAAGTTTAAAAACATAACTATATTTGTGCATGGAATTGGCAGAGGCAAGGTTAAAGTTTATTGAAGCATGGGGCAAGCTGGGATCTGAATGGGGCATTAACCGCACCATGGCCCAGGTACATGCCTTGCTCATGATCTCGCCCGAAGCCCTGACCACCGAAGAGGTAATGAACGAACTCAGCATTTCGCGCGGTAACGCCAATATGACCCTGCGCGATCTGATTGACTGGGGCCTGGTTGAAAAGCAACACAAAACCGGCGAACGTAAAGAATATTTTTACGCCGAAAAAGATGTATGGATCATAGCCCGCCGCGTTGCCGAAGAACGCAAAAAGCGCGAGCTTACCCCTATCATTAAAATACTTGATCAGTTAAGTGAGGTAAAAGGCGATGAAAAGGATCCGGCTTTCAAAACATTTAAAACATCGGTAACAGATATTAACAAACTTGCCGGCAACGTAAATAAAACTTTAGATATGATGCTTAAGGCAGAAGAGAACTGGTTTTTTGGTTCGATATTAAAAGTGTTCAAATAATTTTTTTGATTTAAAATTTCATTTTTTACTGAAAATTCTAAATAGTTAATAATAAATAAAACCTCAACATCATTAATTACTTTATTTTAACCTATGTTGTTTACCTGCTGGCAAGTATAGCCTTAACCGTTTGGGTTGCCAAAGTGCTGTTTAAAAACGGGAGGATATTTTTGGTAGATATTTTTCACGGCAACCAGGAACTGGCCGATTCTGTAAATAAGCTACTGGTAGTAGGCTTTTACCTGGTAAATATAGGCTACATGAGCCTGGCCTTAAAAGAGTACGGAAATATAGCCAATATGCAAACTGTAGTTGAGGTATTGAGCTATAAAGTGGGGTGGATAATTTTAATATTAGGCGGTATGCATTTCCTAAACCTTATCATATTCTTTAAGCTGCGTAACCGCGCTAAAAGAGACCGCGCATTTAATATAAATGTTTAGTTTTTGATTTTTTTGTTTTGATTTGACAAGGCGGGGTAGCGAGTATCCTGCCTTGTTTTTTTATGATCAGGCGGCGTTGTTCAGTTGCCTGCTTATGCTGCCCAGCAAATCATCAATATCAAAAGGCTTGGCTATAAAATCGTTAGGAGCACCCTCCTGGCCAAGTTTGCCGGGATTATGACTGGCCGAAACTAAAATAACAGGTATAGCTTTAGTGTCGTTTCCTTCCTTCAGTTTGCGGCAAAGCTCACGCCCATCCAGATTACCCAACATAATATCCAATAAAATTAAATCTGGGGTATAATTTTTAACGTGGTCAAAGAGTTTGGCACCATCTGCCAATACATCTACTTCGTAACCCGACTCCTCCAAAATATATCGTATGATATCTAAAATATCCTTGTCATCATCCACCGCTAATATCCGTCTCATATGTATAAAATTAAAGTATCTGCAAAACAGGTTTGGTTATAAATAGGATAATGATTTTCCAATAACAACTATTAGTTTTACACAATTTTCATACCAATTATACCAAGGTTAAACGCCTTAAATAACACGAGGGTAATTATATTGAAAACGCCCTGATTTGGGTGTAACAAAGGAGCGCTCAACGCCACCTGTTTACTACATTGTATGGAAATAAGGTCGGGGATTCCAAAATATCAGAATAATAACCGGCAAAAGCAACGCTATGCTAATTATCATACCAGGCAAAGATTACAGAGTGGTTAATCTTTATTTATAAATACGTGAGCAGATTTTTTACATTTAGCGCAAAAATATTTTCTAACTGGTAAAAAAAACAAGATGTTTTTTACAAACCAGTTTCTTTTCATCTGGAAATGATAAGGGCTTCCACACTTCGGACAATAATATACCTTTCTTGGCTTTACTTCGTTTTCTATCACAGGATTTTATTACAAATGGAAAGCCAAAGTACAATATCTATACCATTAGAAAAGAAGAAAAAAAATAAAAGTGCGTATAAGTACGCGATATTATATTATTAAGAAAATTTTTTAATTTAACGTAATATATACCTTTTACGTTGGCACTTGTAACACATGTAACGTTTTAGCGGCAGGAAAAAGAGGAGATTTTTTACAAAAAAAGATCTTGGAACCCGATTGTCAAGTTCGGATTTACATTTGGGGCATACCGGGAGTTGCCTTTGTTCAGTTTTAGGATTTTCGTTTATCAACAGTACCATAATACAACCAGGGGTTATTGTATTTAACTTATTATTGCTCAACTAATAACACAAAGTTAAAACATTTAGGAATATTTTAACCATACAGCTTAATTATTGATAACAATGCTATTTAAGGCCTTATTTTCCAGCTTATTTATAAGTTAAACGGTTTTTAGACGCGTTTTTTATTTTTTTTGCAATCGGCAGCTCAAGCCATGGTAAAATAAAGCTTAAACCGGCTTATCAACGTAGATAATAAGAAACAAATAAATGAAGAGAAAGGTGACGGAAGACTAAAGAAGATTATTCACTTTATCAACCAGTTCGGACAGATCAAACGGCTTATTAATAATAGCGTCGCAACCATAGCTTATCAATTCGCTATCATTACTTACATAGGCCGAAAAGATGATGACCGGCGTGTTATTAAATTTAGGGTGAACTTTAATTGACTTGCAAATTTCGCCGCCGTTGGTTCCAGCTACGCGATAATCGAGAATCACAAGGTGCGGCTCAAAGCTTTCTATCAGGGGCAAGACTTCTGCGCTGATTGAAGTGCTTTTAACCTCAAATTGCTCGTAAGTGAGCGTTTCATGTACAATATCCAGTATATCCTGGTTGTCATCCAATACTAAAACACGCTTTAACATAAATGCTTCTTTAAAAAGGCCGAAAAGGTATAAAAGTATTGCGCTTGCTTAAAACAGTAAACTGTAATAAAAGTGTTAGGGCTTAAATATTCCTCGGATATAAGTGTACGCAAAAATAACATTTTTTTCAATATCAGTAACCACGTAACTAATATAATTAATCCATCAAGAAATAATTACCTTAATAAGATATTCGATTAGCGATAAATAACCAATAGTTAATAAAACAATCGTACTAAAACAAAATCCTGATTTTTTAAAGCATTGAGCAAGCCACATCTTAAACTCAATTTTTGTTATTACATTAGGCGGAACTGAAACAGGCACAAGGCCTTACCTATAACTGTAACCTGATGGCATTATTAACTATCTTTTTTTGTATCGTTCTGCTCGTTTTATTGGTTAGCTGGTTAAAAGTTAACCCATTTATAGCTTTCTTGCTGGTATCCATTGTGGCTGGTTTATTGTTAGGTATCCCGGTTAATAAAGTAACCGCCTCCGTTCAAAAAGGCATGGGCGATATTTTAGGCCAGCTGCTCATTATTATTTGCCTTGGGGCTATGTTAGGCAAACTGGTAGCCACCAGCGGTGCCGCCCAAAAAATTGCGGAAGTACTGGTTAATGCGGTGAGCAAAAAACAGATCAATACGGCTGAAAAACCAGGAGAAACTGCTGGTGAACAGCGCATCCAACTGGCATTGGTTGCAGCCGGTTTTATAATAGGCATTCCCTTGTTTTACGGCATCGGCTTTGTATTGATGGTGCCGCTTATATTTTCGGTAGTTTATAAGTACAAATTGCCCGCGGTTTATATCGGTTTACCTATGTTGGCTTCCTTATCGGTTACGCATGGTTTTTTGCCCCCTCACCCATCGCCATCTGCCTTAGTGGCTTTATTTCATGGCAATATGGCAACCACATTTATTTACGGATTGATGATTGCGATACCTGCAGTTATTCTGGCGGGGCCGGTTTTCGCACACTTTCTTAAAAAAATCCCATCCGAACCGCTGGCAACCTTCCGTGCCGAAGAGCTGCCCGAAGATAAACTGCCCGGCGCGGCCAACAGCTTTTTAACCGCTTTGTTGCCGGTTATTCTGCTAATGCTTACCGCAGCCTTCCCTTTCCTTCACGTTACAGATCCTAATGCCGCAAAGATCATTACCTTTCTTGGCGATCCATCAATAGTAATGTTAATAGCTTTAATGGTAGCCACTTATACCTTAGGTATTAAACAAGGTAAAACCATGGGCCAGCTTGCCGGTAATTTTACCGAAGCGGTTAAAGATGTTGCCCTTATCCTGCTTATTATAGCCGGCTCAGGTGCGTTTAAAGAAGTGCTGACCGCCAGCGGCGTAAGCACCCAAATTGCAGATCAGTTACAGGCCCTTAATTTACCGCCTCTGTTACTGGGTTGGGTTATTGCCGCCATCATCCGTATCAGCCTTGGTTCCGCAACGGTTGCGGGGTTAACGGCTGCAGGTATTGTAGCCCCCCTGGTTATTCAAAACCATGTTAACCCGAACCTGATGGTGCTATCGATAGGTGCTGGCAGCCTCGCGTTTTCACACGTTAATGATTCGGGCTTTTGGTTGTATAAAGAGTATTTTAACTTGAGTATAAAAGATACCATCAAATCATGGTCGATGATGGAAACACTTGTCTCAGTTATCGGGCTTATCGGGGTAACCATATTGAATTTGTTTGTTAAATAGTAAATCATCCAAAACATGAAAAAAATATTGGCTGGCGTAGTTTTATTGTTTTTTATGCTGATAACAGGCGGTAGGGCCTTTGCCCAGCAGGCACCATCGCCGGGTAATTTTTATACAGCCCCGGATAGTGTTAAAATTTATTATGAGGTTAAAGGCGAGGGCTTCCCGGTTATCCTTGTACACGGCTTTTCGGGCACGGGCGAAGGCTGGAAAAAAGGACAGCTTTACAATGATCTGCTCAGCGCAGGATACAAAGTGGTGATATTGGATCAGCGCGGCAATGGCCGATCGGACAAACCACATACCGATGCCGGTTACGCCAACGATGCCGAAGCAAAAGATATTATGGGCCTGGCCACAACACTTGGCCTTAAAAAGTATGACGTTGTTGGCTACTCGCGCGGATCCATAATTACCTCGCGGGTTTTTGTGTTGGACAAGCGTGTACAAAAAGCGGTAATGGGCGGCATGGCTGACGCTTACACCAATCCCGAATGGCCGCGCCGTATTCATGCATATAAAGCATTAATGGGCGATACCAGCTTTCATGATGTTGATGGCATGGTTAAATACATCCGCAGCAACCCTTTTGATGAGCTGGCTTTGGCTTATCAGCAAAAATGGCAACCATCAACCAGTGCAAAAGAATTAGCTAAGGTAAAGATACCCGTGTTGATCATTAACGGCACCGAAGACCATGACGGAGGAGATGAAGTATCTTTAAACAAGATGATTCCCAACTCCAAACTGGCCCATGTTCCAGGCGATCATAACGCGGCCAGCCGCACGCCCGAATTTGCCAAAGAGGTAATGGATTTTTTAAAATGACGTTTCATTAATTAAAAACGGCCTGCTATTTGTATAGGTGTTTTCAGTTAACACTTATTAAACACATACCGTTATGAAAAAGTTAATGATATATATGAGCCTGATGATGGGTTTGATGATCTCGATCAATACCAATGCAAGCGCTCAAACTAAAAAAGGAATTAGTAAGCAAGGCAAAGGCGCCATTATAGGTGGTGCCGGTGGCGCGGTTATAGGTGGCTTGGCCACACATAGCGCAGGCGGTGCGCTAATTGGCGGCGCGCTTGGTGCAGGTGGTGGTTACATTATAGGTAATGAAGCCCGTCGCCGTGAAGAGAAAAGAAAACGTGCGGCACGTATAGCCTGGCGTAGGGCACATCCTCACCATCATTACACCACTACTAAAACTACTGTAACCAAAACAACCACCTATCATTAAATAGGTTGATTGCAAAAATTTAAAAGCCTGCAAGCCTTACGTTTGCAGGCTTTTTATTGCGCCCATTGTAAAAAACAGGTTATAAAAACCGCCCAATTGAAGCGTTTTCACTATTTTAAGCGTAATTGTTAAAAATAGTTAACGTGTAAAACAGGCAGCTAATATTTCCCGTTTAATAAACAATGGTTAAAGCTCTATCGGTTTTTCTTTTATGTTTTATACCGATAGCGATGCAGGCTCAAAGCATTGCCGATACTACCGCGGGCTTTAAAAAAGATACCGTGCCGCAAAGAGATGTGATCGATATTTTTCGCTCACTTTTTAATATCAAGCCCCGGCAAACACCTGCGCAAAAAAAGACAGTCTATTTTTCCTTCTTCCCCACTACATCAAGCGATGGGCGTAGCGGCGGTAAAGCGCTCTTCACTTCAACCACCGCTGGCTTTTACCTCGGCGACCAGGAAACAACTAATATCTCCAGTTTAGTTTTTACTCCTTATTTCAATTTTAGGGGAAGATATGGTTTGCCCATCCGCTCAAACATCTGGCTGGCCAATAACGAATGGAATATCCAGGGCGATACCCGCCTGATGGTTTACCCGCAATACACCTGGGGGCTTGGCGGTAATCAAGGCCCGATGGATAGGTTCCTGGTAAACTACAATTACCTACGTTTTTACCAAAGCTTTTTGAAGCAGGTAAAACCCTACTTCTACGTCGGTTTGGGCTACAACCTGGATTATTATATGGACATAGAGAGTAACGGCGATCAAAACCTCCGCAAGTTTACGGGCTATCAGTATGGTACCGCTGCTGATCAGGATGCTTTTTCGTCGGGCGTTACCTTTAACCTGCTTTACGATTCGCGTAAAAACTCCATTAATCCCTTGCCGGGTGCTTATGCCAACGTTGTTTACCGGGTAAACAGCAAAGTATTCGGCAGCCATACCAACTGGCAGTCCCTTTATATCGATACCCGCAAATACATACAGCTAAGCCACGGTGGACAGAAAAATGTGCTGGCCTTATGGGCGTTTTACTGGACAACCCTCGGCCCACGTACCCCCTACCTCAACCTGCCAAGTTTAGGTTGGGAGCCTTACCAACGCTCGGGCAGGGGCTTTCCGCAAAGCCGTTATCGCGGCGACAGGCTGGTTTATTTCGAAACTGAATATCGACGGGATATTACCCGTAATGGTTTATTAGGTTTTGTATTATTTGCCAACGTTAATGCCGTAACCGAACCTCAGGATCATAGCTTTATGTACTGGCACCCAGCTGGTGGTACCGGGTTAAGGTTTAAGTTCAACAAAAAATCGGGAACCAATATCAGTCTCGATTACGGAGTAAGCCGCAACTTCTCGTCAATTAGTCTTAATTTAGGCGAGGCTTTTTAGGGTTAGTCTGTTGGAGATGATCAACAGATCCTAAATACCACTATCCAGCAACAATACCACCGTGGACCATCAACTATGGCCATAGATTCAAAACAAAACATGACCAAACAAAAATATTTCGTCCTGATCCTGATATTAGGATCACTTACCGCACTTGGGCCTTTTTCTATCGATATGTACCTGCCTGCTTTCGAGGCCATCGGTAAATACCTGCATGTTTCTACCGATGAGGTAACGCTATCCCTATCCAGCTATTTTATTGGTATTGGTGCAGGGCAGTTACTTTACGGCCCGCTGTTGGATAGGTTTGGCCGTAAACCACCGCTTTACTGGGGACTTGGGCTTTACATCGTAGCATCAATGGGATGCTTCTTTGCCACCTCGCTCGAAACATTAATTGTACTACGTTTTTTCCAGGCCGTGGGCAGTTGCGCAGCCAGCGTTGCCGCCATGACCATGGTACGCGACCTGTTCCCGGTTGAAGACATAGCCAAAGTTTTTTCGATGTTGATCCTGGTGCTTGGGGCATCCCCTATGCTGGCCCCTACCATCGGCAGTTATATCAGTACTCATTTCGAATGGCAAATCATCTTCCTAATACTGACTATAATCGCCGTATTGATACTATTAGCGGTGATATTCCTCCTGCCCGAAAGTTATCAACCCGATCCCACATATTCGTTAAAACCCGGCCCTATCATTGGCAACTTTTTAACAGTATTGAAAGACGCGCAATTTGTAACTTACGCCTTTGGCGGGGCCTTCGCCTTTGCAGGTTTATTTGCCTATGTATCAGCATCGCCTATTGTTTTTATTGATGGCTTTCATCTTACAAAAAATGAGTTTGGATGGCTGTTTGCAGGGTTATCAGTTGGCTTTATCGGTTCGAGCCAGTTGAATAGTTTATTGATCAAAAAATATAAAAGTGAAAAGATGATTAATGTTTCGGTTGTTTGTATGGTGATCATATCAACCGTGTTTTTCATCGGTTCCATTAACCATTGGTTTGGCATGGCCGCTACCATCGCTTTGATATTTGGGGTGCTATGTTGTGTGGGCATTTGCGCGCCTAATACTTCGGCACTATCGTTGGCTCCGTTTACGCAAAACGCCGGGGCGGCTTCGGCACTAATGGGTGCCGCACAAATGGCTGTAGGTGCAGGAGCTTCTATCGGGATCTCGGCTATTAAAATTCATAGCTCGTTGCCTATGTCGGTGGTGATGATCTCATCATCGGTGATAGCCCTGTTGATCGTATTTATTGGTAAGCGGTTTATAAAGCATAAGGTTGAAGCGAGCGGGGATGTGGTTGTGGGTCATTAGCAGAGACTACTCACCCCGACATCGCTGCGCTCGTCACCCCTCCTATGTTTGTTGTCAATTGATAAATTAGCAATCAAATAAAGTGAAAAGGGATGAGAGCAGATGGTCACCCCAACAACCATAAGGTATGTTCATAGAGAGATACTGCCTCATTT